>JAMLIM010000061.1 GCA_023954175.1 Rhizobacter sp.
TCGCTGCTGGTCGGCTTCGTCGACACGTTCGGCAAGGTGTTCTTCGCCGAGTACAGCGGCATCGGCGTCTACCTGCTGATGGCAATCATCCTTGTCTGGCGGCCCGAAGGGCTGATGCGGCGTGGGTACTGACGGCCCCCAGGACGCCGCCGAGCGGCGCCCGCCCCCCGAGGGGAGCAGGAAAGCTTGGGGCGGCCCGGCGCTTTCCTCGGAACGCGCCTGGCTGTCCCCGCTCGTCGCGGCCGGCGTGCTGCTCGCGCTGCCGCTCGTGCTCACGCCGTACACGCACGACCTCGTCGTCAAGATCGCGATCTTCGCGATCTTCGCGCTGAGCCTCGAGCTGCTGGTGGGCATGACCGGGCTCGTGAGCCTCGGCCATGCGGCCTTCCTCGGCATCGGCGCCTATGTCGCGGTGATCGGCAGCGGCGACAGCGGTGCCGCGTCGATCATCTGGCTGCTGCCGGCGGCGATCGCGGCGGCAGCCGGCTACGCGCTCTTCGTCGGCGCGCTCAGCCTGCGCACGAAGGGCGTGTACTTCATCATGGTCACGCTCGCGTTCGCGCAGATGGCGTACTTCGTGTTCCACGACACCAAGCTCGGCGGCGGCAGCGACGGCATCTTCCTGTACTTCAAGCCGGTGCTCGAAGTCGGCGGGCGCACGCTGATCGACCTCGACGACAAGCTCACCCTGTACTACGCCGTGGCCGCCTCGCTGATCGCCACCTACGCGCTGCTCGCGGTGCTCGCGCGCTCGCGCTTCGGACACGCGCTGACCGGCATCCGCGTCAACGAGCAGCGCATGCGCGCCGCGGGCTTCCCGACCTATCCGTACAAGCTTGCGGCGTTCGTGCTCGCCGGCGCGCTCGCCGGGCTCGCCGGCTTCCTGCTCGCGGTGAAGGACGGCGCGGTGAACCCGGAGCTGCTCTCGTGGCACGAGTCCGGCGCGGTGCTGCTCATGATCATCCTCGGCGGCATCGGCAGCCTGCGCGGCGCGGTGCTCGGCGCGGCGGCGTTCACGCTGCTCAAGGAGTTCTTCCAGTCCGAGGCGCTGCTCGGCGCCATCGCGTCGCACTGGCAGCTGACGCTCGGCCTGACGATCATCGCCTTCGTCGCCTGGCTTCCGAAGGGCCTGATCGGCGTCAGCACGCTGTTGCGCCGGCGGCGTCATGGCTGAGCCGCTGCTGCGCGCCGTTGGGTTGACCCGCCATTTCGGCGGGCTCACGGCGGTTGCAGGCGTCTCGCTCGAACTGCATGCGGACGAACTGCATGCGGTGATCGGCACCAACGGCGCCGGCAAGTCGACGCTGATCAACATGCTGTCGGGCGAGATGCCGGCGAGCAGCGGCCGCATCGAGCTGGCCGGCAAGGACATCACCGCCTGGTCTCAGCCCCGCCGCGCGCGTGCCGGCATCGGGCGCAGCTATCAGCGCACGACGATCTTCCCGACGCTGACGGTGTTCGAGAACGCGCGCCTGTGCGCGCAGGCCGCGCTGCAGCGGCCGCTGCGCATCTGGGAGCCGGCCGCGCGCTGTGCGGGCAGCGGTGGCGTCGCGCGCGAGGCGCTCGAGGCGGCCGGCTTGACCGAATTCGCGTCCCGTGCCGCGGGCTCGCTCAGCCACGGGCAGCAGCGCCAGCTCGAGATCGCGATGTGCCTGGCGACAAAGCCGCGCGTGCTGCTGCTCGACGAGCCGCTCGCCGGCATGGGCGCGGAGGAGACCGAGCGCATGCTCGATCTGCTGCTCGGGCTCAAGCGCCACCACGCGGTGCTGCTCGTCGAGCACGACATGGACGCGGTGTTCCGGATCGCCGACAAGATCACCGTGATGGTCAACGGCGAGGTCATCGCGAGCGACACGCCGACGGCGATCCGCACCCACCCCGAAGTGCTGGTCGCCTACCTGGGCGAGGATCATGGTTGAGACGACCCGCACGAGCGAAGCGACGCAGGCCCTGCTCTCGGCGCAGGGCGTGAACGCGTTCTACGGCGAGAGCCACATCCTGCGTGGCACCGACCTGAGCATTCCGGCCCGGGCGGCGGTCGGGCTGCTCGGCCGCAACGGCATGGGCAAGACGACGCTGATCCGCACGCTGATGGGCTACGTGCGCGCGGCGTCGGGCCAGGTGCACTGGCAGGGGCGCGACGCGAGCGGCTTCTCGCCCGAACGCATGGCGCGCCTCGGGATCGGCTACGTGCCCGAGGGGCGTGGCATCTTCCCGAACCTTTCGGTGCGCGAGAACCTCGTGATGTCGGCGCGCGCCGGTGCCGACGGCCGGCGCGACTGGAGCTTCGAGCGCGTGATGGCGACCTTCCCACGCCTTGCCGAGCGGCTTGCCCACGGCGGCCAGCAGCTCTCGGGCGGCGAGCAGCAAATGCTTGCGATCGGCCGCGCGCTGATGACGAACCCGAGCCTCGTGATCCTCGACGAGGCGACCGAGGGCCTGGCACCGCTGATCGTGGCCGAGATCTGGCGCGTCGTCGGCGACATCCGCAAGAGCGGCATCAGCACGCTCATCGTCGACCGCAACTACCGTGCGGTGCTCGCCCACACCGATTTCGCGGTCGTGATGGAAAAGGGCGTCATCGTGCTCGCCGGCAGTTCGGCCGACCTCGCCGCGCGGCCGGAGGAGCTCGCGCCACTGCTCGGCGTCTGAGCTTGCAACCCGGCAGCCTGCGCGTCGGCGCGCGGGCAACCCGGCAGGCGCGCCAAGTCGGCGAGCGCGCCACGCGTCTCTAAGTGAGAATGTGCATTTGTCGAACGCCAAGCACCGGAGCCGCCAGATGATTCTCGAGATCGCCGACATCCGCATCACGCCCGGCAAGGGCGCCGCATTCGAGGCCGCCGTGCGCACCGGTGCCGAGACCGTCATCGCGCAGGCGAAGGGCTTTCGCGGCTACAAGGTCAACCGCGGCGTCGAGTCGCCTGACCGCTACGTCCTGATGGTCTACTGGGAGACGCTCGAAGACCACACGGTCGGCTTTCGCCAGGGCCCGCTCTTCGCGCAGTGGCGCGCGATCGTCGGCCCGTTCTTCGCCGCGCCGCCGGTGGTGGAGCACTTCGAGCTGGCCCTGAAGTCCGCCTGAGCGCGCACGCGACCGCTGAACAGCTGATCTCCATGCGCAAGCTCAAACTCTGGAGCCTCCTCGTCGTGCTGGCCGCGGGCGCGGGGGCCGGCGCGTGGTGGATGCAGTCGCGCCCGGGCGCGGCACCGGGCGGCAGCGGCGTGGCCCTCAAGGTGCAGGGCGGGGGCGCGGAGGGCCCGGTGAGCGTCTCGGTCATCGTCGCCGAGCGGCGCGACTGGCCGGTGACGCTCGCGACAAGCGGCACGGTGAGCGCGCTCAACACGGTCGAGATCCGGCCGCAGGTTGCGAGCGTCATGGCCAGGGTGCACATCACCGAAGGCCAGTTCGTGAAGGCCGGCGAGCTTCTGTTCACGCTCGACAGCCGCGCCGACGAGGCCAATCTGGCGAAGGCGCAGGCGCAGCTCGAACGCGACCAGGCGGCGCTCGCCGACGCCCAGCGCCAACTCGCCCGCAGCCGTGATCTGCTGAACCAGAAGTTCGTCTCGCAGAGCGCGGTCGACACCAACCTCACGCTCGTCGACGCCCAGCAGGCGGCGGTCAACGCCGATCTTGCGGCCCTCGCCGCGGCGCGCGTGTCGCTGTCCTACAGCCGGATCGTCGCGCCGTCTGCGGGCCGCGCCGGCGCGATCAACGTCTTCACCGGGAGCTACGTGCAGCCGAGCGGGCCGCCGCTCGTGACGATCACGCAGCTCGACCCGATCGCGGTCAGCTTCACGCTGCCGCAGCGCGACCTGCCCGATGTGCTCGCCGGGCTGAAGGCGGGCAATGCGCCGGTCAACGCCGAGCTCCCGGACGGCCGCGCGTCGCTCACCGGTCGGCTGCAGTTCGTCGACAACGCGGTCGATGCGGCGTCCGGCACCGTCAAGCTCAAGGCGGTGTTCGACAACAAGCAGCAGTTGCTCTGGCCGGGCGCCTACGTCAACGTGCAGCTTGTCGTGCGCACGCTGCCGGGCGTGGTCGTGGTTCCGCAGGTGGCGATCGTCCAGGGGCTGACCGCGAAGACGGTGTTCGTCGTCGGCGCCGACGGCAAGGCGGCGCAGCGCGAGGTCGAGTTGATCGCCTCCGAGGGCACCCGGGCGGCCGTCAGCGGCATCGAGCCCGGCACGCGCGTGGTCGTCGAAGGCAAGCAGAACCTGCGCCCGGGCAGCGCGGTGCGCGTGCGTGCAGTGGACGCTGCGGCCTCCGGCGCCGTGGGTGACGCGTCAGGTGCGGATGCTGCGCGCGGCGCGGCCGCGGCCGATGGCATGCGCGCCATGCCGGGCGCCGTCCCGCAAGGCTCGGCGTCGCAGGCGCGGATTTCGCCCTGAGCAGTCGATGAACCTGTCCGAACTCTTCATCCGCCGTCCGGTGATGACGGTGCTGCTGAACGCCGCGATCGTGCTCGCCGGCGTGATCGCGTACGGCCGCATTCCGGTCGCCGCGCTGCCGAGCTACAACACGCCCGTCATCAACGTCTTCGCCGCGCTGCCGGGCGCGAGCCCGGAGACGATGGCGACCTCGGTCGCGCTGCCCCTGGAAAAGCAGTTCGCGACGATCCCGGGCCTGGCCGTCATCAGCTCGAGCAGCACGCTCGGCAAGACCTCGCTCACGCTCGAGTTCGACGAAGGGCGCGACATCGACGCCGCGTCGGTCGACGTGCAGGCCGCGCTGCTGCGCTCGCAGCGCTCGCTGCCGCAGGACATGACGGTGCCGCCGTCGTACCGCAAGGTGAACCCGGCCGACGCGCCGGTGCTGTTCATCGCGCTGCAATCGCCGTCGATGAACCTGTCGGACCTGAACGACTACGCCGAGCACCTGATCGCGCCGACGCTCTCCACGCTCGAAGGCGTGGCCCAGGTCAACGTCTACGGCCAGAAGCGCTTCGCGGTGCGCGTGCAGGTCCATCCCGATGCGCTCGCGGCGCGCAACATCAGCCTCGACGAGCTCACGAAGACGCTGTCCGCGGCAAACGCCAACACTCCGGTCGGCACGCTCGACGGCAGCCGCCAGACGCTGACGCTGCAGGCGAACCGCCAGCTGCGCAATGCGGCCGAATTCGCCGACCTGATCGTCGCCAGCCGCGGCGGCAGCGAGGTGCGCCTGCGCGACGTCGCCACGGTGGAGGACAGCTTCGAGACGGTGAAGACGCGCGCCACGCTGAACGGCGAGACCTCGATCTCGCTCGGTGTGCTGCGCCAGCCGGATGCGAACACGGTGAAGGTGGTCGACGCCGTGCGCGCCGCGGTGCCGGAGTTCGAATCGCAGCTGCCGGCGTCGGTCAAGCTCACCGTCGTCAACGACCGCTCGACGTCGATCCGCAACGCGCTGCACGACGTGTCGCTGACGCTGATGGGAACGATCGTGCTCGTCGTGCTCGTGATCTTCCTGTTCCTGCGCCGGGTCGTCGCGACGCTGATCCCGACGCTGTCGCTGCCGGTCTCGCTGCTCGGGGCGATCGCGCTGCTCTGGGCCTTCGGCTACAGCCTGGACAACATCTCGCTGCTCGGCCTCACGCTCGCCGTCGGCCTCGTGGTGGACGACGCGATCGTGATGCTCGAGAACATCATGCGTCACGTCGAGGAAGGCATGGCGCCGTTCGAGGCGGCCTTGAAGGGCTCGCGCGAGGTCGGTTTCACCATCATCTCGATCTCGAGCTCGCTCGTCGCCGTCTTCATCCCGATCTTCTTCATGCCGGGCGTGATCGGCCTCCTGTTCCACGAGTTCGCGGTCGTCGTCTCGCTCGCGATCGCAGCCTCGGCGTTCGTCTCGCTGACGCTGGTGCCGATGCTCGCGAGCCGCTTCGTCAAGGGCAGCGCGCATCAGGCGCCGCCCGGCGCGCTGGTGCGCCTCTTCGAGCGCGGCTTCAACGCCATGCTCGCCGGCTACACGCGCACGCTCGATGCGGCCCTGCAGCATCGTCGGTTCGTGCTGCTCGTCGCGCTCGCCACCTTTGCCGCCACCGCGTGGCTGTTCGTCGCCATTCCGAAGGGCTTCTTCCCCGAGGAGGACATCGGCCAGTTGCGCCTGAGCACCGAGGCGGCGGAGGACATCTCGTTTCCGGCCATGGTCGCGCTGCAGGACCGGGCGGCCGAGATCGTGCGCGAGGACCCGAACGTGCTGACGGTGAGCTCCTTCACCGGCGGCTTCGGCTCGCAGAACACGGGCCGCATGTTCATCAACCTGAAGCCGCGCGGTGAGCGCGCGCCGATGAAGCAGGTCGTCGAAGGGCTGCGCAAGAAGCTGCGCGAAGTGCCCGGCCTGGCCGCCTATCCGCAGCCGGTGCAGAACCTGCAGCTCGGCGGGCGCCCGAGCAAGAGCCAGTTCCAGTACATCCTGCAAAGCGTCAAGGCCGATGCGCTCAATGACTGGGCGGAGAAGCTGCAGGACAAGCTGCGCGCCGACCCGCTCTTTCGCGACGTGACGAGCGACTCGCAGCTGAAGGGCCTGCAGGCGAGCCTGAAGATCGACCGCGATCGCGCGAACACGCTCGGCGTCGACATCGACGCCGTGCGCTCGAGCCTGTACTCCGCCTTCGGCGAGCGCCAGGTTTCGACCATCTACACGCCGGCCGACAGCTACCAGGTGATCATGGAGGTGGCGCCCGCGGCGCGGGCCGACGAGAGCGCGTTCAACGGCATCTACGTGCGCAGCAAGAGCGGCGCGCTGGTGCCGCTGTCGAGCTTCGCGACGGTCGAGCGCACGATCGGGCCGACGGCGGTCAATCACGTCGGCCAGTTGCAGGCGGTGACGGTGTCGTTCAACCTCGCGCCCGGCGTGCCGCTCGGGAACGCGACCGACCGCATCGAGCGCTACCGTGACGAGTTGCGCATGCCGGTGTCGATCATCACGACCTACGGCGGCGATGCGGCGGTGTTCAAGAGCTCGCAGGCGAGCCAGGCAATCCTGATCATCTCGGCGCTGCTCGTCATCTACGTGCTGCTGGGCGTGCTCTACGAGAGCTACATCCACCCGCTGACGATCCTGGCCGGCCTGCCGTCGGCGGCGGTCGGTGCGCTGCTCACGCTGCAGTTCTTCGGCCAGGACCTGACGCTGATCGCGACCATCGGCATCCTGCTGCTGATCGGCATCGTCAAGAAGAACGCGATCATGATGATCGACTTCGCGCTCGACGCCCAGCGCGAGCGCGGCCTCGCCCCCGCGCAGGCGATCCGAGACGCCTGCGTGCTGCGCTTTCGGCCGATCATGATGACGACGCTCGCCGCGCTGTGCGGCGCGATCCCGATCGCGCTCGGCCTCGGCGCCGGCGCCGAGTTGCGCCAGCCGCTCGGCCTGGCGGTGGTCGGCGGGCTCGTCTTCTCGCAGGCGATCACGCTCTACATCACGCCGGTGATCTACCTCTACCTGGACCGCTTCAGCGGCAAGGGGCCCGTCACGCGCAGGGAGCTCGTCGCGCCCGCCTGAACACCCGCCGCGGTGCGTTCGCAACGCCGCGCTTGTCTCGCTTGATGAGGCGATCGCCTCCACGCTAACATTCGCCGAGCCCGCGACCGCGGGGCATGTCAACGAGGCGGAACACTGCATGGCGCACGACGCACGCAACATCGGAACCGACGGCAAACCACTGCCGGTGCTGCCGCCCGAGCGCGACCCGCGCCTGAGCATCCGCGTCATCCGCGTGATGTTCTACGTGCCGGGTTTCACCGCGCTGCTGCTGCTGAAGACGGGTGAGCCGACCGGCTTCGGCATCACGATCGAATTCCTGATGCTGGCGAGCGCCGCCTCCATCGTCGCCGGCATGTTCATCTCGGCGCAGTCGTCCGGCGCCAACTCGGACACCGCGTCGCGCGTCGGCCTGTGGTGCGGCGCGCTGGTGCTCGAGCTGATGGGCATCGTGTCGCTGCTCAATGCGCTGCCGACGCTGTTTCATCAGCTCGCCAACAGCGAACTGCTGCACAGGATCGTGCCGGGCGCTGCGCCGGTCGCGCTCGGTGCGTCGGAACTCATCCCGGCGCTCGCCATCGTGCCGTTCATGGTCTATCAGCTGGCGGGCTTCGGCACGCTGCACTTCGTGGTCTCGCGCCAGGTGAACTGGCTGATCAACCTGTCGATTCCGGTGCTGATCCTGACCGCCTATGTCGCCAACCGCGAGGCCATGTTCCTGCTCGAGCGCCTGACAGGCGGCACGCTCGTGCTGCTCATGACGGGGACCGCCATCTACGGCATCTTCGAGCTCAAGCGCATGCAGGCCGACCACGACGCGCGCAAGCCGCCCAAGGTCGGCAAACATGCGGTGGAAGCGGCTGTCGCGCCATGAGCATGCTCTCCAGCCTGCACGCATCGGATCGTACGCAGACAAGGATCGGGCGCTCGCGATCGGTTCGCCGCCGCGCTGCGGTGCGGCTCGTCGGCTCGGTGCTGGCGCTCTTGCTCGTCGCCGGCTGCGCATCGACCCAGGTCGACGCGCAGTGGGTCGACCCGCAGTACGCGAAGCAGTCGCTGCAGGGCACGACGGTGCTCGTCACCTGCGACGCGCAGGACACGACGGTCCGCCTGTTGTGCGAAAGCCGGTTCGCAGCGCGACTCGCGGCGCTCGGTGCGAAGCCGCTGAGTGATCCGGGGCTTGCTGCCGCGACGCCGGCGGGAGCGACCCCTGCGGGCGCGACGCCTTCAAGTGCGGCACTTGGCGCGGAGACCAACGCCGCCGCCCTTCGCGCAGCGGCGAAGGCGATCGGCGCGCGCTCGGTGTTGCAGGTCTCGCTCAGGGCCGACTACTCGGCACCGAGCGCGACACCGTCCTTCAGCTTCGGCATCGGCGGCTTCGGCGCCTCGGGTGGCGGCTCGCGCAGCGGGGTCGGTGGCGGCGTCGGCGTCGCGATGCCGGTCGGCGCGACGAGTGGCGCCGGCATGGCGGGAAGCAGCACGCTCGTCGACGGGGCCAGCGGCCGCGTGATCTGGAGCGCAAGGGCGACCGCACCGGCGTCGTCCGACATGTCGGCGCAAGTGGACGAGTTGGCGGCCGTGTCGGTCAACGCGTTGCAGCAGGCGGGGATCTTCTAGCCTTCACGGTCCGAACAGTCATCCCCAGCGGGTCCGCGCGGTCCTGGGATGAGAATCCTCAAGGTAATTGCCCCCCCTCGTTCATGGGGGTGAGATGAACCAGAAGGCGCTGCCGATTGCAAAATCGTGACGCAACCAACCCTTCGAGGAGACTCAGAATGACTTTCGCAACCCGCGCATTCCGGCTCGCGCCGATTGCTGCCCTGCTCGTCGGCTTCGGCTCGGCGCAGGCCATGTCGAACAACACGGCGCCTTCGAACTGGCGTTTCACTTCGGCATCGACTTTCAACGGCGTCAATTTCGATGGCGTCGCCCGCCTCCAGTTCGATAACGACGGTGACATCACCAACGGTTCCTACATCTGCTCCGGCACGTTGCTTGCCGGTGGCCAGTACGTGTTGACCGCAGGCCATTGCGCGGATGACTTCAACATCATGGAGGTCAAGTTCGGCATCAACAACAACGTCGCCACTGCGACGCGTGGCGTCACCGCCGCCTACCTGAAGCCGGGCTGGAACGGCTCGCTCGCTACCGGTGCCGACATGGCGATCATCAAGCTCGACGCGCCGGTCGTCGGCATCCAGGGCTTCAAGCTCGACCCCAACAGCGCGATCGGCAAGCAGGTCCTGATGATGGGCTACGGCACGACGTCGCAGGGCGACCGGGTCGGCGGGCCGGACTGGGCGGAGTGGGGCCATGGTCACTACGGCTACAACACCTTCGACGTGACCTCCAAGGTCTTCAGCGATGCCTGGGACGGCACGGGTGACAACACCTACGGCGAGGAATACGTCGCCGACTACGACAGTGGCACCTCTGGCAACAACACGCTGGGGATCGTCGCCGGCATGACGGGCAACCTCTGGACCAGCAACAACGGCGACAACATCGAATCGCTCATCACCGGCGGCGACTCCGGCGGCGGCGACTTCGTCTGGAACGGCACCGAATGGCTGGTGACAGGTGTGCACAGCTGGGGCTGGCAGTTCTGCGACGGCCGCATCACGCCGAGTTGCGACTTCAGTAGCAACAACAGCGGTAGCTGGGGCGACCTGATGGGTTCGACCGCGGTCTACAGCAACGTCGACTGGATCAACTCGATCGTCGCCGTGCCAGAGCCCGAGACCTACGCGCTGATGCTCGCCGGGCTCGCTGCAGTGGCCGGCGTGGCACGCCGTCGCCGCAAGGCCGACTGAGGTTCCCGCCCGGCCCGCGCGACGCGGGCCGCGAGCGAGCTTCGAGCCCCTCCTGACCGGCGGGGCTCTTTATTGGGCGCGCGGCTCTGCCTTTGGCAGCGCGCGCTGGCGCAGGGCGAGCGCTGCACCCAGGGCCAGCACCGCCGCCGATGCCGCAAGCCCGGCGCGCAAGCCTCCGGCGCCGTCGGCGAGACGGCCGACGACGCTCGGGCCGACGATCTGGCCGACGGCGAAGACGATCGTGAACGCGCTGATGCCCGCCGGCCATGCCGCTGGCGGCAGGTTGTGGCGCACGAGCGCGGTGGTCGAGGCGACGACCGACAGGAACACGGCACCGAACAAGGCCCCCGAGACGAAGGCCGGCAGCACCTGGCCGAAGAGCACCGGCAGCAAGGTGGCGAGCGCGAGCAGCGCGCTCAGGACAGCCAACGCCTTGCCGCCGCGCTGGCGTTGCAGCAGGCCGGCCCAGAGCCAGGGCGACGCCATCACACCGAAGCCGAGCAGCGTGTAGAAGGCGACGATCGCGCCGGTGGACATCTGTTGCTCCCGGAGCAGCGTGATGATGAAGGTCATGTAGCCGATGTAGCCGAGGCCGAACATGAAATACGCCGCCAGGCCGAAGCCGAAGGGCCGCCAGTCGAAGCGCTCGTGCGCCGAGGGCGCGGCCGTCGTGTCGCGCAGGGGGGCGGTGCGGCGTGCGATGAGCACGGTCGCCGCAAGCGACAGCGCGGCAAGCGCGATCCAGCCCCATTGCCAGCCGGATCGACCGGCCTGCGAGGCCGACAGTGCGATCAGCGGTGGCAGCGCCAGCGCACTGGCAACGATGCCAAGCCCGGTGCCGCCGTAGTACAAGCCGAGGACGAGCCCCGGCGTGACGCGCGATTGCGGCGCAAGCCGCGTGCCGAGCCGGGCCGCGAGCAGACCGCCGGCAACGAACACCGCGGCGCTTGCGACGCCGGTCAGAAAACGCAGCGCGTAAAGCGCCGCGTCCGAACTCGTGAGGCCATGCAGCGCGAGCAGCAGCGTGACGCCGATGCTCCCGCCGACCAGCGCCGTTCGCGCGCCGACGCGCGCAAGCAAGGCGGGCGACGCCAGTGCACCGCCAAGATAGCCGGCAGCGTTGACGGTGTTCATCGCGCCGGCGGTGAAGTAGCTCCAGCCGAGATCGGCGCGCATCGGCGGCAGCAGCACCGCGTAAGAGAAGCGCGCCAGGCCGAGCGAGACGGCCGCGCCGAGGGCGAGCGCGAACGCAGTGGCGAGCGTCTCGCGATCGGCGTGCCGTGTGCTCAATGCGCTGCCTTCCACTGCCAGTTGCGGATTTCGGGCAGGTCCTGGCCGTGCGCGCGGATGTAGCGCTTGTGCTCGATCAGCTTGTCCTGCAGCCGGCGCTTGAGCGCGAGCCCGCGCTCGCCGGTCTGCGGCAGGCGGTCGATCGTGTCCATCACGAGGTGGAAGCGATCGAGGTCGTTGAGCACCGTCATGTCGAACGCGGTCGTGATCGTGCCTTCCTCCTTGTAGCCGCGCACGTGGATATTGTCGTGGTTCGTGCGTCGGTACGTCAGGCGGTGGATCAGCCACGGGTAGCCGTGGAAGGCGAAGATCACATGCTTGTTGCGTGTGAAGAGGGCGTCGAAATCGGCGTCGGCGAGGCCGTTCGGGTGCTCGCTCGCCGGCTGCAGGCGCATCAGGTCGACGACGTTGACGACGCGCACCTTCAGCTCGGGCAGGTGCTCGCGCAGGATGGACACGGCGGCCAGCGTCTCGAGCGTCGGCACGTCGCCGCAGCACGCCATGACGACGTCGGGTTCGGCGTCGCCGTTGTTGCTCGCCCAGTCCCAGATGCCGATGCCCTTGGTGCAGTGCAGGATCGCGGCGTCCATCGCGAGCCACTGCGGCGCCGGGTGCTTGCCGGCAACGACGACGTTGACGCAGTGCCGGCTGCGCAGGCAATGATCCATCACGGAGAGCAGGCAGTTCGCATCCGGCGGCAGGTAGACGCGGACGATCTCGGCCTTCTTGTTCACCACATGGTCGATGAAGCCCGGGTCCTGGTGCGAGAAGCCGTTGTGATCCTGGCGCCAGACGTGCGACGCGAGCAGGTAGTTCAGCGATGCGATCTTGCGTCGCCACGGGATATCGAGCGTCACCTTGAGCCACTTGGCGTGCTGGTTGAACATCGAATCGATGATGTGGATGAACGCCTCGTAGCAGTTGAAGAGGCCATGCCGCCCGGTCAGCAGATAGCCCTCCAGCCAGCCTTCGCACTGGTGCTCGCTGAGCATCTCCATCACGCGCCCGCTCGGGGCGAGGAACTCGTCGTTCGGCAGCGTTGCCGCGTTCCATTGCCGCGCCGTCACCTCGAACATCGCGGCCAGACCGTTGGAGATGGTTTCGTCGGGGCCGAAGACGCGGAAGTTGCGCTGTGCCTCATTGAGCCGGGCGATGTCGCGCAGGAAGGGGCCGAGCACGCGCGTATCGCCGATGCCCGGGGCGCCGGGTGCCGGGACGTCGCACGCATGGTCGCGGAAGTCGGGCATTCGCAGGTCGCGCAGCAGCTTGCCGCCGTTGGCGTGCGGATTCGCACCCATGCGCCGCACGCCGCGCGGCGCGAGTTCGGCGATCTCGGGCTTGAGACGGCCGGTCGCATCGAACAGCTCCTCGGGCTTGTAGCTCCTGAGCCAGTCCTCGAGCAGCGCGAGGTGGGCGGGTTGCGCGACCGGGTCCGACAGCGGCACCTGGTGCGCGCGAAACGTGCCTTCGATCTGCTTGCCGTCGACGATGCGCGGGCCGGTCCAGCCCTTGGGCGAATCGAGGACGATCATCGGCCAGCGCGGCCGCGACGCATCCTGCGTCGCACGCGCCTGCTGCTGGATGGCCAGGATGCTCTCGACCGCGGCGTCGAGTGCGGTCGCCATCGCTTCGTGCATGAGTGCCGGCTCATGGCCTTCGACGAAGATCGGGTTCCAGCCGCAGCCCTGCATCAACTGCGTGAGTTCATCGCGCGTGATGCGCGCAAGCAGCGCCGGGTTCGCGATCTTGTAGCCGTTCAGGTGCAGGATCGGCAGCACCGCGCCGTCGGTCACCGGGTCGAGGAACTTGTTCGAATGCCAGGCGGTCGCGAGCGGCCCGGTCTCGGCCTCGCCGTCGCCGACGACGCAGGCGACGATCAAGTCGGGGTTGTCGAAGACGGCGCCGAACGCGTGGCTCAGCGAGTAGCCGAGCTCGCCGCCCTCGTGGATCGATCCCGGGCATTCGGGCGACGCGTGGCTCGGGATGCCGCCCGGATGCGAGAACTGGCGAAAGAGCCTGCGCAGCCCCTCGGTGTCCTGCGAGACGTCGGGGTAGACCTCGCTGTAGGTGCCCTCGAGGTAGGTGTTGGCGACGACGGTCGGGCCGCCGTGCCCCGGCCCCGAGATGTAGATCATGTCGAGGTCGTACTTCGTGATGACGCGGTTCAGGTGCGCGTAGACGAAGTTCTGCCCCGGCGTCGTCCCCCAGTGGCCGAGCAGCCGGTGCTTCACGTCGCCGAGCTCGACGGGCCGCTCGAGCAAGGGGTTGTCGCGCAGGTAGATCTGCCCGACGCAGAGGTAGTTCGCCGCGCGCCAGTAGGCGTCGATGCGGGCCAGGAGTTCAGGCGTCAGGGTCGTAGTCGTCATGTTGTGCCTTTCGTGATCGCGCGGTGGCGGGCGCTATCGAGGGACTGCGCGCGCCGGTGTCGGTTCCACGCCGGCTGCCTTTCGTCGCCGCTGCGCCGGCGAGCGCCTGCGCGTGGGCAGTCGGCAGTGGGCAACAGGCAGCGGGCAACCGGCAGCGGGCAATGGGCCCAAGCGTGTCATGCTTTCGTCAGCGCCTCGTACCCGGCCACGACATCGAAGAGCTCAGCGTCGATCGCTCCCTGACGCAACCGTTGGAAGCGCCCGTTCATCGTGTCGAGCAGCTCGCGGATGTTGCGGTCGGCGCGCTCCATCGCAGCCAGCCGGCTCGCGTTCTCGCTCGCGAGCGATTCGGCGCAGGCCCGAAAGAGCGAGATGAAGAGGTATTCGCGCACCAGTGCGCGCAGCGTCGCTGCGCCGCCGCCGAACACCTCGGGCAGTGTGTTGCGCGGCCAGGCGACGGCGGCCATCGTCTGCTGCCAGCTCGCGTCGAGCGGCAACATGCGCCGGCCGACGCTCTCGTAGAGCGAGCCGGCGAGCGGCCGGTTGTGAAAGACGTAGTGGCGCGTGTAGTCGAGCCGGGCGCGATGGGTCTCGGCGTCGATCTGGATCTGCCCGACGAGCGGCGCGATCGCATCGACCGAGTTCGGCACGCCGTAGTGGCCGACGACCTGCAGCCCGGCGTCGGCGAGGCGCGCATGGATGCGCTCGCCGACGGCCCAGACCTGCGGCGTGCCGGGCAGCGCGGCAAGCGTCGCCGCCGCATGCTCGGCGAGCACGTCGTTGAACTGCCCGACCAGCCCCTGATCGGAGCCGATCACGACCGCGCCCAGCCACTTCGCGTCGTCGCGCGGCGGCGGCTCGGGCGGGGCCGGCGCTGCGCGCGCCTGGCGCAGGCACTCGCCGAGGCCGAGCGACACCGCGCGGTCGTAGTCGGCGAGCGCGCTGACCGATCGCTCGTACTGGCCGATGCTGGCCGCGGCGAGCGCCTTCATCGAATGCACGACCGACTGCAGTTCGCCGGCGCTCGTGATCTTGTGGCGCAGCGCGGCGAGGGTCTCGCTCATGACGCCGGCCCCGGCGCCGAAGCGAATGGCGCAAGCGCCGCGGCGGCGAGCGTGGTGATCGCGGCGCGGTCTTCGGCGCTCGGCGCTGCGGCCGTGCCGAGCCGCGCGCGCACCGGCGCGGCGAGCGTGGATGCGGCCGCCTGCACGGCGCGCTCGGCGTCGGCCATGCGCGCCAGCGGCACGCGGTCGAACAAGCCAGCGCTCAGCGCGAGCAGCACCGCGATCTGCGCCGGCACCGTCACCGGTTCGGACTGCGGTTGCTTCAGGCAGGCGCGAATGCGCTCGCCGCGGGCAAGCGTCTGGTGCGCGTCGTCGTCGAGGCGGGCGCCGAAGCGCGAGAACGACTCGAGTTCCTCGAACTGCGCATAGCCGAGCTTGAGCGCGCCCGCCACCGCGCGATACGCGCCGCGCTGCGCCTTGCCGCCGACGCGCGACACCGACTGGCCGACGTTCACCGCGGGCAGCACGCCGAGCGCGAACAGCGTTGGCGAGAGGTAGATCTGGCCGTCGGTGATCGAGATCAGATTCGTCGGGATGTAGGCGGAGAGGTCCTGGGCCTCGGTTTCGATGATCGGCAGCGCCGTCAAAGAGCCACCACCATGTTCAGGGCGCAGATGTGTCGAGCGCTCGAGCAGGCGCGAGTGGATGTAGAAGATGTCGCCCGGAAACGCCTCGCGCCCGGGCGGTCGGCGCAGCAGCAGCGAAAGCTCGCGATAGGCGCGCGCATGCTGCGTGAGGTCGTCGTAGACGATCAGCACGTCGCGGCCGGCTTCCATGAAGTGTTCGGCGATGCTGGTCGCGGCATACGGCGTGATGTAGGTGAGGCCCGACGGCTGGTCGCCCTTGCTGACGACGACGACGGTGTAGGCGAGCGCGCCGTGCTCGCGCAGCGTGGCGATGACCTGCGCCACGGCCGACGCGCGCTGGCCGATCGCGCAATAGACGCACACGACGTCCTGATCGCGCTGGTTGAGGATGGCGTCGACCGCGATCGCGGTCTTGCCCGTCTGACGGTCGCCGAGGATCAGTTCACGCTGGCCGCGGCCGACCGGAATCAGCGCGTCGATCACCTTCACCCCGGTCTGCAGCGGCGCGTCGACCGGCGCGCGCTGCATGATCGGCGGCGCGACACGCTCGATCGCCAGGCGGCGCTCCGTCGCGACCGGCCCGAGGCCGTCGAGCGCGTGGCCGAGCGGGTCGATTACGCGGCCGAGCAACGCCGGCCCGACGCCGACATCCATCACGCGGCCGGTGCGCCGCACGCTGTCGCCCGCCTGCAGACGCCAGGACTCGCCGAGCAGGACGACGCCGAGCTCGTCCTCGTCGAGATTGAAGGCGATGCCGGCGAGCCCGCCCTCGAACTCGAGCAGTTCGTCGTAGCCCACGCCAGGCAGGCCGCTCACGTACGCGATGCCGGTTGCGAGCCGGGTGATCGTCCCGAGCTCGCGCGGCTCGAGTCGGGGCGTGAACGTCTCACGCGTAGCGCGCAGCGCCGCAAAGCCGCGTGCCAGCGCGTCGGACCAGGCCTCCGGCTGCGCGTTCATGCCGGCACGGTTGGCGCGGCCGGCGTCGCACCGGCATGCGCTTCACGGGATGCGGCGGCCGACACGTCATTGGCAACCTGCGCTGCGAGCCGCTCGGATACCGCTGCTTCGAGCGATGCGAGGTAGGCGTCGACGCTCCAGGCGAGCGAGTGGCCGCCGGCGCGCAGTTCGATTCCTGACGCGCCGTGCTGCGCCGTCTCGAAGCGCGGCGCCACGCTGCCCGGGAAGCGCGCGGCGATCGCAGCGCGGACCGCGGCGCGCTGCGCCTCGGGCAGCTCGATGCCGCTGCGAACGACGGCCGGCCCCGCTTTGAGCGCAGCGGCCAGCGCCGCGGCGGCGGGATCGGTCAGCTCGCGCAGCTTGCGGCAGAAGACGTCGGCCATGCGCGCTTCGAGGCTCGCGTCGGCCAGATCCGCGAGCGCCTTGCGCGTGATCGCGAACACCTCGTCGCGCGCCGCGGCGAGCATCGTCTCTTTGAACTGCCCGGCCTCGGTTCGCAGCGCGTCGCGTCGCTTGGCGGCAAGCGCGTCGGCGGCCTGTCGGGCTTCGTCGATCAGGCGTTCGCGCTGCGCGTTCGCGTCGGCCGTCGCCTGCGCCAGGAGCCCGGCGCGCTCGGCGTCGAAGGCGGCGCTGCGATCGCGGAAATCCTTGCCGAGCGCTTCGGCGTCCGCCTGCAGCGCCTGTGCGGCGGCGATCTGGTCTGCGATGCGCTTTTCGCGCGCGGCGATCGCGTCCTGCACCGGCTTGTAGAGAAAGCGCTTCATCAGCCACACGAGGATGATGAAGTTCAGCGCCTGCGCGCCGACCGTGAACCAGTCGATCAACATCGCTCAGCGCGGCATCGCATTGGCGAGCGCGGCGTTCCAGAACGGGTTCGCGAAGATCAGGATCATCGAGACGACGAAGCAGTAGATCGCGGTCGACTCGATCATCGCCAGGCCGACGAACAGCGTGCGCGTGATCGTCGCCGACGCGTCGGGCTGCTGCGCGACCGCGGTCAACGCGGTCGCGACCGCGCGGCCTTCGGCGAAGGCCGGCGCCATGCAGCCGAATCCGGTCGTGAGGCCGGCGATGGCGATCGAGGCGACGGCGATGAAGGTGGCGCTGTCCATGTGAGCTCCGGCAAGGGTTTCAGTGGTTTGCGTCCGCGGCGTGCGCGGGCGCGCCCGCTCGGGTGGCGGCGGCGAGGTAGACGGCGCCGAGGATGCTGAAGATGTAGGCCTGCACCATGCCCGTCAACAGGCCGAGCGCGGTCATCACGATCGGGAACAGGAAGGGCGTGATCGAGAGCAGGACGGCGATGATCATCGCGCCGCTCATCATGTTGCCGAACAGGCGCACCGCGAGCGCGAGCGTGCGCGAGATCTCGCCGATGATGTTGAACGGCAGCATCAGCGCCGTCGGTTCGAGGTAGGACTTCAGGTAGCTGCCGAAGCCCCGCTCGCGAATGCCGAACAGCGGCACGGCGATGAAGACGCACAGGGCGAGCGCGACGGTCGTCGAAAGCGACCCCGTCGGCGGCTGGTAGCCCGGCACGATCGTCGCGAGGCTGGCCGCGGCGACGAACAGGAACAGCGTGCCGAGGAAGGCGAGGTACCTCTGCGGCTGCGCGAGTCCGACCTCGCGGATCTGCTGCACGATGGCGGTGACGACGATCTCGAGCAGGTTCTGCCAGCGCGAACGTTCATGGCTGCTCGACAGGCGGCGCGTGACCAGCATCGAGCCGAGCGCGAGCACCGCCATCAAGGCCCAGGTGAAGACGATCGTCGCGTTGAGCTTGACGAAGCCGTATTGCCAGAAGATCAGTTCGTCGGGGCTGAGACGCATGGTGGGGGCGGCGACGCTTCAGTCGCCGTCGGCCTTGTCGTCGTCATCGGTGCGGCGCCGCCGTGTGTCGGCAATGCGGCCGAGTGTCGCCTCGAGCGCCGCCCTGAGCTTGTCGGCGGCGCCGTCGATCGCCTGATGGAGGCTGCCCGCCTGGTGCGCCACGGCGACCGGCTGAAGGCGCTGGAGCCTGGCCTCGAGCAGGCAGCGCATGTCGTCGATGCCGCCCTTGCCGGCGTTCTCGTCGCTCAGGTGGACCTCGACCCGTGTGACGTGATCGCGCAGATGACGCAGCGTGCGCTGGAGTACCGCCTCGACGTGCGCCGCGACGGCCTCGCTGCCGTCGATGTGCTTGTCGGTGTTGACCTGGATCTGCATTCTGGTTCCCTTCATGCCGGATGTTGGTTGATTGTGCGACGCGCGCTGAATCTGGTGATGGCCTGGCGGGCGATCAGGAAGCCGAGCAGACATGCCAGCACACGCTGCCACTGGCCTGCCGAAACGAGCACGAAGCCGCCGCCGGTGATGCCCACGCGCAGCAACAGGCTGCCCATCACCCACAGCGCAGGGCGCTTCGAGGCGAGCGCGCGGCGCAGCGTCCACCACAGCCCGCCGAAGAAGAAGAGGCCGAGCATGCCGCCGGCAAGCAAGGCAAGCGCCCATTCGATCCAGGGCAGGTCCTGCAAGTTCATTCAGGCGCTCCGGCTTCGTCTGCAGGCTCGTCCTCCCGGATGCGCCGGTCCTCCTTCGCAACCCAATGCCAGGCGTTCGCGCAGCCGAGCACGAGGCCGGCGACGAGCAGCGCGAGCGTCCACGAGTGCGCGCTGTCCGGGAGCCGCGCGTCGAGCCAGATGCCGAGCGCCGTGCCGAGCAGCGTCGGCACGACGACCGACCAGCCGATGATGCCCATCATGCCGAGGCCGAACCAGACGCCGGGCGACTTGTTGCGTCGCGCGTGCAGCTTGCGGCCGGCCTTGTCGCCGACGCGGGAGGCGAGGTCGCGCGGCTCAGTCATGATGGAATGCCGCAAGGCGGCTGACGAGGCCGCTCTCGAGCTTGTCGCTCGCCGCACGCGCACTGCGCTCCTGCGCGTCGAGCGTCATGAACTCGCGCCGCACCGCGCTGCGCAGGCTGGCCAGATCGGCGCCGCGCGTCGCGCGCCGCACCGACACCAGCACCTCGGCGCCGGTCTTGACGAGCACGCCTTCGTCGATGGCGATGAAGACCTCGCCGTCCGCTTGCGTCTCGTAGGTCAGGATGCCGGGCGCGAGCGCGCTGACGCAATCGCGCCGGCGCGGCAGCAGGCCGAACGCGCCTTCGGGCGTCTCGGCGACGATGCGCGTCACGTCGCGCACGCTCGCGAAAACGCGATGGGGCAGCAGCAGCTTCAGGTTCATGCCGCCGCGCCTGCCGTCACGCCATCCGTTGCCTGGGCGGCGGGCTCGGGCCTGGCCTTGACCTCCGAGATCGCACCGATCATGTAGAGCGCGCTCTCGGGGTGATCCTTGAACTCGTCGCGCAGGATGCGCTCGCAGCCGTCGAGCGCATCGGCGAGGCTCACGAGCTTGCCCGTCATGCCGGTGAACTGCTCGGTGGTGAAGAAGGGCTGCGTCAGGAAGCGCTCCAGGCGCCGCGCGCGGGCGACGACCCTGCGGTCTTCGGGCGAGAGCTGCTCCAGGCCGAGCATCGCGATGATGTCCTTCAGGTCGGCGTATTGCGCGAGTGTGCTCCGGGTCGCCTGCGCGATCGCGTAGTGGCGTTCGCCGACGATGCCCGGCACCGCCATCTTCGAGTTCGATTGCAGCGGGTCGATCGCCGGGAACAGGCCCTCGCTCGCGCGCTTGCGCGACAGCACGATCGACGCCGACAGGTGCGAGAAGGTGTGCACCGCCGCCGGGTCGGTGAAATCGTCGGCCGGCACGTAGACCGCCTGGATCGACGTGATCGCGCCGCGGTCGGTGTTCGCGATGCGTTCTTCGAGGGCCGACAACTCGGTGCCCATCGTCGGCTGGTAACCGAGGCGTGAAGGCATCTGCCCCACGAGGCCAGAGACCTCGGAGCCGGCCTGGATGAAGCGGAAGATGTTGTCGATCAGCAGCATCACGTCGCGCTGCTCGTCGTCGCGGAAGTACTCGGCCATCGTCAGCGCCGCGTGGCCGACGCGAAAGCGCGCACCGGGCGGCTCGTTCATCTGGCCGAAGAGCATCACCATGTGCTCGAGGACGCCGGCCTCCTGCATCTCGCGGTAGAGCTCCTCGCCCTCGCGGCAGCGCTCGCCGATGCCGCAGAAGATGCTGACGCCCTCGTGCTTGCCGACCATGTTGTGGATGACCTCGGTCAGCAGCACCGTCTTGCCGACGCCTGCGCCGCCGAACAGGCCCGCCTTGCCGCCGGTCTCGAGCGGCACGAGGACGTCGATCATCTTGATGCCGGTCTCGAAGATCGCCGACGCCGTCGAGCGCTCGACGAGCCGCGGCGGCTCCCGGTGCACCGATCGCCACTCGACACCCGCGGGCGGCAGCTTGCCATCGATCGTGCGGCCGAAGACGTCGAACATGCGCGAGCGGATCGCCTTGCCCACCGGCGCCTGCAACGGCGCACCGGTGTCCCTGACAGGCGCGCCGCGTGCGAGCCCCTGCGTCGGCGTGAGCGCGATGCCGCGCACGCGCGTGTCGTCGAGCTGGGACAGCACCTCGATCGCGATCTCGTCCTCGGCGCCGGCGCGCAACAGGCTGCGGATCGCCGGCAGGTGCCCCTGGGCGAAGCGCACGTCGACGATGCTGCCGCGTACCGCTGCAACCACACCTCCGGCCGTCACGGGCGCGTCGGCGCCGTCGCTCGGGGGGCCATGGGCGTCGTCTGACATGGCGGACGCCGCCGCGTTCAGTCCTTGTCCTTGAACGGGATGCGGGCGTCGGCTTCGAACCGCTTCTTGCGCCTGCGGCCGAATGCCCAGACGACGACGCCGACGAAAAGCGCGATCAGGATCAGCAGGTAGATCGTGCCGCGCATTGCCGATGCCTCGCTGCCGGCTACGGCTCGGCCGCGCTCAGCGCCGCCTGCAGCTTGGCCTCGTCCTCGTGCGTCAGCGAGGTCTTGAGGATCGTGCCGCCCGTGCCCTGCAGTTCTTCGAGCACCTTGTCGGGCGTCGCGCCACGTGCCAGCGCGAACAGCACCGAGCCGCCGGGCTTCATCTGGCTGGCCAGGTTCTTCATGAAGTCGTCGTCGATGCCGAGGTCGGTCAGCGCGCCCGAGATCGCCCCGGCGCTCGCGCCGACCGCCGCGCCGAGCAGCGGCATCATGAAGATCAGCCCGATCAGCGCACCCCAGAAGCCACCGCTCAGCGCGCCGGCTCCCGTCAGGTTCATCGCCTGGTGCAGCTTGACCTTGCCTTTCGCATCCTTCGTCGCCACCACCGCGTCCTCGAGGTCGATCAGGTAGTCCTTCTGCAGCTTGCGCAGCTTGAGGCGCACCTCTTCGGCCTGGAACTCGGTGTCGTAGCTCACCACCACCAATGTACTCATGCACCACCTCCACGTTGTTTGACGCAATGAAGCCTCGACTATAGCCAGCACGCACGTCGCCGCGAAACGCCCGGCAGACTCGATCGAGCAGACCGCGGTCAGCGGCAAGACGACGACGCCGCCACAGGGCAGGATGCGCGGCGTGGGCACGCGGTGCCCGGCGCGCGCGACGGCCCGCGGCAGACGCCGTCGACCGTACCGCCAAGCGCTGTCGTGTCGCTTTGCAGGGCGCGCCGGCAGCGCTGCAGCGAGCAAATGCATGCGCAATTGACGGACTTCACTCTGCATCGATGTCGCTCCGCGTACATTCGCAGGGCCGCGCGCATTGCCGCGAGCAATCGTTCACTTCACAAGGGAAGATCATGGCCACACGCAAAACCACGAAGAAGTCCGAGCTCGCCCAGGCGGGCGCGCACTTGAGTTCCGCCGCCAAGGAAGTCGGCGACGCGGTGACGCAAAAGATCGAAGCGCTTGGCGACGCGATGTCCTCGGGGATGTCGCGTGCGCGCAAGAAGGTCGAGAAGCAAGGCGAAGACGCCAAGCGCGAGGTCGGCCGCCTGGTCAAGATCGCCGAGGCGCAGGTGAAGAAGGCCCGCGCGCAACTGACCAAGGCCACCGCCTCGGCGCAGAAATCGGTGCTCGCCGCCGAGAAGAAGCTCGAGGCCACCAAGCGAAGCACCGGCAAGAAGCTGGCGGCGCTGCAGACCGGTGCCGAGCGCAAGGCCAAGGCGCTGCAAAAGGCGATCGAGAAGGAAGCCGCGGCGATGAAGAAGGGCGCCCGCACCAAGGCCAAGGCTGCCGCGCCGAAAAAGGCCGGCGCCAAGAAGGCACCCGCGGCGAAGAAGGCGACCCCGAAGGCGCCGGCGGCGAAAAAGTCCGCCAAGCCGGTGGCCCGCAAGCCGGCGAAGAAAGCGGCAAAGAAGTCCGCCTCGTAGTCCGCAGGTCCTTCGCGCGGGGCGCACCGCACGTCGGAGCGCCAGCACGAGGCCGGCAATTGGGTCGCCAGGCCTGCCGGCCGAGGCACTGATGGCGGCTGACGGCCGCTGCGCGGCTGCACCACAATGCGTGGATGCAGCCGATCATCGACATCCGTGGCCTCGGCAAGACCTACGAGTCGGGCTTCGTCGCGCTGCGCGACGTCGATCTGCAGATCCACGCGGGCGAGATCTTCGCGTTGCTCGGCCCGAACGGCGCGGGCAAGACGACGCTGATCAACATCGTCTGCGGCATCGTCAACGCGAGCAGCGGCGTCGTGAAGGCCGACGGCCACGACATCCGCAACGAGTGGCGCGCCGCCCGCAGCGCGATCGGCCTCGTGCCGCAGGAGATCTCGACCGACGCCTTCGAAAGCGTGTGGAACACGGTCAGCTTCAGCCGTGGCCTGTTTGGCAAGCCGCCCGATCGCGCCTACATCGAGAAGGTGCTGCGCGAGCTCTCCCTGTGGGACAAGAAGGACGCGCAGATCCGCATGCTGTCGGGCGGCATGAAGCGCCGCGTGATGATCGCCAAGGCCTTGAGCCATGAGCCGCGCATCCTGTTCCTCGACGAACCGACGGCCGGTGTCGACGTCGAGTTGCGCCGCGACATGTGGAACATGGTGCGCGGCCTGCAGGCGACCGGCGTGACGATCATCCTGACGACGCACTACATCGAGGAAGCCGAGGAGATGGCCGAGCGCATCGGCGTCATCAACAAGGGCCGCATCATCCTGGTCGAGGAGAAGACGCGGCTGATGCAGCAGCTGGGCAAGAAGCAGTTGACGCTGCATCTGCAGCAGCCGCTCGCGGCGATTCCGCCCGCGCTCGCGCCGTACAACCTGGAGCTGAAGGCCGACGGCTTCGATCTCGTCCACACCTTCGACGCGCAGCAGGAGCGCTCGATGATTG
>JAMLIM010000062.1 GCA_023954175.1 Rhizobacter sp.
ACGCCCGGCATCTCGTTCAGGAAGCCCTCGATCTCGGCCGGGTAGACGTTGTAGCCGCCGCTGATGATGAGGTCCTTGCTGCGGCCGACGATCGTCACGTAGCCGTCGGCGTCGACCTGGCCCACATCGCCGGTCTTGAACCAGAGGTCGGTCGTGAACTCCTCCGCCGTCTTGTCGGGCATGCGCCAGTAGCCCTTGAAGACGTTCGGCCCCTTGACCTGGATGCCGCCGATCTCGCCGGCGCGCACCGGCCGGCCCTGCTCGTCGCGCACGCGCAGGCCGACGCCCGGCAGCGGGAAGCCGACCGTGCCGCCGCGCCGCTCGCCGTCTTCGCCGCGCAGGGGTTGGAGGTCAGCATCGAGGTCTCGCTCATGCCGTAGCGCTCGAGGATGGTGTGGCCGCTGCGTTCGCGAAACGCATCGAAGGTCTCGATCAGGAGCGGCGCCGAGCCCGAGATGAAGAGCCGCATGTGGCGGCAGGCGTCGCGTGTGAGCGCCGGCTCGGCGAGCAGCCGCACGTAGAGCGTCGGCACGCCCATGAAGACGGTGGCGTCGGGCAGGCGCGCGACGACGGCGCGCGGATCGAACTTCGAGAGCCAGATCATCTTGCTGCCGTTGAGCAGCGCGCCGTGGGTGGCGACGAACAGGCCGTGGACGTGAAAGATCGGCAGCGCGTGGATCAGCACGTCGCCCGGCTGCCAGCGCCAGTACGCCTTCAGCGTCAGCGCGTTGGACAGCAGGTTGGCGTGCGACAGCATCGCGCCCTTGCTGCGGCCGGTCGTGCCCGAGGTGTAGAGGATCGCGGCGAGGTCGTCGCCGCGGCGCACGGCCGGCGCGTGCACGTCGCTCATCTGCGCCGCGCGCTGCAGCAGCGTGCCGCCGCGCTCGTCGTCGAGCGTGAAGACGTTGCGCGTGCCGGCCTTGAATGCGATCCTCGAAATCCAGCCGAAGTTCTTCGGCGCGCAGACGACGACCGCCGGCTCGGCGTTGCCGATGAAGTATTCGATCTCCGCCGCCTGGTACGCGGTGTTGAGCGGCAGGTAGACGAAGCCGGCGCGCAGCACCCCGAGATACAGCATCAGCGCCTCGACCGACTTCTCGGTCTGCACCGCGACGCGGCTGCCGGCGGGCAGCTCGAGCGACGCCAGCAGGTTGGCGATCATCGCGGTGGCGCGCTCGATGTCGCGCCAGGTGTAGAAGCCGTTGCCGGCGCCAGCGGCCGTCTCGATCGTCTCGATCGCGGTCGCGTCGAGGTCGGCGGGAAAGGCGTCGCGCAAGGCGACGAAGAGGTTGTCGTTGCTGCTCATCGGTATTCAGCCGCGATCGAAGCGCGGCGCTCGTTTCTGGACGAAGGCCTGCACGCCTTCACGGTGCTCTGCGCTGTCGGCGTAGGCAAAATGTGCGCGACGCTCGGGCCCGCTCGGCCCGCCGGCGGCGATCTGGCGCAGCGTGCGCTTGTTGATGCGCGCCGCCTGGGGCGACAGCATCTCGATCTGCGCCGCGCGCTCGGCCACGAGCGCGGCCAGGTCCTGGGCGGGGACGACGGCGTGCACGAGGCCGCATTGCAAGGCGCGCGCCGCGTCGAACAGGCGCGCTTCGAGCAGCATCTCGCGCAGCATCGGTGCCGGCGCGACACCGCTCAGCAGCTTCAGCTCGCCGGGCGCCATCGGGAAGCCGAGCTTCGCGATCGGGGCGCCGAAGCGGCTGCCCTCGGCCGCGATGCGGATGTCGCAGCAGGCGGCGATCTCGAGCCCGCCGCCGATGCATGCGCCATCGATCTGCGCGATGAGCGGGATGTCGCAGGCGAGCATTGCGCCCAGCGCGGGGGCGACGATGTTCTCGTGGAAGTCGTGCAGCCGCGCTTCGTCGAAGCGGAAGTCGACGAATTCGACGATGTCGCCGCCCGAGGCGAACTGGCCGCCCGCGCCGCTGACGACGACGACGCGCGGCGCCTCGTCCGCGGGCAGTGCCTGCAGCCGCTCGAAGATCGCGCGCAACGCACGCCACATCGCGATGTCGATCGCGTTGTGCTTGCCCGGGTTGGCGAGCGTGACGCGCGCCAGCGTGCCGGCGTCGCGGTGGTCGATGGCGACCGACCCGCCCATCGTCAAGCGGGCCGCCGGGCCCGGCGCCGGCGGGTGAGCGCGCGGCCGACCGCGCGGGAGTCGTGAGGCATGCATTCTCCTGTCGTGCGGCGCGGCAGCATCGCGGCGGGCCGCGCCGGCCGTGCCGACCGTGCCTGGTGGCAGCAGGCATTGTGCCCTTCGCCGCGCGTGATCCGGGCTTAAGAAGCTCTTACGGATCGTTGACGAAAGATTTACGAACGCCTGGGTCTTCGATTTTCTACAGTGCCTGCACGCCGCGCGGCACTGCCCGCAGCGCATCGAAGACCGGCGGCGCAGCGCGCCGCCACGAAGACGGGAAATGAAAGGAAATCTTGATCATGTTGGAAACGAGCACGACCCAGGACGCGACAACCGCGCCGAAGACCACCGACTCCGAATTTGCCGCCCCCGCCGCCACCCCCCAGCGCTGGGACGGCTATCGCGACATCCACAAGGCGCTGCGCCTGTTCATGTGCGACACGCTGACCCGCGTCGGCCGCGCCGACCCCGGCGATGCGCAGGAGGTCGGCCTTGCGCTGGCGCAGGTGGGCGAGCTGATGGACCTCTGCGAACTGCACGTCAGGGACGAGAACGCGTTCATCCACCCCGCGCTCGAGCGGGTGCAGCCCGGCAGCGCGGCGCGCATCGCCGCCGAACACGTGACGCACCTGGAGAGCATCGCCAGCCTGCGCGACCTGGCCGCGTTTGCCGCCAATGCGCGCGACGACGCGCGCGGCGCGGCGCTGTTCCGCCTGTACCACGCGCTCGCCCTGTTCGTGGCCGAGAACTTCGAGCACATGCATGCCGAGGAGGCGACGCACAACCCGGTGCTGTGGGCCCACTACAGCGACGCCGAACTGGTCGCGATCGAGCACGCACTGGTGGCGTCGATCCCGCCCGAGGCGATGGTCAAGGCGCTGCACTGGTTCCTGCCGGCGATGAACGCGCCCGAGCGGCTCGCGATGCTCAGCGGCATGCGCGCGGGCATGCCGGCGCCCGCCTTCCAGGGCGTGCTCGACATTGCGCGGCGCACGCTCGCGCCGGCCGATCACGCCAAGTTGCTGCGCGGGCTGGACGCGGCGGCGCAGCCGGCCTGAGCCGGAACGCCGGCCGCTACGACGCGACGCCCTGCAACAGCAGGGCGCGTTCGACGCGCAGGTGAAAGCGCCCGCGGCCGGTCTTCTCGATGCGCACGCAGGCCTTGCGGTCGACGAGGCGACGCGCGAGCAGCGCCAGCCGCGCCTCGAGGTTGTCGCCGATCTCGGGCAGGCCGATCTCGGGCGACAGGCGCAGCTCGCGGTTGCTGAACTCGGTGCGGCCCTCGCGCGCGTGCTCGCGCAGCAGCTTCCACAGGATGGAGCCGGCGACGCCCTTGATCAGGTAGTCGTCGTCGAGAAAGATGCTGGCGTCGGCCTCGAAGTAGCGAACCTTGAGCGGCGCGGCGTTCGCGCGGCTTGGCACCGATCCAGCAGCAGGAGCCTTCGCCGGCTCCGCCTCGGCGCCCTCGACCGCGAACTGCAGGTTGCGCAGCAGCACGCCGAGATGCGCGGCGATCGTCACGAGGGCGTCCTCGTCGTCCCAGCTGAAGCGCATGTCCTGCGTGCTCTCGACGAAGAGCGCGCCGAGCAGCGCATCGCCGCACGCGATGGGCAGCGCGAGCTGGCTGTGCGGCTGCTCGAGCCCCGGCAGCGCGATCTCGCGTTCGAGCGTGGCGGCGCTGCCGCTGGCGTGCAGGCGCTCGCGGATCGCGCGGCTGTAGGCGGTCTCGAGCGTCATGTGGTTGATCCGGATCGGCGTGCGCATGCGGGCCGCGACGCCGATCACGCCCTCGCCGAGCGGCACCTCGGAGCCGGCGCCGGATTCGCCATAGCCGCGGCTCGCGACCGTGTACAGCCGCTCGCCCTCGGCGTCGAGGATGAGCAGCATCGCATGGCCGATGCCGAGCTCGGCCTGCAACATGTCCAGCGTCGTCTCGAGGAGCGACTCGAAATCGGCGCAGGCGCCGAGCCGCTCGGTGCAGCGGCGCAGCACCGACAGGCGGTGCGGGCCGCCGACGGGCGCGAGGGCTTCCGGCGCCCTGACCTGTTCGATCGCGTCGACCGCGTAGACGTCGCTGCCGAGCAGCTTGAAGACGCCGCTCATCCCGGTGTGCGAGGCGATGCCGGCGAGCTTGGCCTTCATGCGCTCGAACAGCGCGCCGTCGGTCTCGGTGCGCAGGTAGCGCGCGTCGATGCGGTAGATCGCGCCGTCGAGCGGGTGGATGACGAGCAGTTGCACCTGCGGGTTGGCGAGGATGTTCCGGCGCGTCTTGTTGAAGAACTGGAACGACAGCGCCAGATGCCCGGCGTCGATGTACTCCACTTGCGACAGGTAGGCGACGTTGGGCGTGCCGTCGGCGGCGCAAGTCGCGACGACGCCGGGAATCGCGCCCTCGAGGCAGGCGCGGATCGCGTCCAGCGTCAGGCGGTCGGGCATTCAGCTTGCGCCCGAGGCGAGGACTTCGCCGGCGCGCGGCCCCGGCGTCTGGTCGAAGCCGGTCTGCGGCGCGAAGCGCACACCGACGATGTCCTCGAGCGGATAGGACAACATCGTCCGCGCGACGCGAGGCGCGAAGCCGAGCGTGCCGATCTCTTCGGTGAACGCCTGCCAGTAGGCGTGCAATGCGGCGAGGTCGTCGGCAAGCGCGGGCGCGATGAAGACCTCGGCGCCCTTGACCTGCAGCGTGCGGTGCGTCGAAGGCTCGCTGAAGACGACCGCGATGCGGCCGTTGGCGCGCAGGTCGGCGAGCACGGCAGCACTCGTCGACTGTGCGAGGAACACGGTGAGCTGGCGCTGATCGGGCTCCAGGCGAAACCCGATCGCGCGCGTCAGGTGCGGGCGATGGGCGTCGTCGCAGCTCGCGACGTTGGCCGACACCGGCCGCGCCAGCAATGCAGCCAGCGTTGGGGCTATCGATGGCGGAGGCGGTAGCGCAGGGCGCATGGCCCCGTCATCTTACCGAGGCTGGCTGCGGCCTGCGCCCGGGCCCGCAGCCGGGTCACCGACGCCGACCGGGCGCGCGGCCAACGCGCGGATCGGCCGGCCGCAGCTGTGAAGATCGCGGTTGTCTTGATGTTCGTCAAGAGAAATCGGCGTTCCGAGCCTAGAGTCCGACCATGTCCCGCACCCGCCACTGGAGCCTCGGGGGCAAGCTCACGCTTGCCGGCGTGCCGTTCCTGTTGCTGGCGTTGATCGCGGTCACGCTGACGCTCTGGGTGTCGTGGCAGCTCGACGGCGGCGCGGCGGCGGTGAACGAGGCGGGGCGGCTGCGCATGCAGTCCTGGCGCATGGCGATGTCGGTCGAACGGCAGGACGCGGACGCGATGCGCGTGCAGCGTGCGGAGTTCGACCGCAGCCTGGCGCTGCTGCGCGACGGCGATCCGGAGCGCCCCCTCTTCGTGCCGTGGGATGCGGTGGTGCGTGCGCGTTTCGATGCAGTCGAGTCGCATTGGACGCAGTTCCAGCGGCGCTGGCTTCAGGAGGGCGGCGGCAGACCTGACGCGCGGGCCGAGGCCCCGGGCGCCTTGTCACGGGACACGGCGGACTTCGTCGCCGGCGTCGATGCCTTCGTCGCCGCGATCGAGGCGCACATGTCGCGCTGGACGGCGCTGCTCTACCTGTGCCAGATCGGCATGCTCGTGCTTGCCGTCGCGGCGGCCGTCGTCATCGTCTACGCCGGCTTCGCGCTCGTGATCGAGCCGGTCGGGCGGCTCAAGGCGGCGACGCTGCGCATTCGCGAGGGCGACCTCGGCGCGCGCGTCGAGCGGGTCACGAGCGACGAGTTCGGCACCCTCGCCGAAGGCTTCAACCGCATGGCCGATCACCTGCAGTCGATGTACGGCCAGCTCGAGGCGCGCGTCAGCGAGAAGACGGCCGAGCTGGAGGAAAAGCGCGAGCGGCTGCAGGCGCTCTACGAGGTGACGGCGCTCGTCGCGCGGGCGACGACGCTCGACGAGCTTGCGCGCGGCTTCGTCAGCCGCATCGCGCGCATCGCACATGCGGACGCCGCCGTCGTGCGCTGGTCGGACGAGGCGAACCAGCGCTACCTGATGCTCGCCTCCGAGGGGCTGCCGGAGGCGATGACGGAAGTCGAGCAATGCGTCAACTCCGGCGATTGCCACTGCGGCACGCCCGACGCGGCGTCGCAGCTGCGTGTGATCCCGATCCGCGCGCAGGCGCCGGCGCTTGCCCATTGCACGAAGTTCGGTTTCGCGACGCTGGTTTCGGTGCCGGTGCGGCTGCACGCGCGCACGATGGGCGAGGTCGACCTGTTCTTTCACAGCGAGCTGACGTTGTCGGCGCCCGAGCGCTCGCTGCTCGAGGCGCTGGCCAGCCACCTCGCCGGCGCGATGGAGAACCTGCGCCTGAATGCGCTCGAGATGGAGGCCGCGGTGTCGCAGGAGCGCACGCTGCTCGCGCGCGAACTGCATGACTCGATCGCGCAGTCGCTCGCGTTCCTGAAGATCCAGGTGCAGCTGATGCGCGACGCCCTCGACGGCGGCGATGCGGCGCAGATCCAGCAGGTGCTCGGCGAGATCGACGCCGGCGTTCGCGAGAGCTACGGCGACGTGCGCGAACTGCTGGTGCACTTTCGCACCCGCGCCAACGCCGAGGACATGGAGCCCGCGCTTGCGACCACGCTGCGCAAGTTCGAGCATCAGAGCGGCGTGCAGGCCAGGCTGCAGATCCAGGGGCACGGGCTGCCGCTGTCGCCCGAGTGGCAGATCCAGGTGCTGCACATCGTGCAGGAGGCGCTCTCCAACGTGCGCAAGCACGCGCGGGCGGGCTGCGTCTGGCTCGACGTGCAGCAGCAGCCGCAGTGGCGCTTCGAGGTGCGCGACGACGGCATCGGCTTCGCGCACGACGCGGAGCCGCTGCGCGAGACGCATGTCGGCCTGGGCATCATGCGCGAGCGCGCGGAGCGCATCGGCGCCACGCTCGAGGTGATGTCGACGCCGGGGCGCGGCACGTCCGTCATTCTCACCTTGCCGCCGCTGCGCGCGCAGCCGACGCCGCCCGTACCCGAACGCGCGGAGACCGTCGCGTGAGCGAAGCGCCGATCCGCATCGTCGTCGTCGACGACCACACGCTCTTTCGGCGCGGCCTGACGGCGCTGCTCTCGCGCGAGGCGCAGTTCGAGGTCGTCGGCGACGCGGCCGACGCCGGCGAGGCGCTGCGCCGCGTCACGCAGCTGCAGCCCGATCTGGTGCTGCTCGACAACCACCTGCCCGGCGTGAACGGCGTCGACGTGCTTCCCGCGCTGCGTGAAGCGGCGCCCGCGGTGCGGGTGCTGATGCTCACCGTCAGCGAGGACGAGCAGGACCTGGCCGCCGCCTTGCGCGGCGGTGCCTGCGGCTACCTGCTCAAGACGATCGAGGGCGATGCGCTGGCGGCGGCGATTCGGCGCGCCATGCGCGGCGAAAACGTGATCGCCGACGAGATGACCGGCAAGCTCGTCGCCGCCTTCCGGGCTGCGGGCACGGCAAGCGCCGCGCCGGCCGCCGCCGCGCCGGCGCAGTTGCTGTCGCCGCGCGAGCTCGAGATCCTGCGCCTGATCGCGCAGGGCGCGAGCAACAAGGAGATTGGCCGCGATCTCGGCATCGCCGAGACGACGGTGAAGATCCATGTGCAGCATCTGCTGCGCAAGCTGGGCCTGAGCTCGCGCGTGCAGGCCGCCGTGTATGCGAGCGAGCATGGCCTGCGTTGAAGGCGGGGTTGAAGGCTGCGATGCGGGCGGCATCGCGGGCGCCCGCGTGTTTCAGGCCGGCGCATTGACGGGCATCAAAGACCCGGCATCGCGTGCCCCAGGTAGTTCTTTCGAACGATGGCGCGCCGTGGTGCCATCGTTCTTCCGGCACGGCGGACGATGCCAGCGAAGGATGTTCAAGGCGCAGGCGGCTTTCTACAGTCGCTGCATGAACAACGAAGGGGCTTTGTCATGAGCAAGCAGAGACAGGCGCTGTCGGTGCTGATCGTCAGCACGCTCGCCTTTACGGTGTGCTTCATGGTGTGGATGATGTTCGCCGTCATCGGCATCCCGCTGAAGAAGACGCTCGGCCTGAACGCGACCGAGTTCGGCCTGCTGACGGCGATGCCGGTGCTGAGCGGCTCGCTCACGCGCGTCCCGCTCGGCATCTGGACCGACAAGTACGGCGGGCGCATCGTGATGGCCGTGATCATGGCGATCACCGTGCCGGCGATCTGGTTCATGGCGCTCGCCACCGAGTACTGGCACTTCCTGATGATCGGCCTCGTCGTCGGTCTGGCGGGCGGGTCGTTCTCGGTCGGCACGCCCTACGTTGCACGCTGGTTCCCGAAGGAGCGCCAGGGCTTCGCGATGGGCATCTTCGGCGCCGGCAACTCGGGCGCGGCGGTCAACAAGTTCGTCGCGCCGGCGCTCGTCGTCGCCTTCGGCTGGACCATGGTGCCGCACGTGTACGCGGCGGTGATGCTCGGCACGCTGGTGCTGTTCTGGTTCTTCAGCTACAGCGATCCGGCGCACCGCGTGCCCAGCCACACGAAGTTCAGCGACCAGCTGAAGATGCTGAAGGACCCGAACGTGCTGAAGTACTGCCAGTACTACTCGATCGTGTTCGGTGGCTACGTGGCATTGAGCCTGTGGATGGTGCAGTACTACGTCGGCGAGTACGGGCTCGACATCCGTATCGCGGCGCTGCTCGCGGCGTGCTTCTCGCTGCCGGGGGGCGTGCTGCGCGCCTTCGGTGGCTGGCTGTCGGACAAGTACGGCGCGCACAGCGTCACCTGGTGGGTGATGTGGGTGAGCTGGATCTGCCTCTTCCTGCTGTCGTATCCGCAGACCGATTTCACGGTGATGACGGTCAACGGCCCGGCGACCTTCCACATCGGCCTGAACGTCTACGCCTTCACCTTCCTGATGTTCCTGCTCGGCATCGCCTGGGCCTTCGGCAAGGCGAGCGTCTTCAAGTACATCAGCGACGAATACCCGACCAACATCGGCACCGTCAGCGGCATCGTCGGCCTCGCCGGCGGCATGGGCGGCTTCGTGCTGCCGATCATGTTCGGCGCGTTGATGGACCTCACCGGCGTGCGCTCGAGCGCCTTCATGCTGATGTACGGCGTGGTCTGGGTGTCGCTGATCTGGATGTACTGGACCGAGGTGCGCAAGACCGAAACCATGGGCAAGAAGTCGCCCGCCTTCAGCCTCGCCGGCTGATCCACACAAGAAACCGAGGAACACCATGAGCACCAAAGCAGGCACGATCGGCGCACCGCCGCCGCACTCCGGCGGCGCGGACGTCGCCGACTGGCGCCCGGAAGACGACGCCTTCTGGGAGACGACCGGCAAGCGCATCGCCTACCGCAACCTGTGGATCTCGATCCCCGCGCTGCTGTGCGGCTTCGCGGTCTGGGGCATGTGGGGCATCATCACCGTGCAGATGCTCAACCTCGGGTTCCCGTTCACCCAGGCCGAGCTCTTCACGCTGACCGCGATCGCCGGCATCGCCGGTGCGACGATGCGCATCCCGGCGTCGTTCCTGATCCGCCTGGCGGGCGGGCGCAACGTCATCTTCCTGACGACGGCGATGCTGCTCGCACCGGCGATCGGCACCGGCATCGTGCTGCAGCACAAGGACTGGCCGCTGTGGGCCTTCCAGCTGATGGCGCTGTGGTGCGGCGTCGGCGGCGGCAACTTCGCGTCGTCGATGTCGAACATCAGCGGCTTCTTCCCGAAGCGGCTGCAGGGCACGGCACTCGGCCTCAACGCCGGCCTCGGCAACTTCGGCGTGACGACGATGCAGATCGTCGTCCCGTTGGTGATGACGGTGAGCATCTTCGGCGCCTTCGGCGGCAACCCGGAAACGCTGCTCAAGGAGAGCGGCTGGATCTTCGGCAAGATCGAAGCCGGCACCTTGACGTGGATCCAGAACTCCGGCTTTGCCTGGGTGCTGTCGCTCGTGCCGCTGTCGATCCTGTGCTGGTTCGGCATGAACAACCTGAAGACGATCTCGCCCGCCACCGGCAATGTGCTGGTGGCCTTCTCGAAGATCACCTACCTCTACACGCTCGCGTTCGTGCCGTCGATCTTCATGCTCTGGCTGTACCTGCCGGCGCCGACGGGCCTCGGGCTGCTCAACGTCTGGGTCGCGATTCCGCTCGACATCATGCTCATGCTGGCGGTGATGAAGCTGGCCGCCTTCGGCCCGATGAAGGAGGGCGTCGCCAAGCAGTTCCAGATCTTCCGCAACAAGCACACCTGGGGCATGACGGTCCTGTACATCGTCACCTTCGGCTCGTTCATCGGCTTTTCGATGGCGCTGCCGCTGGCGATGAAGGTCATCTTCGACGTCGTCCACGTGCCCGACGCGAACGGCGTGATGACGCACACGAAGGCGAACCCGAACGCACTGCCGGTGCTGGCCTATGCCTGGATCGGCCCCTTCGTCGGCGCGGCGACGCGGCCGATCGGCGGCTGGATCTCCGACAAGCTCGGCGGCTCGATCGTCACCCAGTGGGTGTGCGTGGTGATGGCGGTGGCCGCGGTGGCGGTCGGCTACGTGATGAAGCTGGCCTACCACTCGGCCACGCCCGAGGAGTACTTCTTCATCTTCCTGATGCTGTTCATGGTGCTGTTCGCCGCCACCGGCATCGGCAACGGCTCGACCTTCCGCTCGATCGGGGTCATCTTCGACAGCCAGCAGGCCGGCCCGGTGCTGGGATGGACATCTGCGGTCGCGGCCTACGGCGCCTTCGCCGCGCCCGTGGTCATCGGCGAACAGATCAAGGCCGGCACGCCGCAGGCGGCGATGTATGGTTTTGCGGTGTTCTACGGGCTATGCCTGATACTCAACTGGTGGTTCTACCTGCGCAAGAATGCGTACGTGAAGAACCCTTGACGCGAACGGACTAGGAATTCAAATGAGCCACTTTCTCGATCGCCTGAACCACTTCGCGATGCCCAAGGAAGCCTTCTCGGGCGAGCATGGTGTCACCACCGGTGAAGACCGCACCTGGGAGGACGCCTACCGCAACCGCTGGGCGCACGACAAGATCGTGCGCAGCACGCACGGTGTGAACTGCACCGGCTCGTGCTCGTGGAAGATCTACGTCAAGGGCGGCATCGTCACCTGGGAGACGCAGCAGACCGACTACCCGCGCACGCGCTGGGACATGCCGAACCACGAGCCGCGCGGCTGCGCGCGCGGCGCGAGCTACAGCTGGTATCTCTACAGCGCGAACCGCGTCAAGCACCCGATGGTGCGCGGCCGGCTGCTCAAGCACTGGCGTGCGGCGCGCCTGCAGCACGGCCCGGTCGAGGCCTGGGCCTCGATCCAGGCCGACGAGGGCAAGCGGCGCGACTACCAGAAGGTGCGCGGCCTCGGCGGCTTCGTGCGCTCGAGCTGGGACGAGGTCAACGAGATCATCGCCGCGGCCAACGTCTACACCGCCAAGCAGTACGGGCCGGACCGCGTCGTCGGCTTCTCGCCGATCCCGGCGATGAGCATGGTCAGCTACGCCTCGGGCGCGCGCTACCTGTCGCTGATCGGCGGCGTGTGCCTGAGCTTCTACGACTGGTACTGCGACCTGCCGCCGTCGAGCCCGCAGGTCTGGGGCGAGCAGACCGACGTGCCCGAATCGGCCGACTGGTACAACTCGACCTACATCATCGCCTGGGGCTCCAACGTGCCGCAGACGCGCACGCCCGATGCGCACTTCTTCACCGAGGTCCGCTACAAGGGTGCGAAGACGGTCGCAGTGACGCCCGACTATTCGGAAGTCGCCAAGCTGTCGGACATCTGGCTGCACCCGAAGCAGGGCACCGATGCCGCGCTTGCGATGGCGATGGGCCACGTCGTGCTGCGCGAGTTCTTCTTCGGCGAGGACAGCGCGGCGCTGCCGGGCGGCCGCTCGGCCTACTTCGACGACTACGCGCGCCGCTACACCGACCTGCCGATGCTCGTGATGCTGAAGGAGGCGACGCTCGCCGACGGCAGCAAGACGCTCGTGCCCGATCGCTATGTGCGCGCGAGCGACTTCAACGGCAAGCTCGGCCAGGCCAACAACGCCGAATGGAAGACGCTCGGCTTCGACGCCGCCGGCAAGGTCGTGCTGCCCAACGGCTCGATCGGTTTTCGCTGGGGTCCCGAAGGCCGCGCCGACAGCGGCAAGTGGAATCTCGAGGACAAGGAAGCGCGCCACGACGGCGAAGTGAAGCTGAAGCTCTCGGTGCTCGAGGAGGGCGGGCAGGCGCATGAGGTCGTCGACGTCGCGTTCCCGTATTTCGCCGGCAATGCGTCGCCGCACTTCACGCCCAATGCGCAGCAGGGCGACGTCAACCGTGCCAGGGTGCCGGCCGTCCGCGTGCGCCTCGGCAAGGAGGGCGACGAGCGCTACGCGATGGTGGCCACCGTGTTCGACCTGCAGGCCGCGCAATACGGCATCGACCGCGGCCTGGGTTCGGGCGCGAAGAGCTTCGACGACGACGCCGCCTACACGCCTGCCTGGCAGGAGGCGATCACCGGCGTCAAGCGCGATCAGCTCATCACCGTCGCGCGCCAGTTCGCCGAGAACGCGCACAAGACGCACGGCAAGTCGATGGTCATCATCGGCGCCGCGATGAACCACTGGTACCACTCGGACATGAACTACCGCGGCGTCATCAACCTGTTGATGATGTGCGGCTGCATCGGCAAGAGCGGCGGCGGCTGGTCGCACTACGTCGGCCAGGAAAAGCTGCGCCCGCAGACCGGCTGGACCGCGCTCGCATTCGCGCTCGACTGGATCCGCCCACCGCGCCAGATGAACGGCACGAGCTTCTTCTACGCCCACACCGACCAGTGGCGCTACGAAAAGCTCGGCATGGACGAGGTGCTCTCGCCGCTCGCCGACAAGGCGATGTACGGCGGCAGCATGATCGACTACAACGTGCGCGCCGAGCGCATGGGCTGGCTGCCGAGCGCGCCGCAACTGCAGACCAATCCGCTGCAGGTGGTGCGCGACGCGCAGGCGGCCGGCATGGAGGCCAAGGACTACGTCGTCAAGAGCCTGAAGGACGGGACGCTCGCGATGAGCTGCACCGACCCCGACCATCCGGCGAACTGGCCGCGCAACCTGTTCGTCTGGCGCTCCAACCTGCTCGGCTCTTCGGGCAAGGGGCATGAGTACTTCCTCAAGCACCTGCTCGGCACGAGCAACGGCGTGCAGGGCAAGGACCTGGGCGCCGAGGAGGCCAGACCGGGCGAGGTGGTGTGGCACGACAAGGCGCCGGAAGGCAAGCTCGACCTGCTCGTGACGCTCGACTTCCGCATGAGCACGACCTGCCTCTACAGCGACATCGTGCTGCCGACCGCGACCTGGTACGAGAAGAACGACCTCAACACGAGTGACATGCATCCCTTCATCCACCCGTTGTCGACCGCGGTCGACCCGGCGTGGCAGAGCCGCAGCGACTGGGAGATCTACAAGGGCTTCGCGAAGAAGTACAGCGAGGTCTGCGTCGGCCATCTCGGCGTCGAGCGCGAGGTCGTGCTGACGCCGCTGATGCACGACACCCCGGGCGAACTCGGTCAGCCGTTCGAGGTGACCGACTGGAAGCGCGGCGATTGCGAGCTGATCCCGGGCAAGACGGCGCCGCAGGTCATGGTCGTCGAGCGCGATTACCCGAACGTCTACAAGCGCTTCACCGCCCTCGGGCCGCTGATGAACAAGATCGGCAACGGCGGCAAGGGCATCGCCTGGAACACGCAGACCGAGGTCAAGCAGCTCGGTGAGCTGAACGGCAACGTGCGCGACGACGGCGCGACGCGCGGCATGCCCAAGATCGAGACCGACATCGACGCCTGCGAGGTGGTGATGATGCTCGCCCCAGAGACCAACGGCCACGTCGCCGTCAAGGCCTGGGAGGCGCTTTCCAAGATCACCGGGCGCGACCACACGCACCTCGCGATCCATCGCGAGGACGAGAAGATCCGCTTCCGCGACATCCAGGCGCAGCCGCGCAAGATCATCTCATCGCCCACCTGGAGCGGCATCGAGAGCGAGACCGTCAGCTACAACGCCGGCTACACGAACGTGCACGAGCTGATCCCGTGGCGCACCCTGACCGGGCGCCAGCAGTTCTACCAGGACCACCCCTGGATGATCGCGTTCGGCGAGGGCCTGTCGACCTACCGTCCGCCGGTGGACCTGAAGGCGACCGGCGCGATGCACAACCAGCGCGGCAACGGCAACAAGGAGATCCTGCTCAACTTCATCACGCCGCACCAGAAGTGGGGCATCCACAGCACCTACACCGACAACCTGATCATGCTCACGCTGAGCCGTGGCGGGCCGTGCGTCTGGCTGAGCGAGGAGGACGCCAAGAGCGCCGGCATCGAAGACAACGACTGGATCGAGCTGTTCAACGTCAACGGCGCGATCGCCGCACGCGCGGTCGTGAGCCAACGCGTCAACCCCGGCATGGTGATGATGTACCACGCACAGGAGAAGATCGTGAACACCCCGGGCGCCGAGATCACCGGCGTGCGCGGCGGCATCCACAACTCGGTGACGCGCATCGTCCTGAAGCCGACGCACATGATCGGCGGCTACGCGCAGCTCAGCTACGGCTTCAACTACTACGGCACGATCGGCACCAACCGCGACGAATTCGTCATCGTGCGCAAGATGAACAAGATCGACTGGCTCGACACGCCTGTCGGCGAGGAGCGGATCGCACTCGTGCAAGCCCAGGGAGAAAACGCATGAACCCCCAAGCTCACATTCGCTCGCTGCCCCCCGAGGGGGCGCTGACCTCCTTTGAGGCGGCTCTGCAGGAGGTCGCATGAAGATCCGCGCACAGATCGCAATGGTGCTGAACCTGGACAAGTGCATCGGCTGCCACACCTGTTCGGTCACCTGCAAGAACGTCTGGACGAGCCGGCCGGGCATGGAGTACGCCTGGTTCAACAACGTCGAGACCAAGCCCGGCATCGGCTACCCGAAGGAGTGGGAGAACCAGGACAAGTGGAACGGTGGCTGGATCCGCAAGGCCAGCGGCGCGATCGAGCCGCGCCAGGGGGGCAAGTGGAAGCTCCTGATGAAGATCTTCGCGAACCCGAACCTGCCGCAGATCGACGACTACTACGAGCCCTTCACCTTCGACTACGACCACCTGCAAAGCGCGCCGGAGATGCACGCGACGCCGACCGCAAGGCCGCGCAGCCTGATCACCGGCAAGCAGATGGACAAGATCGTCTGGGGCCCGAACTGGGAGGAAATCCTCGGCGGCGAGTTCGCCAAGCGCAGCGCCGACAAGAACTTCGACGGCTTCGAGGCGGCGCAGAAGGCGATGGTCGGCGAGTTCGAGAACACCTTCATGATGTACCTGCCCAGGCTGTGCGAGCACTGCCTGAACCCGGCGTGCGTGGCGTCGTGCCCGTCGGGCTCGATCTACAAGCGCGAGGAAGACGGCATCGTGCTGATCGACCAGGACAAGTGCCGCGGCTGGCGCATGTGCGTCTCGGGCTGCCCGTACAAGAAGATCTACTACAACTGGAAGAGCGGCAAGGCCGAGAAGTGCATCTTCTGCTACCCGCGCATCGAGGCCGGCCAGCCGACCGTGTGCAGCGAGACCTGCGTCGGCCGCATCCGCTATCTGGGCGTGCTGCTCTACGACGCCGACCGCATCCAGGAGGCGGCAAGCGTCGAGCGCGACCGTGACCTGTACCAGGCGCAGCTCGACATCTTTCTCGACCCGTTCGACCCGACGGTGATCGCGCAGGCGGCGAAGGACGGCATCCCCGACAAGTGGATGGAGGCGGCCCGCAACAGCCCGGTCTACAAGATGGCGGTGCAGTGGAAGGTCGCGCTGCCGCTGCATCCGGAATACCGCACGCTGCCGATGGTGTGGTACGTGCCGCCGCTGTCGCCGATCACCTCGGCTGCGAACGCCGGGCAGCTCGGCACGAACGGGCAGATCCCCGACGTCAAGCAGTTGCGCATTCCGGTGCGCTACCTCGCGAACATGCTGACCGCGGGCGATACGGCGCCGGTCGAGCGCGCGCTCGAGCGCATGCTCGCGATGCGCGCCTACCAGCGCGGCAAGCACGTCGATGGCGAGACGAATCACGAGGTGCTGCGGCAGGTCGGCCTGACCGAGCACGAGGTCGAGGACATGTACCACGTGATGGCGATCGCCAACTACGAGGACCGCTTCGTGATCCCGAGCACGCACCGCGAATACGCCGAGAACACCTTCAACGTGCGCGGCGGCTGCGGCTTCTCGTTCGGCAACGGCTGCTCGGAGGGCGTCGGCGAGACGAGCCTGTTCGGCTCGGAGAAGAAGCGCACCATTCCCATCAAGGCGGAGGTATGACGATGTTCACCTCCAAAGCCACTTCCATGGCGCTCACCCTGCGCGTGTTCGGCCGCCTGCTGAGCTACCCCGACGCCGCGCTGCGCGAGCATCTCGACGAGATGCGCGATGCATTGCGCGCCGAGCAGGCGGTCTCGGCGCCGCGCCTGGCCGAGATCGAGGCGCTGATGTCGTCCATCGCGCGCCAGAGTGCGATCGACGCCGAGGCCGACTACGTGCAGCTCTTCGACAGCGGGCGCAGCACCTCGCTGCACCTGTTCGAGCATGTGCACGGCGACTCGCGCGACCGCGGGCCGGCGATGATCGACCTGGCGCAGACTTACGAAAAGGCGGGCCTCTACCTTGGCGAAGGCGAGATGCCCGACCACCTGCCGGTCGTGCTCGAGTACGCCTCGACGCAGCCGCCGCGCGAGGCGCGTTCCTTCCTCGCCGAGATCGCGCACATCCTGAACGTGATCTTCAACGCGCTCGACAAGCGCGAGAGCCGCTACGCGAGCGTGCTCGGCGCGCTGATCGAGCTCGCCGGCGAGACGGCGCGGCCGGTCGCGGTGCCCGACGACGAACCGATCGACGAGGCCTGGGTCGAGCCGCTCGCGTTCGACGGCTGCTCGTCGCACGGGCAGGCCAGGCCGGGCGCGTCCGGTCAATCCCAACCCATTCAAATCGTCCGCCGCGGCGCGGACCAAGGAGTGCGTCCATGAGCGCCTTGCAAATCTACCTGCACAACTTCTTCTTCGAGGTCTTCCCCTACATCGGCCTCGCCGTCTTCTTCATGGGCAGCCTCGCGCGTTTCGACCGCGACCAGTACACGTGGAAGAGCGATTCGTCGCAGCTGCTGCGCGCCGGCCAGTTGCGCTGGGGCAGCAACCTGTTCCACATCGGCATCCTGTTCCTGTTCTTCGGCCACATGATCGGCCTGCTGACGCCGCACTGGCTGTACGAGCCCTTCATCAGCGCGTCGCACAAGCAGATATTCGCTGTCGTCTCGGGCGGCATCGCCGGCTTCATCTGCTTCATCGGCCTCACGATCCTGTTGCACCGGCGCATCTTCGATCCGCGCATCCGCCTCACGAGCCATCGCACCGATCTCTTCATCCTCGTCATCCTGTGGGTGCAACTCGTGCTCGGCCTCGTCACGCTGCCGTTCTCGTTCGCCGGCCGGGCCGATGCGCACGAGATGCTGATCCTCGCCGCCTGGGCGCAGAGCATCTGGACCTTCCAGCCCGACGCGCTGCCGCTCGTCGCCGTGGCCTGGCCGTTCAAGGTGCACATGGTGCTCGGCATGACGATCTTCCTGCTGTTCCCGTTCTCGCGCCTCGTGCATGTCTGGAGCGGCTTCGGCTCGATCGCCTACCTGTTCCGGCCCTACCAGGTCGTGCGCGCGCGGCGCATGAACCTGCCGCCTGGCCACAACACGCCGCCGACGCGCATCTGAAACAGGTAAGGAGCTGCACCCCATGACCGCCACCGTGGAAACCACCCGGGCCAGCGTCAACGGCGTTGCGCTGCACGCGCCGGGCGAGACGCTCGCCGCCGAGGTGCTGCGCCAGCGCGCGTGCACCGAACTGCTGCGCCAGGCCGCACAACGCGCCGGGCTGCTCGCCGCCGACGACCCGGCGCCGATCGACGGCGCGACGAGCGAAGCGGCGACTGCCGCGATCGAAGCCTTGCTCGCCGCCGAGGTCAACGTGCCCGAGCCTTCGGACGAAGCGTGCCGGCGCCACTACGCCGCGCACGAATCGAGCTACCGCGTCGGCGACCGCGCCCACGTGCGCCACGTCCTCTTTGCCGTCACGCCCGGCGTCGACGTGCGCCTGTTGCGTGATCGCGCCGAGGGCGCGCTGCTCGACGTGCGATGCCACCGCGACGGCGAGGAAGACCGCTTCGCCGCCGTCGCCGCCGAACTGTCGAACTGCCCCTCCGGCGCGCAGGGCGGCGACCTTGGCTGGCTGACGCGCGACGACTGCGCGCCCGAGTTCGCGCGCGAGCTCTTCGCCGGCCCCGAGATCGGCGTCCTGCCGCGCCTCGTGCACAGCCGCTTCGGCCTGCACGTGGTCGACGTCATGGCGCGCGAGGCGGGTCACATGCCGGCGTTCGAATCGGTGCGCGGCGCGGTCGCGCTCGCGCTGCGCCAGCAGACCTTCGTCACGGCGCTGCGGCAATACCTGCAACTGCTCGCCGGCGAGGCCGCGATCGAGGGCGTGCAGCTCGACAGCGCCGATACGCCGCTGGTGCAGTAGTCGCCGTGGTGCTTCGATCGGTCAACCAGAGGGCTGCCGTGGGCGAACCCTCGTCGGGCCGTGCCCGCGGCATCTTGAAATAATGAATATCACGCACTTCAACGATCTGCTGCAGGCCGCGCGCGCCCAGCCGGAGCCGCAGCGCCTGCTGTTCGTCTTTGCCGGCGCCGAGCTGCCGGCCGATGCGAGCGCCGAGCAGCGCCGCCAGTTCGAGGCGGGCGAGGGCGGCGAGCTCGCGCCGCTGATGTGCGTCGACAAGTCGCCCGATGAACTCGCCGGCTTCGACGCACTCGTCGCCGAAGCGGCGCAGGCCGGGCCGCCGTGGGCGATCGTCTTCACCGCGGCGCTCGCCGGCCGCGCCGGCGTCGCGCCGACGAGCGTCGATGCCGAAGCGCCGCTGCAGCGCATGGTCGAAGCGATCAAGGAAGGCCGCATCGACGACCTGCTTCCCTTCGACCGGCAGGGCGATCCAGTCCGGTTCGGCTGACCGCGCCCGAGCGACCCGGACGCCGGAGCCAAGCGCGATGCCCGACGAACTGCTGGTGCGTCTGCAGCGCTTTCACGAACACACCTTCCCGGGCGTGCAGGACACGTTCGAGACGCTCGTGAAGGACGGGCAGCACCCGACGATCCTCTTCATCGGCTGCTCGGATTCGCGCCTCGTGCCCTATCTGCTCACCGGCACCGGACCGGGCGAGCTCTTCATCGTGCGCAACGTCGGCGCCTTCGTTCCGCCGCACGATGGGTCGGCCGGCTACCACGGCACGGCCGCGGCGATCGAATTCGCGGTGCTGAACCTGAATGTTGCGCGTATCGTGGTCTGCGGGCATAGCCACTGCGGCGGCATTCGCGCGTTGTACGAAGGCGCGCCGAAGCAGGCGACGAACCTGGCCGCCTGGCTCGAACTCGGGCGCGAGGCCGTGCTGCCGGTGCGCCTGTGCCCCGAGGCGCTGCGCCGCACCGAGCAGCGCGCCGTCGTGCTGCAGCTCGAGCGGCTGATGGGCTACCCGATGGTGCGTGAGCAGGTCGAAGCCGGGCACCTCACGCTGCACGGCTGGCACTACGTGATCGAGGACGGCGAGGTGCACGTGTTCGACGTGCGCAGCGGCGCCTTCGTACCGGCATCGAGCGCAACGCACAGCGGTACCGGGCCGTACCGCGACGCGGCGGATGACGCGGTGTTCAACGAGATCGACGCCTCGTACTACAGTGCGGCGCAGAGCGCATGAGCAAGTCCGGGCGAAGCGCTGCTTCGCAGGGACTTGATCGCCGACAGTGCGGCGCCCGGCGAAGCGCCTAAAGTCGGTCGGCGTGCCGGCACCGTGCCGGCAATCGGAGGCGAAACATGTTCGAGCATCTGCTGGTCCCGATCGACGGCAGCGATCTGTCGCAGCGGGCGATGGACGCGAGCATCGAGCTGGCGCGCAAGCTCGGTGCGCGCATCACCGGCTTCATTGCCGAGCCGTTCGCCACGCCGCCGCCCGGCATCGGCATGGCCTATCTGGATGCCGTCAAGAAGCATGACAAGTCTGCCTTCGCGCATGCCGAGGGCGTGTTGTCGGCCTTCGCCGCGCGCTGCGCGGAGGCCGGCGTAGCGTTCACACCCCACGCGACACAGGCCGGTCAGATCGACGACGCGATCCTCGCCGCCGCGGCGAAGCATGGCTGCGACATGATCGTGATGGTCACGCACGGCCGCAGCGCGCTGGGTGAGCTGATGTGGGGCTCGCACGCGAAGACGTTGCTGTCGCGCTCCAGATTGCCCTTGCTCGTCCTGCATTGACCCGGCGCGGGCCGGGTCACACGGTCAAGCTTGATCCCGGTCAAATCCATGCCTGGGCTGCGAGAATAGCCTCGTCTTCTGTCCTGGGTGGCGTGAGCGTCGCCGTGCGTGCCATGTCCTTCCGCGATCCACCTCTCCCCCGCATCGACCCTGAGCTCGCCGCAACCATGATGCGCGGCGGCTTGACGCCGCTGCATCTGCGCGACGTGACGCTGCTGCCGCTGGTGCAGGGCGGCATGGGCGTCGGCGTGTCGGCCCACCGGCTTGCGGGCAGCGTCGCCGCGATGGGCGGCGTCGGCACCGTGAGCTCGGTCGACCTGCGCCGGCTGCACCCCGACCTGATGGAGCGCACGCACGCGTTGCGCGGCGAGGTGGCGAAGACCGAAATCAATGCCGCGAACCTCGAAGCGCTGGAGCGCGAGATCAAGGCCGCACGCGAGCTGGCGAACGGCCGCGGGCTGCTGGCGATCAACGTCATGCGCGCGGTCGGCGAATACGCGCCGTCGGTCTCGAAGGCGCTCGAGTGCGGCATCGACGCCGTCGTCGTCGGCGCCGGCCTGCCGCTCGATCTGCCCGAGCTGGCGCAGGACCATCCGCACGCGATGCTCGTGCCGATCCTGTCCGACGCGCGCGGCGTCGCGCTCGTGCTGAAGAAGTGGGAGCGCAGGAAGCGCCTGCCGGATGCGATCGTGATCGAGAACCCGCGCCTTGCCGGCGGCCATCTCGGCGCGGCCAAGGTGGCCGACCTGAGCGACCCGCGATTCGATTTCGAGAACGTCATCCCGCAGACGCTCGCCGCGCTGCGCGCCGCAGGCGTCGAGCGCGAGGTGCCCGTCATCGCCGCCGGCGGCGTGCGCAGCTTCGCCGACATCGCGCGGCTGCAGGCGCTCGGCGCTGCCGCGGTGCAGCTCGGCACGCCGTTCGCCGTCACCGTCGAGGGCGATGCTTCTGCCGAGTTCAAGCGCGTGCTGGCCGAGGCGCGCGACGAGGACCTGGTCGAATTCACGAGCGTCGCCGGCCTGCCGGCGCGCGCAGTGGCGACGCCCTGGCTGCGCTCCTACCTGCGCATGCTGGAGCGGCTGCAGGCGCAGGCGCATGCCAAGCGCTGCCAGCTCGAGTTCGATTGCCTCGCGCAGTGCGGGCTGCGCGACGGCAACCCGGCGTGGGGCCAGTTCTGCATCGACACCCATCTGGCGGCGGCGCTGCGCGGCGAGGTCAACCGCGGGCTCTTCTTCCGCGGCGTCGGCGCGCTGCCGTTCGGCACCGAGATCCGCAGCGTGCGCGAGCTGATGCAGCGCCTGCTGACCGCGCCGCGCGACGCGCAGGCCGCGCTGGCGGCGATCGTCGCCGCGAGTGCCGCGGACCCGGTGGCCGCAGGCACCGGCCCGGCGCGGTGAGCCAGCCGCCGCAGGACAAGCCGACACATCCCGGGCGCCGCGCCGAGCGCGGCGCATCCGACGCAAGGGGCGATCCGCAACCCGCGCGCTGGCGCGGGCGCTGGCTGCTCGCCGCGCCGCACCGGCTTGCGTTCTTCTGTGCCGGCCTGATGTTTGCCGCGAGTGCGCTGTGGTGGACATGCGTGCTGTGGTCGCGTCTGGACGGCTGGCCGTTGCGGTGGCAGGTTTCGCCGGTGCTCGCGCATTCGCTGCTGTTCACGTTCGGCTTCATGCCGCTCTTCTTCAGCGGCTTCCTGTTCACGGCCGGCCCGAAGTGGCTCGCGCAGCCGGAGATGCACGCTTCGGCGCTGCTGCCGACGGCCGGCGCGGCGCTTGCGGGGTGGGCGATCTTCGTGCCGGGCGTCAACCTGTCGACGCCGCTCGCGGCGATCGGCCTGGCCCTCGTCGCCGCCGGCTGGGGTATCTTCACGCTGCGCCTGTGGCGGCTGGTGCGAACGAGCCGGGCGCGCGATCGCACCCATCCGCGCTGGGTCGCCGCCGCCTGCACGATCGGTGCGCTGGCGATGTGGGCCGCCGCAGGGGGATTGGCCGCGCAGCGCGAGGACATCGCGCGTGCCGCGGTTCAGCTTGGCCTGTGGGGCTTCGTTGCACTCGTCTTCGTGACCGTCGCACACCGCATGATCCCGTTCT
>JAMLIM010000063.1 GCA_023954175.1 Rhizobacter sp.
GCGGACTTGTCGCAAGCGATCGTCGAAGCGTTGCGCGCGCGGATGGAGGGCGCGAGCGCGATCGTCGCCGAGCACATGCGCTGGGCGCTGGATCAGGGCGCGGCGGCCTGAGGCGGCTTCGCGTACCGTGCATTGATTCGATTCAGTGCTTGCGCCCGCGTGCGTGTGATGGTGCTCGACGCGTTGCTGCCGGAGCGCCGAACGCCGCACTCCACCATTCGCGGCGATTGCGCCGTGACGCCCCGCGCCCCATGCGGTCTTGCGTTGCGAGTTCGAGTGCCACGACCCCCTCGACTCATCCGACTGATGGGTAGTCCACTTGGCAAGTGGGGTCAACAGCGTGTCGTCCACCACTGCCGTGTGCGCATCGGGCGCGGTTGAAATCAGCATGCGCTGTGCTGAATTTGCAACTTGACGCCCGGCATCCGGGCCCTGTGAACGGCAGCAACCCACTCCAGACCGCAGACACTTTTCGCCGTAGGTAGGTTGACGCTCCTACAGCAAAGCGAGCGATGTGCGATAAAGGGTTGTTCGATGCATGACGCTCGACGCGACCTGGTTGCAGCAAACCCATCATGAATCACCTCTTTCACCCCTTCACGCCGCGGACCACATCGGCCGTCGGGCTTCTGCGCGCTCTCGTCGCACGCTACCGCGGCTGGGGGCCGCCCGGCACCATATGCTGTTGATGAAGGGTTCGCAAGCCGACATGACCGAGACCGTTCGCGCCACCTTCAGCTTCAGGCTCTACGTCGCCGGCAACGCCGTGAACTCTGCCCACGCACTGGCCAATCTGCACGCACTGTGTCGCAGTCATCTGGCCGGGCGCCACAGCATCGAGGTTGTCGATGCCTTGAGCGAGCCCGAACGGGCTCGCGCTGACGGCGTCACGATGACACCGACGCTGCTCAAGCTGGCGCCCGCGCCAAGGCGCAGGATCGTCGGCACGCTCAGGGACACCGCAACCGTGATGCAGCTGCTGGATCTGCCGCGGCTTGGTGCCTCGGCGTAGGCAGTGCCATGAATTCGACGCTCTCCGGAGCCGACGCGGACCGCGGGGCGCGCATCGCCGCGCTGATCGAGACGCTGCACGAGACCGAGCAGCAGATCGAGGCGCTCACCGCCGGCGAGGTCGACAGCGTAACGAACCAAGCCGGCCGCACCTTCTTGCTGCGCGGCGCGCAGGAGCGGCTGAGGCTCCGGGAGGCGACGCGCGAGACGGCGCTGCTCGACGCGCTGCCGGCAAATGTCGCGCTGCTCGACACGCAAGGCGTGATCGTTGCCGTCAACGAGGCCTAGCGCCGCTTTGCCGACGAGAACGGTCTGCGTGACGCCCACCACGGGGTGGGCCGGAACTACCTCGATGTCTGCAACAAGGCCACTGGCGTCGATGCATCCCAGGCTGGGGCGGTGGCCGCCGGGCTGCATGCGGTGTTGGAGGGTGAGCGCGGCGTCTACTCGCTTGAGTACGCCTGCGACTCGCCAACCAATGATCGGCACTTCCTGCTCGCCGCCACTCCGCTGGAACGCGGGCGCCTTGCCGGCTTGGTGGTCATGCACGTGAACGTGAGCGACCGCGCCCGGGCCGAGCAGGCGACGCGGCGCAGCACAGAACTGCTGCAGGCGGTGATCGACGGCACGCCCGACGTGGTCTATATCAAGGACACCGAGGGCCGCTACCTGCTGTGCAACAACGCCCTCGCCGAATTCGCCGGGCGGGCTTGCGAGCAGGTTCTTGGCAGTAGTGTCCCAACGTCCTCAAGCGAGTCGCGGGTAAGTTGATGATCTACTTCGATAAATCGCCGTTGGCGTCTGGTCTCGATTTGAACTTCGAGCGGCAGACTTGTGGCCCGTTGCGGGGCTTCCCCGCGGGGGGGCGCGATGCATCAAGGCAAGCTCGTTTTCGCGCAGGTCATGGCGCATTTGCCACTGTCGACTTTCCGGCGATGCGTGGCGCGGTACGACGGCGAGCACAAGGTCAAGAGCTTCTCGTGCCTGGACCAGTTCTACGCGATGGCCTTTGCGCAGTTGACGTTTCGCGAATCGTTGCGCGACATCGAGGCGTGTCTGACCACACAAAGCCAGCGGCTGTACCACCTGGGATTTCGTTCGCCGGTGGCGCGCAACACCCTGGCCAACGCCAACGCGGTGCGCCCCTGGCAGATCTACGCCGACCTGGCTCAGCATCTGATCGGCATTGCCCGACCGCTGTATGCCAGCGAACCGATCGGGCTGGACCTGAAGGAGACGGTCTACGCCTTCGATGCGACGACGATCGACCTGTGCCTGTCGGTCTATCCGTGGGCACCGTTTCGCTCCACCAAGGCAGCGATCAAGCTGCACACGCTGCTGGACGTGCGCGGCTCGATCCCGAGCTTCATCCACATCAGCGACGGCAAGACCCACGAGGTCAACGTGCTGGACGCACTCACGCCCGAGCCGGGTGCTTTTTACCTGATGGATCGCGGCTACATGGACTTCGCTCGGCTGCATGCGCTGCACGAGGCGGGCAGCTTCTTCCTGATTCGCGCCAAGCGCGGCCTGCGCTTCAAGCGTCGCTACTCGCACCGCGTGGATCGGTTGAACACCAAGGTGCTGTGCGATCAGACGGTGACGCTGGAGGTCTTCTACTCCAAGCAGGGCTACCCCACCGCGCTGCGCCGCGTGGTGATCAGGGACGACGAGGGGAAACGCATCACGTTCCTGACCAACAACACTGCGCTGCCGCCTGAGACCGTGGGCGAGTTGTACCGGCTGCGCTGGCAGGTCGAACTGTTCTTCAAATGGATCAAGCAGCACCTGCGCATCAAGGCGTTCTTCGGCACCAGCGAGAACGCCGTGAAGACGCAGATCTGGATCGCGGTGGCAACCTACGTGCTGATCGCCATCGTCAAAAAGCGCGCCATGCTGCCTCATAGCCTCTACGAACTCCTACAGATCCTGAGCCTGACCATGTTCGAGACAACCCCGATAAATCAACTACTTACGCCACCACCGCCGTCGCCACCAGACGATCAACAACTCGTTCTCCTATGACGGACGTTGGGACACTACTGGGTTCTTGGAAAGGATGACTCGGCCTTGTTCGGTGCTACCGAGGCCCGACCGCTGCTCGACAGCGATCGCACGCTGTTCGCGACCGGCACCGCGCAGGTCATCGAGAGGTGGCTGACCGGCATGCCCGGCCGGCGCCTGTTCCATTCGGCACGGGCACCCTATCGCGACAAGCAGGGCAAGGTGATCGGTGTCATCGGCATCTCGCGTGACATCACTGACGTCAGGCTCGCCCAACAGGCGCTTCGGGACAGCAAGGCCATGCTGGAGATGGCGGGCCGGGTCGCCAAGGTCGGCGGTTGGACGCAGGATACCGCCAGCGGGCGCGTGTACTGGTCTGACGTCATGGCCGACCTGCACGATGAACCGGCAGGCTTCTCGCCACCGGTGAATCTGAGTCTGGACACGTTTGTCGCCGAATATCGCACCGTGGTGCGGGATGCCTACGAACGCTGCGTCGCAACCGGCACCGCGTTCGACCTGGAGGTCGAGAAGACATCGAGCAGCGGGCGCCGCTTCTGGGCGCGCACGATGGGCGAGGCGGTGCGCGATGCGGACGGCCGGGTCGTGCGGGTCCAGGGCGCTCTGCAAGACATCACCGAGCGCAGGCTGGCGCGGCAGGAAACGCAGAAGCTGGCGTCCCGGTTGAGCAACACGCTCGAGAGCATCACCGACGCCTTCTTCACCGTCGACCGCGATTGGCGCTTCACCTACGTCAACCGCGAGACCGAGCGACTGTGGGGGCGCCCGCGCGACACGCTGCTCGGGCGCGCCCTGTGGGAGGTCTATCCCTTGGCGCTGGGCACGGTCTTCGAACACCAGTACCGGCGGGCGATGGGCGGCGAAACGGGCGTCAGCTTCGAAGCCTTCTTCCCGCCGCGGCGGCTGTGGTTGGGCATCGACTGCCACCCGTCGGGCGACGGCCTGTCGGTGTACTTCCGCGACGTCACTGCCGCCCGCGCCGCGCGCCAGCAGTTGAGGCTGCTAGAGGCCAGCGTCGCGCAGTTGAACGACATCGTCATCATCAGCGAGCCGGCGCCGGAACTCCCTCACGGCGTGCGCATCGTGTTCGTCAACGACGCCTTCGTCCACCTGACCGGCTACACGCGTGAAGAGGCGATCGGGCAGTCCCCCGGCCTGCTCAACGGCCCGGCGACGGACGCCGCCGAACTGGACCGGATTCGCGCGGCGCGCGACCGCGCCGAGGCGGCGCACGCCGAGCTGTTGGTCTACACCAAAGACGGCCGGACGCGCTGGTTCGAAGTCGACATCACACCCGTTGCTGCCTTCGGCGAGGGCGTCACGCACTTCGTTTCCATCGAACGCGACATCAGCGAGCGCCGCCGCAGCGAGCAGGCCCTGCTCGAGCTGAATGCCGGGCTCGAAGAGCGGGTGCGCCAGCGCACCGTGGAGCTGGAGCGCGCGCGTGAGCTTGCCGAGCAGGCGAATCGCGCGAAGTCCGCGTTCCTGGCGACGATGAGCCACGAGATCCGCACGCCGATGAACGGCGTCATCGGCATGATCGACGTGCTTGGCGAGAGCCCGCTGCGGTCGAGCCAGCGCGACATGGTGAGGACGGCGCGCGAGTCGGCCGATGCCTTGCTGGCCATCGTCGACGATGTGCTTGATTTTTCGAAGATCGAGGCCGGGCAGTTCGAGATCGATCATGCGCCGATGGACGTGACTGCCGTGGTCGAAAGCGTCTGCGACAGCTTTCGCGGGGTGTCCGAGAGACAAGATGTGGACCTGCGCCTCTACACCGATCCAAGCCTGCCGACTCGCATGCTGGGCGACGCCGGGCGCTTGCGTCAGGTGCTGCTGAACCTCGTCGGCAACGCCGTCAAGTTCAGCGGCGGCCAGGCGCGCCAGGCGTCGGTTTCGCTGCGCGCGCGGCGTATCGCCAGGGCCTCCGGCGACGACACACTGGAGCTGGTGGTCAGCGACAACGGCGTCGGCATGGACGCCGAGACACTGGCTCTGTTGTTCTCGCCGTTTACGCAGGCCGATGCCAGCACGACCCGGCGTTTCGGCGGCACCGGCCTGGGCCTGAGCATCTCGAAGCGCCTCGTCGAGATGATGGGCGGCGAGATTGCCGTTGTCAGCGCGGTCGACCAGGGGAGCACGTTTACCGTACGGTTGCCGATGGTCATCCCGGCGGCAGGGGACGCGACCCTCGAGGCGCCCGCGGTGCTGCCGCTGGCCGGGCTGCCCTGCGTGTTGCTGGGTACACACGACCAGGCCGCCGATCTTGCCGAGTACCTGACGCATGCGGGCTGCACCACGCGGTGTGTGCCGACCCTGCGCGAGACCGTGGCCTGGCTTCGCAGCGTCGAGCCCGACCGCTGCGTCGTCGTCGTCGTTGACGCGCAGGAGGGCATCGCCCCGGTTCTCGCGGCCTGCCGTGCCGTCGCCCTTGAGCGTCCCGGGTTGGCGCTGGGCTTCGTCGTCATCGAAGCCGGCCGGCGACACCAGCCACGCTGGCAGAAGCCGGATCAGGTGGGGCTGGACGGCCAGTGCCTGCGCCGCACCGACTTCCTGCATGGTGTTGCACTCGCGGCCAGGCTCCAGCCGGCGGACGAGGGCAGCGATGACCCTGCGGATGGCGACACGCAGCCCACACCTTTGGAGCCGCAGCAGCGATCGGGCACGGCGCCGTTGATCCTGGTTGCGGAGGACAACGACATCAACCAGAAGGTGCTGGCAAAGCAGCTCGATCTGCTTGGCTATCGCGCCGAGATGGCCGGCGACGGCGCCGAGGCCCTCGCGCATTGGCGTCGTGGCGGGCACGCCCTGCTGTTGACCGACCTGCACATGCCGGTCATGGACGGCTACACGCTGGCGGCGGCGGTGCGCGCCGAGGAAGCTGGCGGGTCGCGCCTGCCCATCATCGCCCTGACCGCGAACGCCTTGCGCGACGAGGCGATGCGCTGCCGTCAGGTCGGCATGGACGGTTATCTGAGCAAGCCGGTGCGGCTGGCGCAGCTGAAGTCCGCGATCGACGCCTGGTTGCGGCCGGCGCTGCCGCGGTCGAACGGGGCGACGCCCGATCCACCGGCCAGCGACGCGTCGCCGCCGGCCGACCTCGGTGTGCTGGCCGAGCTCGTCGGCAACGACCCGCAGGTGATGCGGGAAGTGCTGGAGGCCTTTCGCAAGAACGCGGCACTATCGGCGCAAGAACTCGCACGCGCACAGGCGGACGGGTCGCTGCAGAGCATGGCCGGCATCGCCCACAAGTTGAAGTCGGCGGCACGCGCGATCGGCGCCGCACGACTCGGGCAGATCTGTGCCGACATCGAAGAGGCGGCCAGCGGTACCGCGCACAGCGCGGCGCTGCTGCCGTTGACGACGGCGTTCGAAAGCGAACTGCGTGTCCTCCAGCAGTTCATCGATAGACGGACCAACGGCGATGCTTGAATCGAGCCCGGACATCTGGCCGCCCTTCGAGACGACGCTGCCATCGGCCCTGGGCCCGCCGGAAGTGCCAGCGCTGGCGAACATGGGCTTGGCGCAGCGCCGCCAGCCCGCATTGCTGCTCGTCGACGACGACCCGTTCATGCTCGGCATGCAGTCGCGCATGCTGCGCAGCATGGGCTACACGATGATCGGCACTGCTGAAAGTGCCGACGCTGCGCTTGCGCTGCTGGGCGAGGGGCGGGCGGCCGTCGACGTCGTCATCTGCGACCTGAACATGCCTGGTGTCGATGGCCTGGAGTTCCTGCGCCGCCTGGGCGACAGCGACTTCCGCGGCAGCGTCATCGTGCTCAGCGGCGAAGGCCCGCGCATCATCCACGCAGTGCAGAAGCTGCTCGCCGGCCGCCCGCTGCGGATCCTCGGCGCACTGGAGAAGCCTGCCGGTCGCGCGGTGCTGCGCGTGATGCTCGATCGCTGGCAAACGACGATCGCGCCCGCCCCGCAGCGCACGCTGCCCACCTTCACCGCTGCCGATCTGCAGGCCGCGCAACAGGCAGAGCAGTGGGTGTTGCACTACCAGCCGAAGGTCGACCTGCGAACTGGCGCGCTGACCGGCACCGAGGCACTGTTGCGCTGGAACCATCCGGAGCACGGACTCGTCTACCCGGATGGTTTCATCGGTCTGGCCGAGGATTGCGGTGCCATCGGCGCCTTGACCGACTGGGTGCTGCGCGCGGCGCTCGCGCAACTCGCGCGCTGGCAAGAGGATGGCCTGAACATCCACATGGCCGTCAACGTTTCGATGGAGAACCTGCGCGCACCCGACTTCGCGCGCAAGGTGGGAGCAATGGTGCGCCAGAGACGACTGTCGCCGCAGGACCTGACGCTGGAGGTGACGGAGAGCCGCGTCATGGCCATCTCGGCGGCGCCGCTCGAGACGCTGGTGCGGCTGCGCATGCAGCGTTTCGGCCTGTCCATCGACGACTTCGGCACCGGCCACTCGTCGCTGGCGCAGTTGCGCGACGTGCCGTTCACCGAGCTGAAGATCGACCGCGGCTTCGTCCACGGCGCACGCCACAACCAACTGATCCGGCCGATGCTGGAAGGCAGCGTCGGCATCGCCCAGCGGCTGGGCCTGCAGACGGTGGCCGAAGGCGTGGAGACCGAGGACGACTGGACGCTGCTGCGCGAGATCGGCTGCGACATCGCCCGGGGCTACTTCATCGGCCGGCCCATGGCGGGCGATCACCTCGGCGCCTGGTTGGCCGATTGGCAGGCCAAGCAACCACGATTGATCGCATCATGAAGCACGCGATGAGCGATGCCAAGGTGCTGGTGGCCACCGACAACGCCGACGATGCGCGCCAGATTCAGAAGCAGCTGACTGCCGACTTCGCCAAGGTGCAACTGTCGACCGATTCCGACCGCTTCCTGCAGGACTTCGAGCGTTACGCACCTGACGTGCTGCTGCTGGCCTTTGACCACCTGGACAAGGCGCAGCGCTACTACCTTGGCCTGTACCGACACGGAGGTTCGCTGCAGCAACACCCGCACCGCACCGTCATCCTGTGTGGCCGGGACGAGGTGCAGGAGGTGTTCGAACTGTGCAAGCAGGCCTACTTCGACGACTACGTGTTGTACTGGCCGCAGAGTCACGACGGTCCGCGTCTCGCGATGAGCTTGTGGATCGCCTGCCGCGAGATGGCTGCGACGCGCACCGACGTGCCGCAACCCGCCGAGCTGTATGCCCACGCACACCACGTCGGCGAACTCGACCGCCTGATCGACCGCGAAATCGACGCTGCCGGACAACAGGCCCCCACCACGCCAGGTGGCGCAGCGGTCGACGCCTGGGCGCGCCACCTGAAGGAGGTCATCGAGCCCGCGCGCGCCGGCACGCGCTTGCTGGCCGCGCGGATTCGCCAGATCCGCCCGGTGGTGATGGTGGTCGAAGACGACGAGTTTGCCCGCATGCTGGTGGGCCGTGCGCTCGACCCGCTGGCCTGGGAGACGACGTTCGCCGTTGACGGCGCGACGGCGTTGACCCAGATGAGGCGCCATCGACCCGACGTCATCCTGATGGACATTCACCTGCCGGGCCTCGACGGTGTGGCGCTGACGCAGCGGCTCAAGGCGTCCCCGCATCTGGCAGCCATCCCGATCGTCATGATGACCGGCGACGCGAGCAAGACCGCACTGCTGAGCAGCATGGAGGCCGGCGCCGCCGACTTCGTCGTCAAACCCTTCACCCGGGAGTCCCTGACAGGCAAGCTGCAGGCGGTGTTGTCGCGCTAGGGCGCCATCGCCGCCCTGATGGCGTTCAAGTTCGGCCTGCCAACGCGCGCCGGCGTCGGCAGCGGCGGCCGCTACAGCGTGCTCACGAAGCGCGTCGGGTCGGGCCGCAGCCTCATCGGCCGGCGCTGCGTCACGCTGCCGACATTGACGAAGCACACCGGCTGTTCGGCGGGCGTGAGCGCGAAGAGTTCGCGCAGCGCGGGTGAGGCGATCGCCTGGCCGCTGGTGAGCGCGGCGCCGAAGCCCATCGCGTGCGCGACGAGCAGCATGTTCTGGATCGCGCAGCCAAGCGATACCCAGCGCTCCGGCGGCGGGACGTCGGCGACGCCTTCGGCCGGTGCCGTCTCGTCCACGAGCCGCGCGACTGCGAGCAGCACGAAGGGCGCGCGCTGCGCCTTCTCGCGCGCGGCCTCGACCTGCGCGGGCAACGCGTTCGCGTCCCGCTCGAGCAGCGCGCGCGCGAAGGCGTCGGCCAGCAACTCGCGCTTGGCCGACGGCACGACGATGAAGCGCCATGGCAGGCGTTGCTCGTGGTCGGGCGCGGCGGCGGCGGCTTCGAACAGCGTGCGCTGCTGCGCGGCGTCGGGGCCGGGCGCGACGAGCCGGCGCGGCAGCACGGTCTGGCGCGTCTGGATCAGCGTCAGCGCCCAGGCGGCTGCGTTCTCCGCCGTGGCGGCGGGCGAACCGTCGTCTTCGAAGGGACTCATCCGCGCATGCGCCGGATGCGGCGCCCGCTGCCGACGGGGGCAGCCGGCGTTGCATTGACGCGTTCGATCAGTCGATCGCGCGCGCCGCTGCGCAAGGCGCCGGCGACGGCGAGCGAAGCGGGCGCAGCCCGCATGCGGTGAAACACGTCGCGCACCTGCGTCGCGGTGACGGCGTCGATGCGCGCCGCGAGTTCGGCGCGCGAACGCACGCGGCCGAAAACGAACAGATCCTGCGCCGCGTCCTCGATGCGGCGAAACGGCCGCTCCTGCGCGCCGAGGTTGCGCACCGCGATCTGGTTGCGCGCGCGCTCAAGGCCGCTCGCGTCGACCGCTGCGGCGTGGGCGTCGAGCAGGCGCATCACTGCATCCACGACTTCGTCGAGCTGTGCCGGCGAGGTCGACGCCTCGATCACGAACTGGCCGCAAACGTCCATCACTTCGGCGGTGCAGGAGGCGTAGTAGACGAGGCCGCGCCGTTCGCGGATCTCGTCCATCAGCGGCGAGCTCATGCCTTCGCCGAACAGCGTCGCCGCGACGATGCCGGCGGCGTGGTCGTCGTCGTGCAGCGTACCGATCGGAAAGCCGAGCACCATGTGGGTCTGGCTGCAGCCCGTCTGGCGGTGCGTGCGCACGCCGCCGCCGACGGCGGGGGCGGTGACGGCGTGCTCGCTGCCGCGCGGCATGGCGCCGAACGCCGCCTGCACCGCGTCGGCGATCCGTTCCGGGTCGACCGGGCCGGCGACGCCGACGATGACGTTGGCACCGCTGTACTGGCGCTGCACATAGGCCTGCAGGTCGGCGCGCGTGAAGCGTTCGATGTTGCGCCGGGCGCCGATCACCGGGCGCGCCAGCGGGTGCGTGCCGAAGCAGATGCGGTCGAACAGGCGCGACGCGATCGCGAGCGCGTCCTCTTCGTCCTCGGCGAGCTCGTGCAGGATCACCTGCCGCTCGCGCTCGAGTTCGGCCTCGGGGAAGGTGCTGTGCTGCACGATGTCGCCGAGCATCGCGATGAACTGCCCGGCGTGCTGCGCGAGCCCGCGCATGTGGTAGGCCGTGTGGTCCTTGTCGGTGTGGGCGTTGACCTCGGCACCGAGCCGTTCGGCGTCGAGGTTGACCTGCTGGCAGTCGCGTGTCGCCGTCCCCTTGAACGCCATGTGCTCGATCACATGGCTGATGCCGCTGTCGCGCGCGCTCTCGTGGCGGCTGCCGGTGCGCACGAAGACGCTGACGCAGACGCTTGCCAGATGCGGCTGCCGGATCGTGACGACGCGCACGCCGTTGGCGAGCACGGCCACCGTGGTGTCGGCGTCGCCCGCGGCCGGTTTCGCCGTCGAATGATCACGTGCGTTCATCAGGGTGCCGGGAGGGGTGGCATGTTGCATGAAGAGGTCTTGCATTGTCGCGCGCGCTGCCGTTCGCGGGGTCGGCGGCGAGCTTGGCGGCGGGATCGGCGGCGGTTGACCGCAGGCCGGTGCGGGGCGACACTGCCGCCGCCTCGATCACCGGGAGTCACCCCGTGCATGCAACGATTCGAACTGCCGCCTCGCTCGCCATCGGCCTCGCCTTGTTCGGGCTCGGCATGGCCGCCTGCGCCTTCGATCTGCAGGGCCATCGCGGCGCGCGTGGCCTGGCGCCGGAGAACACGCTCGCCGCATTCGAGCGTGCGCTCGCGATCGGCGTGACGACGCTCGAGATGGACGCCGCGATCACCGCGGACGGCGTCGTCATCGTCACCCACGACCCGGTGCCGAACCCGGCGATCACGCGCGACGCGCAGGGGCGCTGGATTGCGGGCAGCGGCACGCCGATCAAGTCGATGACGCTCGAACAGGTGCAGGCCTACGACGTCGGCCGCATCGACCCGGCGAGCGCCTACGCAAGGCAGTTCCCGGACCAGGTCGCGCGCGACGGCGAGCGCATGCCGACGCTGGCCGCGGTGTTCGCGAAGGTCAAGGCGCTCGGCGCCGACAGCGTGCGCTTCGACATCGAGACCAAGATCGATCCGACGCGGCCGGACGAAACGCTCGGCCCGGACGCTTTCGTGCGCGCGCTGCTTGCCGCCATCGCCGAGGCAGGGATGACCGAGCGCGTGATGATCCAGAGCTTCGACTGGCGCACGCTCAAGCTCGTCCAGCAGCTTGCGCCCGGGGTGCCGACGGTCTACCTCACCGCGCGCGGCCGCCGCTTCGACACCCTCGCCGACGGCACCTGGACCGATGGCATGCTGCTCAAGGACTACCCGAGCGTCGCGCGCATGGTGAAGGCGGCGGGCGGCACGATCTGGTCACCGAACCACCAGGGCATCGACGCGCGCGACGTGAAGAACGCGCAGGCGCTCGGCCTGCAGGTGATCCCGTGGACCGTCAACGACGTCGCCGATGCCAACCGCCTGATCGAGTGGGGCGTCGACGGCCTGATCAGCGACCGGCCCGACCACATGCGCGAAGTGATGCAGCGCCACGGCATCCCGCTGCCGGCGCCGGTACCTGCGCGTTGAGCGGATTCGCGACGCGCTGCGAAAGGCCTTGCCAAGCGCCTTGCCGAGCGCGTTGCAGGTCGCGGTGCCGGTGCGTTGCGGTGGGCGACATGAATCACCTCGCTCCTGGCCCAACGACGCGCGCCGCGGCCGGGCGCGCGCAGCTCACTCGACGTTCAGCGGCGCAAGTTCGCGCATCGCCTCGATGACGTGGCGCAAGCGTGCCTGCTGTGCAACGTCGAAGGCGGCGCGGGCAAGCGCCTCGACGAGCAGCGCGTTGGCGTCGGCCAGACCCGGCGCAGCCGTCGCGCGCGACTCGAGGGCCGCCTTCATGGCACGCAACTTCAACTCGCGCCGCGCCGCCTCGCTGCCCTGCGGCGACGCGAGACCGAGCGCGGCTTCGAGCTGCAGCAGCAGTTCATCGCTCGAAACATCGGCCAATGCGCCCCGAGCGCCGTTCGCGGATGACGCGCGCCGCGCGAGGGCCTGCTCCCAGCTTGCAGGCAATTGGGCCGGCTGTTCCTGTGCGGACATCACCTCTGTGACGTCATCGGAATTCGACGGGCCTTGCAGTACCGGCTCTTCCTGCGCGGCGAAGCGCGCAAGCAAGGCGTCGCAACGCGCGCGCCACGCGCGCTGCGCTGCGCCGGCAAGCCGCGCACGCGCTGCGTCGCATGCGGCGCGATAGCGTGCGTCGAGCGCGGCCGCATGCGCGCGAGGCGCCGGACCGGCCTGGCGCCACGCCGATTCGACATCGGCGAGCGTGCGCCGGATGTCGCCTGCCGGGGTGGCGTCGGTCAGCGCATCGAGGCGCTCGATCAACGCCTGCCGTGCGGCGCCCTGCGCCTTGAACTCGGCGTCGCGTGCGTCGAACGCGGCGTTGCGCGCGGCGTGGGCCGCGTCGATCGCGGCCTTGAACTCGGTCCACAGCGCGTTCTCGGCGGCCCGCGTGAGCGGCAGTGCTTTCGCCGCCTGCTGCCACTCGGCCTGCAGCGCACGCAGCTTGTCGAAGCCGTCGCGCCCTTGCGGCGCGGCGGCGCCGGCTGCGGTCAGCGCGAGTGCGCGCGCGATCAATCCCTTGCGCTCGGCCTGCGCCGCGTTGCGCGCCGCCGTGAGCGGTGCGTCGAGGCGCGCGAGCGCGGCGTCGAGCCGCGTCTGCACCGCATCGCGCTCGGCACGCGGGACGGTGTGTTCGAGCGGGCCGAGCTTGCGCCAGGCGGCCTGGAAGTTCCCGAGCGCGGCCGCGACCGACTTCCAGTCGGCCTTCGCCTGCGCAGGGTCCTGGGCGGGCTCTTCCGAAGATTCCTGGGGCGACTCCTGCGTCGCCCCGCGCGCGGATTCGCTCTCTGGCAAGGCAACCGCTTCGAGCTGGCTCAGCAGATCGAGCCGCGCCTGCAGGTTCTGCGCACGCGCCTCGCGTTGCGCCTGGGCCTGCGCGGCAACGGGTTCATAGGCGGTCTTCAGCGCCGCTTCGAAACGCTGCCACAGGTCGCGGTTGGAGGCGCCGCCGACGCGGTCGAGTTCCTTCCAGCGCGCGCGCATTTCGCTGATCAGCTCGGCGCGCTGGCGCGTCGTCAGCCGCGCGACCTGGGCGTCGCCCGCATCCGGGCCGGCCGTCGCCAGCGCCTCGGCCTGCGCCACGAGTTCGTCGCGCGCGAGCCGGCCACCCCAGTGCTGCCAGCCCTTGAGCCGGGAGACTTCGGCGTGCAATCGATCGACGCGCGCGCGCAGCGCGCCGGCCCGTGCGCCGTCGTGCAGCATCGCGTCGATCGCCGCCAACTGCCGGCCCGCCTCGACCACGTGGCCTTCGGCGAGTGCCGCTTCGGCATCTTCGACGGCCTGCGCCAGCGCTGCCGCGGTTTGCGCGTCGTGCTGCCTTGCAGGCTCGCGCCCGGCGCTCGGCGGCGGCGTCTCGGGCGGCGGGGGAGGCGGTGCGCGCTGGATCTCGAGCGCGCGCTCGGCAAGCCTTGCTGCCAACGCAGCGTTCGCCTGCAGCGCGCTGCGAAGGGCTTCGCACAAGGCCGCAAGCTCGGGGGATGCGACGCCATCGGTCACATCGGGCGGATCGTCGGCGTCTCGCGCCTGCAGCGGCGCAGCGTCGAGCACCGACTGGGCATTTCGCGCGGCGGCCTCCGCGGCGGCGAGCGTGTCGGATGCGGGCGCGGTTGCAGTTGCATCTGCATTTGCAGTGGCGACCGCGGCGGCGTTCTCGCTCGCCGATCGAAGCTCGTCGAGTGCCTTGCGTGCCGCCTGCATCCAACGCTCCGCTGCGAGCGCATGGTCGGCGCGCTCGCGCGCCAGTGTCGTCAGCCGTGCGAGCAGCGCGTTGAAGTCCGATGCCTGGCCGTCGTCGAGCAATGCCGCATCGAGCGCCTGCCAGGCGCGGTCGAGTTCGACGATGCGGTTCGCCGCGATCACCGGCTCGCCGAGCAAGGCGCGCGCATCCGCCGCCAATTGCGCGGCCCGCGCCTGCGCTTCGCGCCGCGCAAGCAGCGTGGCGAGGCGTTGCTTCGCAAGCCGGTGCGCGCGCCGGTCGTGGGTGCGCAGTTCGCGCTCGGCGCGCTTGAGCGCGTCTTCGGATTCCAGAGCGTCGACCGCGGCGATCTTGATGTCGATCGGCGCGCTCTCGATCAGCAATGCGAGCAGCGCTTCATCGTTGCCGTCGGCGCTGCGCAGCTTCGCGCCCCAGTCCACCGGTGGCGGGGCCGGCGCGGCGGTTCGCGCCGGTGCGCCGGCGGCGGGGGACGCGCTCTTGGCGCCGGCAGGCGCCGGCGCGGGCAACTTCTTGCGGAACCAGCCGAGCATGTGTGGAGGTCGAGTTGAGGCGAACGCGCATTGTGCGTCCTGCGATCGCCCCCGTGCCCTGCGCGCGGGGCCGCATGGCAAGGCGCGCGTCGCGGCATGCCCTAAACTTCCGCCGCACCACGATCCGAATCGTGCAAGGTCGAGTCACCCGAGGAGTTGCGAGTTGAGAGAATTCTGGGATCTGATCTGGCTGATCTTCACGGCCTTCATGTTCGTCGCCTACCTGCTGGTGCTGTTCCAGATCATCGGCGACGTGTTTCGGGACAGCGAGATGTCGGGCGTCGCCCGCGCGTTGTGGATCATCGGCCTCATCGCCTTGCCCGGGCTGACGGCGCTCGTCTACGTGTTCGCGCGGGGCGCGGGCATGGCGGCGCGCCAGCGTGCGATGCAGCAGCGCCTGAAGTCCGACACGGACGACTACATCCGCCAGGTTGCGGGCAAGTCGCCCGCCGAGCAGATCGCCGACGCCAAGCGCCTGCACGACGCCGGCACGATCAACGCCGACGAGTTCGCGAAACTCAAGGCCAAGGCGCTCGGCTGAACGGCTTCGCACGCGGCGGCCGGCCGCACGCGGGCGCGCGGTTGACGCGGCGTGATTGCGTGCACGCGTGCGCCGCCGTGCTGGCGCTCGTGCTGGGCGCGGGGCCAGCGGTGGCCGTCGTCGCCATGGAGCAGGCACCGAAATCGCCGATCGAAGGGCCGACGTGGCGTCTGACGCGCCTCGGCGACAAGGAGGGCGAGGCCCTGCGCGGCACGGGCCGTGCGCCGACGCTGCGATTCGCGTCGGGCCAGGTCGAGGGCTTCAGCGGCTGCAACAACTTCGGCGGCGGCTACAGGCTCGAGCCGGGCCGCGTCGTTATCGACGCGCTGCGCTCGACGATGATGGCGTGCGTCGGCGACTCGATGGCGATCGAGGCCGCATTCATGCACGCGCTCGCCGGCACGCTGGCGTACAAGGTCGATGCCGGCGCGCTGACGCTGACGCCCGGGTCGGGCGATGCGCTCGTGTTCGTCGCCGAAGCCGCGCCGCAGCTCGCCGGTGTGACCTGGAGCGTCACCGGCTACAACAACGGCCGCCAGGCGGTGGTGAGCCCGATGGTCGGCAGCGCACTCGCGCTGAGCTTCGGGGACGGTGTGGTGCGAGGGCAGGCGGGCTGCAACGCGTTTCACGCCAGCGCCCAGGTCGAGGGCGCGCGCATCCACATCGGTGCACCGGTGGCGACGCGCAAGAGCTGTGCGGGCGAGGGCCTGATGGCGCAGGAGCGCGCTTTCCTCGCAGCACTGCAGACGGCGACCCGCTGGTTGATCCAGGACGGGCGGCTCGAACTGCGCAGCGCCGGCGGCGAACGCGTGCTGACGGCCAGGACAGGCGAGAAGTAGCGGCGCGGCCGAGCGCGCACGCCGGCCACAGCGATCGTCAATCCGGCGTGGCGCCGACCGGCTTCGCGGCCACGATCGGTGTCGGGCTGCGGCCGACCAGGCCGAGGCTGAGCGCAGTGCCGGCGAGCACCACCGCGCCGCCGAAGAGCGTCTGCAGCGTGACCGTTTCGCCCAGATACCAGGTGCCCGCGACCATCGCGACGACCGGGTTCAGGAACGTCACCGACATCGAACGCACCGGCCCGATCCGCCGCAGCAGGCGAAAGTAGATCAGGAAGCCGAGGCCCGAGCTGAGCACGCCGAGGAAGGCCATCTCGGCCCAGGCGCGCGCGCTCGGCGTTTCGCTCGGCCAGAAGGCCCACGCGAACGGCGCGAGAAACAGGCTCGCGGCGAGCAGGCTGCCGACGGTGATGACGACGCTGTCGGTGCCGGCCAGATGCCGGCGCGTGTAGTTCGCGCCGATCGCCCACAACACCGAGCAGACGAGGACGGCAAGCACCGCCACCACGCCGATGCCCGACTTGAACGACGCGCTGCCCCACATCAGCACCGCGACGCCGGCGAAGCCGATCACGAGCCCGGCACCGCGCCACGCGCCGAGCCGCTCCCTGAGCAGGTAGTGCGCGATCAGCGCGGCAAACAGCGGCGCCGTGGCGTTGAGCACGGCGACGAGCCCGGCCGTGATGTGCAGCGACGCAAACGCGAGCAGCAGGAAGGGCAGGGCGGTCAGGGGCACGCCGAGCACGGCGAACTTCAGCGGATGCGCGCGCAGCGCGGGCAGGCCGCCGCGCAGCAGCATCACGGGGAACAACATGAGCGCCGCGAGCCCGAGCCGCAGCGCGACGAGCGGGGCCGGGCCGAAGGCCGGCACGGCGGCGCGCATGAACAGATAGGCCGAGCCCCAGAGCAGGCTGAGCAGCAGCAATTCGATCAGGTCCCGGCCACGCATCGGCGCGAGCTTACGGGAATCGCGGCGCGCCGCATTGCGCTGGATCGTGCTGGCGCGAAACCGCGTCATGATGCGCGTAGCCGGGACCATTCGCGCAAGGGGAGCCATGACTGCACGTCTTCGAAAGTTCTTTGCCGATCTCGGCGATACCTTCTGGGTCCTGCCGGCGGTGCTGGTCATGCTCGCCGTCCTGCTCGCCGCGGCGCTGGTCGAACTGGACCGCAGCGAAGTCTTCCCCCGCTGGATGACCGACGGCGGCTGGCTCTACGGCGGCAGTGGCACGGGGGCGCGCACGCTGCTCGGCACGGTCGCCGCTTCGACGATCGGCGTCGCCGGCACGGTGTTCTCGATCACGATCGCCGCGCTCACGCTGGCCGCGGGCCAGATGGGACCGCGCCTGTTGAGCAACTTCACGCGCGACCGCGGCAACCAATGGACGCTGGGGGTGTTCCTCGGCACCTTCTCGTACTGCCTGATGGTGCTGCAGAGCGTGCGCACCGTGGGCGAGAGCGAGTTCGTGCCCCACCTCGCGCTGAGCGTGAGCATCGCGCTCGCCTTCGTGTGCGTGGCCTCGCTCGTCTACTTCGTCGGCCACATGGCGAGCCGCATCAATGTCGATACCGTGATCGACCTCGTGAGCGACGAACTGTTCGCCTCGATCAAGAGGCTGACGACCGACAAGGCTCAGGACGCGCCGCCGGCAGAGGACTTCTGGGCCGGCGCCGCCACCGTGACCGATGCGCGCAGCGGCTACCTGCAGCAGCTCGACGCGCCGGCCCTGGCCGATTGGGCGGCCAGACACGGGACGGCGATCCGGCTCCTGGTGCGGCCCGGCGCGTTCATCTTTGCAGGCGCGCCGATCGCGCTCGCGCAGCCCGCCGTCGAAGGTGTCGGGCGTGCCATCCGCTCTGCCACCGCGCTCGGTGCGACACGCGCGAGTTCGGCCGATCTCGAGTTCGCCGCGCGCCAGCTGGTGGAGGTCGCCGTGCGCGCGCTCTCGCCCGGCATCAACGATCCGCACACCGCGATCAGCGTGCTCGACCGGCTCGGCGAGTCGTTGTGCGACATCGTCGAGCGCCGGCTCTATGGCGGCGTCCATCTGCGCGAGGGCGTGCCGGCGCTGGTCGTGCCGAGCGTCGACTACACCGGGCTGCTCGACGCCATGTTCCACCTGATCCGCCAGAACGCCGCCGGGCAGGCGGCGGTGCTGATCCGCATGCTGGAGGTGCTCACCGCGGTACGCAGTTGCGAGGGCGACGCCGACCGCCGGCTGGCCTTGCAGCGGCACGCCGATCTGGTGCAGGAGGACGCCCAACGCGGCCACCTCAACCCCACCGATCTGGCCGACGTGATGCGGCGCCACGCGCAGTGCTGCGAGGCGCGGCCCGCGCCCCGGCTGGACCTGGATTGATCAGGGCGCCTGCGGCGTGCGCACGACGCGCCGCACGAGCCAGCCGATCGACAGGCCCTGCACCAGGATCGAGAACACGACCACGCAGTAGGTCAGGGCCAGCACGATTTCGCGCTGCGGGCCGAGCGGCAGCGACAGCGCGAGCGCGACCGAGATGCCGCCGCGCAGCCCGCCCCAGGTCAGCACCCAGGCCGAGCCCCGCGGCAGGCGCAAGCGCTCGCGAAAGACGGCCGCCGGCAGGCCCGCGGTCGTCGCGCGTGCTGCGAGCGTGACGGCGATCGCGACACCACCGCCGATCAGCAGCGCGGGCGAGAACGGGATCAGCACCGCTTCGAGGCCGATCAGCACGAACAGCACCGCGTTCAGCATCTCGTCGAGCAGTTCCCAGAACAGGTCCACATAGCGGCGCGTCGTGTCCGACATCGCGAGTGCGCGGCCGTGGTTGCCGATCATCAGCCCCGCGACGACCATCGCGAGCGGCCCCGACACGTGCAGGTGCTGCGCGAGCGCGTAGCCGCCCATCACGGCGGCAAGCGTCAGCAGCACCTCGACCTGATACTGATCCACGCTCTTGAGCAAGCGGTAGGTGAGGTAGCCGAGCGCGAGGCCAAAGAGCACGCCGCCGATCGCCTCGCGCGCGAGCATCGACAGCGCGCCCTCGAGCGTCGGCGCCTCGCCGCTCGCGAGCATGCCCAGGAGCAACGCGAAGAGGACGACGCCGACACCATCGTTGAAGAGCGATTCGCCCGCGATCACCGACTCGAGGTGGCGCGGCGCGCCGGCCGACTTCAGGATGCCCATCACCGCGATCGGGTCGGTCGGCGAGATCAGCGCGCCGAACAGCAGGCAATACACGAGCGGCAACTGCACGCCGAGCCAGGGCAGCGCGTACCACACGGCCCCGCCGACGAGCAGCGCCGAGAGCGCGGTGCCGACGAGCGCCATCGCGCCGATCTGCCAACGGTAGGCCTTGAGCTCGCTCAGGTCGACATGCAGCGCGCCGGCGAACAGCAGCAGCGACAGCATGCCCTGCATCAGCACGTCGGAGAAGTCGATCGAGCGGACGAACGATTCCTCGTAGGCGAGCAAGCGGCTGCCGAAGCCAACCATCTCGAGCGCGACGAGGCCGAGCGACAGCGTGAGCGCGATCACCATCACGCCGATCGCCGAGGGCAGCTTCACGAAGCGCGCGTTCACGTACGCGAGCAGTGCGGTCACTACGAGGCAGGCGGCGGCGATGTCGAGCATGGTGCGCGTCCGGGCGTTGGAGGGCTGGGCGAATGTGAATCAGGCGACGCTGAACAGGTCAATGCGAAGCAGCCTGCGGCGCGCGACGCAGCGACCTAGAATGAATCATCGGGGCGTACGCCCCGCTTTTCTCCGAAGGTGAATCATGCGCGACTATCTGAAGTTCTATATCGACGGCCAGTGGGTCGACCCGGCCACGCCGAAGACGCTCGACGTCGTCAACCCGGCGACCGAGGCGGTGGCAGGCCGCATCTCGATGGGCTCGGCGGCCGACGTCGACCGCGCGGCGAAGGCCGCGCGCAAGGCCTTCGCGACCTACTCGCAGACGACGGTCGCCGAACGCGTCGCGCTGCTCGAAGCGATCATCGCCGAGTACAAGAAGCGCTACGCCGACATGGCCGCGGCGATCACCGAGGAGATGGGCGCCCCCGCCGTGCTCGCGGAGAAGGCGCAGGCCGCGATGGGCCTGGGGCACCTGCAGACGGCGCTTGCGGTGCTCAAGGGCTACGCGTTCCAGGAACTGCGCGGCAACACGATGATCGCGCGCGAGCCGATCGGCGTCTGCGGGCTGATCACGCCGTGGAACTGGCCTATGAACCAGGTCGCGTGCAAGGTCGCACCGGCACTCGCCGTCGGCTGCACGATGATCCTGAAGCCGTCCGAGATCGCCCCGTTCTCGGCGCAGGTCTGGACCGAGATCCTCGACGCCGCCGGCGTGCCCGCAGGCGTCTTCAACCTCGTCAACGGCGACGGCCCGAGCGTCGGCGCGGCGATCGCGAGCCACCCCGAGGTCGACATGGTGTCGTTCACCGGCTCGACGCGCGCCGGCATCGAGGTCGCGCGCAACGCGGCGCCGACGGTGAAACGCGTGCATCAGGAACTTGGCGGCAAATCACCGAACGTCATCCTGCCCGACGCCGATTTGAAGCGCGCCGTCACCGCCGGCGTGCGCGGCGTGATGGGCAACTCCGGCCAGTCGTGCAATGCGCCGACGCGCATGCTCGTGCCCAACGCGAAGATGGACGAGGCGCTCGCGATCGCGAAGGCCGCGGCCGAAGCGACGACCGTGGGCGACCCGGCCAGCGGCGCGGCGATCGGCCCGGTCGTCTCGGCGGCGCAATGGGACAAGATCCAGACCCTGATCCACAAGGGGCTGGAGGAAGGCGCGACGCTCGTCGCCGGCGGCCCGGGCCGGCCGGAGGGGCTGGCGAAGGGCTACTACGTGCGGCCCACCGTGCTCGGCCACGTCAACAACCAGATGACGGTCGCGCGCGAGGAGATCTTCGGCCCGGTGCTCGTCATCCTCGGCTACGACACGGTGGACGAGGCAGTCGCGATCGCGAACGACACGCCCTACGGTCTGGCGGCCTATGTGTCCGGCACCGACACCGAGGCGACGCGCGCCGTCGCCGCACGCCTGCGCGCCGGGCAGGTCAACATCAACAGCGCCGCGCCCGACCTGATGGCGCCGTTCGGCGGCTTCAAGCAGTCCGGCAATGGCCGCGAGTGGGGCGACCATGCGTTCGCCGAGTTCCTCGAGACCAAGGCCATGCTGGGCTACCAGCCGAAGGCGGCCTGAGGCCCATGGGCGAGGGCGCCGCCCCGCCGAATGCCGGCGGCGCGGCGCCGCCGGCGACGCCTGGTGCGAAGGAGTTGCCGTTCAGCGCCCCGGCGGAGCGCAACAAGGCGCCGATTCTCGAAGTGCTCGCGGGCGTGCTGCCCGCGCACGCGCGCGTGCTCGAGGTCGCGAGCGGCACCGGCCAGCACGCCGCCTGCTTCGCCGCCGCCCATCCGGGCTGGGACTGGCAACCGAGCGACATCCATCCGCGCGCGCTCGAAGGCATCGCGGGGCGCTGCGCCGACCTGCCCAACGTGCGGCCCGCGCTCGTGCTCGACGTGCTCGCGCCGCCGGCGGGCGATGCCCTCGGTGGCCCATTCGACGCCGTCTTCTGCGCCAACATGATCCACATCGCGCCCTGGGCCACCTGCGGCGGGCTGATGCATCTCGCGGCACGCATGCTCGTCCCGGACGGTGCGCTCGTCCTGTACGGTCCCTTCATCGAAGACGACGTGCCGACCTCGGCCGGCAACCTGTCGTTCGACGCCGACCTGCGGTCGCGCAATCCGCAGTGGGGCCTGCGCCGGCTCGGCGCGGTGGACGCCGAAGCTGCGCGCGCCGGACTGCAGCGCGTGCAGCGTCACGCGATGCCGGCGAACAACCTGACGGTGGTGTTCCAGCGTTCGCGAGCCTGACGCGCCGAATCGAGCGTGTGCGCCGAGGCAGGAAGGTGGCGGATTGCGGCCATCGTACGCACGCGAGGGTCATTCGCTTTACGTGTGAGCACAGGCTCGCGGCCATCGCACGCGGCACCGAGCGCGCCTGCCGAGGCCTGCGGATGGTCGACTGCGTTCATGTCCCCCAGTCCGGTCTGCGCCCGGCCCTCCACTTCACTCCGTCAGCCACCCGCCGCCCTCGGCGCGGAGCACCGAGTTCCGCGGCCAATGCATGCCACCGACCGATCGGGCCGGTGGGGCGTGCTGCGCAGTGAAGTAAAGGAGGAGGCGGCGGGCGCAAGGTCGACGACGGGGGACATGAACGGAGCAGTGCGCCCCGGCGGCCCGATCGCGCATGTAACGACGCGGCGCTATGCGCGCGCAAGCACGCGACCCGATCATGCCCGCAACCG
>JAMLIM010000064.1 GCA_023954175.1 Rhizobacter sp.
GAGGCGCGCCCAGCGATCGTGAACTCATCGTCGACCGCATCGGGCGGGAACGAGTGCAGGGCGAAGCGTCCGTCTCGTCGGAGGTCGGCGCACTTGGGCGACGCCGAGATGACGAAGGCCCAGAGCTCCCCATCGCAGATCACCGGGCAGATGGGGTGGAGGCGGGGCGCGCCGTCGACCCGAACGGTGGCGAGGAACGCGAGCCCCGGGCCGAACTGGGTCAGCAAGCGCTCCCCGGCCGCGGCCAGCTCCGGCGCGGCGCTCGAGAACTCACCCCATGTGGCCATCGGTTCGGTGGATCAGCCGGCGGCGACGGGGATGCGGGTCCGGTGGCGGGCGATCTCGGTGACCTCGATCAGCTCGCCGCGGAGGAAGTGCGGCGCAGCGCCGGTGACGAGCACGTCGGCGTAGCTGCCGACCTTGATGGCCCGACCGGCGGCGAAGTGGACCAGCTTGTTCTGGCGCGTGCGGCCGGTGGTGATCGAGGGGTCCTTGCGGGACGGGCCTTCGACCACCACCTCCTCGGTGCGCCCAACGCGGCCTTCGTGCTTGCGCAGCGCGGATCGCTCGAGCACCGCCTTCAGGCGGTCGAAGCGCTCCGCGACCACCCCGGGGTCGACGTAGCGATCGACCAACTCCGCCGCTTCGGTGCCGGGCCGTGGCGAGTAGATGAACGTGTAGGCCGAGTCGTACTCGGCGGCGGCGGCGAGCGCGAGCGTGGCCTCGAAGTCCTCGTCGGTCTCGCCCGGGAAGCCGACGATGAGATCGGTGGTGACCGCCAGGTCGTCGATCGCAGCCCGAGCGTCGGCGAGGCGCTGCAGGTAGCGCTCCGCCGAGTAGCCACGGTGCATGGCAGCGAGGACGCGGTCGCTCCCCGACTGCACGGGCAGGTGCAGGTGCTCGCACACCGCCGGTGTCTCGGCCATCGCTGCGATGGTCTCGGGCCGGAGGTCCTTGGGGTGGGGGCTGGTGTAGCGGACGCGCCGGATCCCCTCGACAGCACCGACGGAGCGAAGCAGGTCGGCGAACAGCGGGCGCACCCGAACGTCGTCGCCGGCCTGGCGGGCGGCCAAGGTGAGGTCGCGGCCGTAGCTGTTGACGTTCTGGCCCAACAGCGTCACCTCGGTGACCCCGGCTGCGGCGAGGTCGCGCACCTCATCGACGAGGCGGTCGAACGGGCGGCTGATCTCGGGGCCCCGCACGGCGGGGACGATGCAGAAGGCGCACGAGTTGTCGCACCCGATCTGGATGGTGACCCAGGCGGCGTGACCGAGCTCGCGCTGGGCGGGCATGGCCGACGGGAACAGCTCGTAATCATCGGCCACGGTGGCTTCGAGGATCTCCGTCAGCGGCCCTTCGTCACGGCTGCGGCGCAGGAGATCGGCCGCCCGATGGACGTTGTGGGTGCCGAACACGAGGTCGACGTAGGGCGCCCGCTCCCGGATCGACTCCTTGTCCTTCTGCGCCAGGCAGCCGGACACGACGATCTCCATCCCTGGGCGCCGGTCCTTCAGCGACTTCAGGTGACCCAGGGTGCCGTAGAGCTTGTTGTCGGCGTTCTCGCGGATGCAGCACGTGTTGAGCACCACGACATCGGCCGCCTCGAGGTCGTCGGTGGCGACCATCCCCTCGGCGCCGAACTGCCCCGCGATCCGCTCCGAGTCGTGCTCGTTCATCTGGCACCCGAAGGTGCGAACGAGGAAGCGCTTGGGCGCTTCGTCGGTGGACGGAGAGGCGTCGGTCATGGCCGGGCAAGTCTACGGAGCAGCGCTCGACCGCTCCGACTCGGTTGCACGGGGCCGCAACGCCTGGATCAGCCCACGTTCCGTGTGCGGTTTGGGGACGAGGGTGTCCTCGAACCGCACGCGGAACCACGGTTCCCCCCACCGCTCCCCCACCGCACAAGCCGTTCCCACACCCGAGGACGCCCGGCACCCAGCAGCAGGCGCCCTCGGGGTGGTGTGGGGGAACGACGAGCTCAGTCGAGCGTGATCGGCAGGTCGTCCGGATCGACCTCGCCGTCGGCGAGCTCGGCTTCGGCTTCGGGATCGACCCCGATGCCGACCTGGAGGCGGATCCGCTCGGACACCTCGACCATGATCTCGGGGTTGTCGGCGAGGAACTGCTTGGCGTTCTCCCGACCTTGGCCGAGTTGCTCGCCTTCGTAGGTGTACCAAGCGCCCGACTTCTTGATGAGCCCCAGATCGACCCCGATGTCGAGCAGCGACCCCTCACGGCTGATGCCCTTGCCGTACATGATGTCGAACTCGGCCTGCCGGAACGGCGGGGCGACCTTGTTCTTCACCACCTTCACCCGGGTGCGGTTGCCGACCACCTCGACGCCGTCCTTGATGGACTCGATGCGGCGGATGTCGAGCCGGACCGACGAGTAGAACTTCAGCGCCCGACCGCCCGGCGTGGTCTCCGGCGAGCCGAACATCACGCCGATCTTCTCGCGCAGCTGGTTGATGAAGACGCAGATGGTCTGCGTCTTGTTGAGGTTGGCGGTGAGCTTGCGCAGCGCCTGCGACATGAGCCGGGCCTGGAGGCCGACGTGGGTGTCGCCCATCTCGCCCTCGATCTCGGCCCGGGGGGTGAGCGCCGCCACCGAGTCGATGACCACGACGTCGAGCGCCCCGGAGCGCACGAGCATGTCGGCGATCTCGAGGGCCTGCTCGCCGGTGTCGGGCTGGGAGATGAGCAGCTCGTCGATGTCGACCCCGATGGCCTTGGCGTACACCGGGTCCATCGCGTGCTCGGCGTCGATGTAGGCGCAGATGCCGCCGTTGCGCTGCGCCTCGGCGACGACGTGCATGGCGAGGGTGGACTTGCCCGAGGACTCCGGGCCGTAGATCTCGACCACCCGGCCGCGCGGCAGGCCGCCGACGCCGAGCGCGATGTCGAGGCCGAGCGAGCCGGTCGAGACGACCTCGATGTCGCGGATCGGCTGGCCTTCGCCGAGGCGCATGATCGATCCCTTGCCGAACTGCTTTTCGATCTGCGAAAGCGCAACCTGCAGCGCCTTGGCCTTTTCCGGGTTCATGTTCGATTTGACGGGCGCTTCCATGGGGGTCTCCGAGTGATGTCGCGCCCATTATCTCAGAGACTGGATGTTTGTACAGTGGTGAGCGTGCGCGCGATCGGCTGCAAGTTAGGGATCACGCGCCGCCGACGCGCTGCCGTCGCGCTGCCGATTTGGGCGGGGCGCGCCAAACCTACAATCGCCGGGCAAGGCCGGCAGGGCTTCACCAACACACCGGCATCGACAAGGAGACGGGCATGCGCATCCTCATCGCGGAAGACGATCAAGTGCTCGCCGACGGACTGCTGCGCTCGCTGCGCAGCGCGGGCTATGCGGTCGATCACGTCGCCAGCGGGAGCGAGGCCGACGCCGCCCTCGCGTCGCACGAATTCGATTGCCTGATCCTCGACCTCGGGCTGCCCAAGATGCACGGCCTGGAGGTGCTGCGCAAGCTGCGTGCGCGCGGCTCGGCGGTGCCGGTGCTGATCCTGACCGCCGCCGACAGCGTCGAGCAGCGCGTCAAGGGCCTGGACCTCGGCGCCGACGACTACATGGCCAAGCCGTTCTCGTTGCAGGAGCTCGAGGCGCGGGTGCGCGCACTGACGCGGCGCGGCCTGGGCAGCGCATCGACGATCGTGAAACACGGGCCGCTGTCGTTCGACGCCACCGGCCGCGTCGCCTACATCAACGACCAGCTGATCGAGCTCTCGGCGCGCGAGATTTCGCTGCTCGAGGTGCTGCTGCAACGCGCCGGCCGGCTCGTCAGCAAGGATCAGCTCGTCGAGCGCCTGTGCGAATGGGGCGAGGAAGTCAGCAACAACGCGATCGAGGTCTACATCCACCGCCTGCGCAAGAAGATCGAGCAGGGGCCGGTGCGCATCGCGACGGTGCGCGGCCTGGGCTACTGCCTGGAAAAGATCAACGCGTAGGCCGAAAGCGTCGGACGCTTCAAGAGCGTCAGCCGCGCGCGCGGCGCCGGCGCGCGACGAAGCCCAGCGCGAGCAGCCCGGCGGCGAGCATCGCCACCGCCTTCGGCTCGGGCACGGCGGTGACGGCGACGTTGTCGAGCAGCGCGCCGACGTTGTCCCCGCCGCGGTTCGCGAAGCTGAGCGCAAACGTGCCGCTCGTCGACGGCGTGAACGCGAGCACGCGGCCGAGCAGGGCATCCGCCGACGCGAGCGTGTAGCTGCCGCTCGCCGCGCCGAAGCTCACGTCGACGATGTCGTCGGCGTAGCCGCGCTGGTTGCCGGCGAGCGCGAAGCTTGCGCTGTAGGTGACGCCTGCGCTCAGGTCAAGCAACCTGGTGAACACGCCCGCATTGCGCGTCGAACCGTCGAGATCGACATAGCGCCCGTTGCCGGGAATGAGGTCGAACGGCCCGCCCGCGCCGATCAGGTCGACCGTGCCGTCGGTGACGCTCCAGCCGCCGAGGAAGTGGGTCTGGTTCAGCTGCAGCGCGTCGGCGTCGAAGTCGTCGGCGAAGACCGGCAGCGCGTGGCTGGCGGCGCTGAAGCTCAGCGCGGCGAGGGCGGCAAGGAGGGATTTGCAATGCATCGGGAGGTACGGGCCATGAGGGTGAGTGCGACTGTATCGGCGCCTTCGCGCGCCGCTTCGCATCCGCGCTTCACGTGCGCGCCCGGGGCGTGACGTTGTGTGCAGCAGGCGCACCCGCGTGGCCTCGGCCCGGCGGCGCTATGCTCGCCGTGGCCATGCCCACCTCTGACCCGCCACGCTCCAAGGAGCAGCGTTCGCTGTTCGGCGAGATCCTCGATTGGATGCTCGCGCCCTTGCTGCTGCTGTGGCCGATGAGCGTGCTGCTGACCTGGCTCGTCGCGCAGAACATCGCCAACAAGCCGTTCGACCGCCAGCTCGGCGAGACGGCACGCGCGCTGGCGCAGCAGATCGTGGTGCTGCCGGGGCCGCAGGGGCAGCCCCAGGCGCGCTTCTCGCTGCCCGTCGGCACCTCCGAGTTGCTGCGCGCCGACGAGGTGGATGACGTCTTCTACCAGGTGCTCGGCCTGCGCGGCGAGTTCGTCAGCGGCGATGCGTCGATTCCGGTGCCGCTCGACGTCGCCCTCGGCGACCCGGGCGAGGTGCGCTTTCGCGACGACACGATCGACGGCAGGGCGGTGCGCGTCGCCTCGCTGTGGATCTACCGGATCGGTGCGGCCGGCGGCGACGCCGCAGCCGGCGAGCCGCCGGGTCCGCTGGTGCAGGTGGCGGAGACGCTCGGCAAGCGCTCGCGGCTCGCGACCGAGATCATCAAGGGCGTGATCCTGCCGCAGTTCGTGATCCTGCCGCTCGCGGTGCTGCTCGTGTGGCTCGCGCTGTCGCGCGGCATCGCGCCGCTGAACACGCTGCAAAAGCGCATCCGCGGCCGCGAAAGCCACGACCTGAGCCCGATCGACGAGCGCGACGTGCCGGAGGAGGTCTCGCCGCTGGTGCGCGCGATCAACGATCTGCTCGCGCGCCTGGACAAGAGCATGAGCGCGCAGAAGCACTTCCTCGCCGATGCCGCGCATCAGCTGAAGACGCCGCTCGCCGGCCTGCGCACCCAGGCCGAGCTGGCGCAGCGCGACATCGATGCCGGGCGCACCGACCCGCAGCAGTTGCGCAAGTCGCTGCAGCAGATCGCGCGCTCGAGCCAGGGCGCGGCGCACATGGTCAACCAGCTGCTCGCGATGGCACGCGCCGAGGACAAGGAGCACTTCGCGCGCAAGCAGGAGGTGAGCCTCGCGCAGCTCGCGACCGAGACGGTGCAGGACTTCGTGCCGCGCTCGCTCGAAAAGCGCATCGACCTCGGCTACGAGGGACCCGACGCGGGCGGCACGCGCGGCGGGCCGCCGACGCTGCGCGTCGAGGGCCATGCGCTGCTGCTGCGCGAGCTGATCCGCAACCTCGTCGACAACGCCCTGCAGTACACGCCCGCCGGCGGCATGGTGACGGTGCGCGTCGTCGACGACCCGTTCGGCCAGGTCGTCGTGCTGCAGGTCGAGGATTCCGGCCCGGGCATTCCGGCCGCCGAGCGTGATCAGGTGTTCCAGCCCTTCTACCGCGCGCTCGGCACCGACGTCGACGGCTCCGGGCTCGGCCTTGCGATCGTGCGCGAGATCGCCGCCCAGCACGATGCGGAACTGACGCTCGAGGACGCCAACCTGCGCCACCGCCCCGGCCTGAGCGAACAGGCGGGCGCCGCATTCGGGCCCGGCGCGCGCTTCACGCTGCGCTTCCCGGCGCACGGTGCGGCGAGCGCAGTCGGCGCCGTGCCGCGCGCCGCGCCCGACGCGACGCCCGAGACGCGCACCGGGCCGGTCACACCCTGAACGCATCGAGGACAAGCGCATGCCCGCATCCCGCACCAGCCCACGCCCGCCGCCCAAGATCGACCTTGCACTGCAGGGCGGCGGCTCGCACGGCGCGTTCAGCTGGGGCGTGCTCGACCGCCTGCTCGAGGATGAATCGCTTGCGTTCGCCGGCATCTCGGGCACGAGCGCGGGCGCGATCAATGCGGCGGTGATGGCAACCGGCTTCGCGCGCGGCGGCCGCGCCGGCGCACGCGAGGCCTTGGCCGCCTTCTGGCGCGACACGAGCCGCTCCGGCTCGCCGTTCTCACCCGCCGACCCCGGCGCTGCGGGCGCCTTCGCCTGGGACCGCCTGCCCGGCTATCGATGGGTGAGCAGCTACTGGCGCTCGCTCAGCCCCTACGAGTTCAACCCGCTGAACCTGAACCCGCTGAAGGACTTGCTGCAGCGGCACGTGGACTGCGTCGCGCTGCGCGACGGGCCGATGCGGCTGTTCGTCACCGCGACGAGCGTGCACAGCGGGCAGGCACGCGTCTTCACCCGCGAGGACATGAGCCTCGACGCGCTGCTCGCGTCGGCCTGCCTGCCGCACCTGTTCCAGGCGGTGGAGATCGACGGCGAGCCGTACTGGGACGGCGGCTACACCGGCAACCCTGCGCTCTACCCGCTGATCTACGACACCGAGTCGCTCGACCTGCTGCTCGTGAAGATCAACCCGCTCGAGCGCGCGGGCACGCCGCGGCGCAATGCCGAGATCATGGACCGGCTGTCGGAGATCACCTTCAACGCCAGCCTGATCGGCGAGATGCGCGCGATCGCGTTCGTGTCGCGCCTGGTGCGCGAGGGCCGGCTCGACTCCGGCCGCTACAAGGACCTGCGGCTGCACATGATCGCCGACGACGCCGGCCTCGCGCCGCTTGGCGCGGCGAGCAAGATGGACACGACCTGGCCGTTCCTCGAGCGCCTGTTCGCGCTCGGCCACGCCGCGGCCTCGAAGTGGCTGAAGGCACATCGCGCCGACATCGGCGTGCGCGCGACGCTCGACATCGAGGGCGAATTCCTGGGCCGGCGCGCGGCGCGCGAGGCTGCGACCCGGCCGGGAGCGAAGCGCCGCCGGCCCGAGCTTCCATAATGTCCGGTTGCCCCGGAGCGTCCGGGACCACCGAGACGACATGGCCGAACCCGACACCAAGAGCATCCGCATCCGCGGCGCGCGCACCCACAACCTGAAGAACATCGACCTCGATCTGCCGCGCAACCGGCTGGTCGTGATCACCGGGCTGTCGGGCTCGGGCAAGTCGAGCCTCGCGTTCGACACGCTCTACGCCGAGGGGCAGCGCCGCTACGTCGAGAGCCTGTCGGCCTACGCGCGCCAGTTCCTGCAGCGCATGGACAAGCCCGACGTCGACGTCATCGAGGGCCTGTCGCCGGCGATCAGCATCGAGCAGAAGGCGACCTCGCACAACCCGCGCTCGACCGTCGGCACGGTGACCGAGATCCACGACTACCTGCGCCTGCTCTATGCGCGCGCCGGCACGCCCTACTGCCCCGACCACGCGCTGCCGCTGCAGGCGCAGAGCGTGAGCCAGATGGTCGATGCGGTGCTCGCGCTGCCCGACGACACGCGGCTGATGATCCTCGCGCCCGTCGTGCGCGACCGCAAGGGCGAGTTCGCCGAGCTCTTCGCCGACATGCAGTCGCAGGGCTTCGTGCGCTTTCGCATCGACGGCGAGGCGGTCGAGGCCGGCGATCTGCCGGCGCTGAAGAAGACCGAGAAGCACGACGTCGATGTCGTCATCGACCGCGTGAAGATCCATCGCGAGCTGCACGACAGCCTGCGCCAGCGGCTCGCCGAGAGCTTCGAGGCGGCGCTGCGCATCGCCGACGGCCGCGCGATCGCGCTCGAGATGGACGCGCCGGGGCAGGGCGTGAAAGACAGCGCACCGGCCGGCGCCGAACACCTCTTCAGCAGCAAGTTCGCCTGCCCGGTGTGCAGCTATTCGCTCGCCGAGATGGAGCCGCGCCTGTTCTCGTTCAACTCGCCGATCGGCGCCTGCCCCGGCTGCGACGGCCTCGGCCAGGTGACGGCGTTCGACCCGGAGCGCATCGTCGCCTTCCCGAGCCTGAGCCTCGCCAGCGGCGCGGTGAAGGGCTGGGACCGGCGCAACGCCTACACCTTCTCGATGTTGGAGAGCGTCGCCCGCCACTACGGCTTCGACATCGACGCGCCATTCGAGGCGCTGCCCGCCGAGGCGCGCGAGGTGCTGCTGCGCGGCTCGGGTGAGACCGCGATCGAGTTCGTCTACGAGGCCGAAGGCGCGGCCGGCCGCCGGCGCAGCGTCAAGCGCAGCCACCCGTTCGAGGGCATCCTGCCGAACCTCGCGCGCCGCTTCAAGGAGACCGATTCGCTCGCCGTGCGCGAGGATCTGGCGCGCTACATGACGGCGCAACCCTGCCCCGACTGCGGCGGCGCGCGGCTGCGCCGCGAGGCGCGCCACGTCTATCTGGTCGACGCCGAAGACGACACGCGCCGCCCGATCTACGAGGTCGAGCATGCGACGCTGCGCGACTGCCTCGCGATCTTCGACGGCCTGCGCCTGACCGGCGCGAAGGCGGGCATCGCCGACAAGGTCGTGCGCGAGATCCGCTCGCGGCTCAAGTTCCTCAATGACGTTGGCCTCAACTACCTGAGCCTCGATCGCAACGCCGACAGCTTGAGCGGCGGCGAATCGCAGCGCATCCGGCTCGCGAGCCAGATCGGCTCAGGCCTCACCGGCGTCATGTACGTGCTCGACGAGCCGAGCATCGGCCTGCACCAGCGCGACAACGCGCGCCTGATCGGCACGCTGCGCCATCTGCGCGACCTCGGCAACAGCGTGCTCGTCGTCGAGCACGACGAGGAAGCGATCCGCGCCGCCGACCACGTGATCGACATGGGGCCGGGCGCCGGCGTGCACGGCGGGCGCGTGATCGCGCAGGGCACGCCGGACGAGGTCGCGGCGAACCCGGAGTCGCTCACCGGGCGCTACCTGTCGGGCGCCTTGCGCATCGCAGTGCCGGCGCGGCGCGTCGAGCGGCGCGGGCAGGCCTGGGGGGCGCGCGGCGACACCGCCACCGAACTGCGCATCGCGGGCGCGCGCGGCAACAACCTGCAACGCGTCGAGGTCGAGATCCCGGTCGGCCTGTTCACCTGCGTGACGGGCGTGTCGGGCTCGGGCAAGAGCACGCTCGTCAACGACACGCTCTACGCCGCCGTCGCGCGCAAGCTCTACAACAGCCACGCCGAGCCCGCGCCGCACGACACGATCGAGGGCATCGAGGCCTTCGACAAGGTCATCAACGTCGACCAGAGCCCGATCGGGCGCACGCCGCGCTCGAACCCCGCCACCTACACGGGTCTCTTCACGCCGATCCGCGAGCTGTTCGCCGAAGTGCCGGCCTCACGCGAGCGCGGCTACGGGCCGGGGCGCTTCAGCTTCAACGTCGCCGGCGGGCGCTGCGAGGCGTGCCAGGGCGACGGCGTGCTGAAGGTCGAGATGCACTTCCTGCCCGACGTCTACGTGCCCTGCGACACCTGCCACGGCGCGCGCTACAACCGCGAGACGCTCGAGATCCTCTACAAGGGACGCAACATCACGCAGGTGCTCGAGCTGACGGTCGAGGACGCGCACGGCTACTTCAGCGCCGTGCCCAACATCGCGCGCAAGCTGCAGACGCTGCTCGACGTCGGCCTGGGCTACATCCGCCTCGGCCAGAGCGCGACGACGCTCTCGGGCGGCGAGGCGCAGCGCGTCAAGCTCGCGCTCGAGCTCTCCAAGCGCGACACCGGCCGCACGCTCTACATCCTCGACGAGCCGACCACCGGCCTGCACTTCGCCGACATCGACCTGCTGCTGCGCGTGCTGCACCAGTTGCGCGACGCCGGCAACACGATCGTCGTCATCGAGCACAACCTGGACGTCATCAAGACCGCCGACTGGATCATCGACATGGGCCCCGAGGGCGGCGCCGGCGGCGGCACGGTGGTCGCGACCGGCACGCCGGAGGACGTGGCGGCGAACCCCGCAAGCCACACCGGGCACTACCTGCGCGCACTGCTCGCGCGCTGAGGGCCGCGGCCGCCGGGCCGGCTCAGTCGTGCTTGTGCTTGCCCTTGTGCTTGCTCTTTCCGTGGCCGCGATCATGGTCATGGTCATGGTCGTCATCGTGGTCGTGACGGCCACCGGCGTAGCGCTCGCGCACCCATGACTCCTGCACGAAGTAGACCGGCTGGCCGCAGGCGGCATAGTGCGCGCAGTACTTGGACCAGCGCTTCTGATGGCCGGGCGGCACATACAGATAGATCGGCCGTTGCACGACGGCGACCGGTGTCGGCACAATGACCATCGGCTGCGGATAGATCACCGCCGGCGCCGGGTAGTTGCCGATGTCGATGCGGCCATAGACCCCCGGCTGCGCCACGCTGATCGACACGCCGACATTCGTCTGCGCCTGCGCGACGGGCAGCGCGCTCGACAAGGCGAGGGCGGCAAGTACGGACGCAAGTCCACCGCGCACGACGCGTGCAGCGCAGAGCGGTGATTCTGTCTTCATCATTGAGCAATCCTTGATCGTGGTTTCGATGTTCATTTAACGTCAACGCGAGGGCGCGGGCCGACCCGATGGCGTCACAGTTGTATCGAGATGCTGCGCGCCCACTTCATGTGTGCATGCATGCAAGCGAGCGCGCACGTCCGCGGCGCGCGCTTGCTAGACTGATCCCGACCCCACCCCGGAGTGCACCATGACGATCGACTACTACTTCGCACCGAACTCGCCCTTCGTCTACCTCGGCCACGCGCGCTTCACCGCGATCGCGAAGGCGGCAGGTGCCACTGTGCGCGTGCTGCCGATCGACCTCGGCAAGGTCTTCTCGGTCTCCGGCGGCCTGCCCTTGGGCAAGCGCGCGCCGCAGCGCCAGGCCTACCGCTTGCTCGAATTGCCGCGCTGGAGCCAGCGGCTCGGCGTGCCGCTCAACCCCCAACCCCGCTTCTTCCCGGTTGCCGCGGATGACGCAGCGCGTTTGATCATCGCGGTCGATCAGCACGACGGCACGGACGCCGCGATGGCGCTCATCGCCGCCGTGACGCAGGCAGTCTGGGCGCAGGAGCGCAACATCGCCGACGCCGACACGCTGGCCGCCCTGCTCGCCGAACAAGGCCTGGCGCCGACACGCCTCGACGAAGCGCGCAAGCCGGAGGTACAGGCACGCTACGAAGCCAACACGCAGCGCGCGATCGACGCCGGCGTGTTCGGCGCGCCGAGCTACGTCGTCGACGGCGAACTGTTCTGGGGCCAGGACCGGCTCGATTTCGTCGAGCGACGCCTGCGCTCGCCCCACTGAGGGAGGCCGTGATGAGCCTCCTGTCCCTGGCGGCGCGGATGCGGATCGGACGGGCGCGGGCGTCGATCGGCCGGGCCAGCCCGCGCGGCCTGATCGCCACCCTCGCCGGCTGTGCGCTGGCTGCCCTCGCACAGGCCGAGCCGTATCGCGGGCCGCTGTTCGATGCGCACCTGCACTACAACGTCGAGGCCACCGCCGTCTATCCGGTCGAGGACGTGCTCGCGCGCATGCAGCGCGCGGGGGTGCGGGCGATCGTCGCCAACAGCCGGCCCAACGACGGCACGAAGTCGCTCGCCGCGGCCAAGGCGCAGGCTGCTGCGGCCGGCGTGACGGTCGTGCCCTTCATCCGGCTGTACCGCAACCGCGCCGACTACACCGGCTGGTTCGGCGACGAGACGATCTACGCGATGGTGCTGAGCGAGCTCGAGCGCGGTACCGCGGCCGGGCCGTATCGCGGCATCGGTGAATTCCACCTTTACGACAGCGCCAACGCCAACGGCGCCGTCGCGAAGAAGCTGATGCAGCTCGCGCAGGCGCGCCAGCTCGTCGTCCTCGCCCATGTCGACGACGCCGCGATCGACCTGCTGATGGCGCATGCGCCCGAGGCGCGCGTGATCTGGGCCCACACCGGCATCGGCGGCGTGGCGCCGGAGCGGGTGCGCGCGCTGCTCGACCGCTATCCGACGCTGATGGGTGAGCTGTCCTACCGCCCGGGGCTGACCGCGGGTGACGGCCGCCTCTCGCCGGAGTGGAAGGGCATGCTCACCGCATTCCCGGAGCGGTTCCTGGTCGGCTCCGACACCTGGATCAACGGGCGCTGGAGCGCCTACGAAGACCTGATGCGCGCAGCGCGCCTGTGGCTCGGCGATCTGCCGCCGGCGGTCGCCGAGCGCATCGCCTGGCGCAACGGCGCGCAGATATTCGGCATCGCCGATCCTGCGAACTAGCGCGGCGCGCGGACATGAAAAAAGCCGGCGGTTGCCCGCCGGCTTTTCGTTTGCGGGCCGCAGCCCGCAATACGCGTTCAGCTCAGGTGGTTGTTGATCAGCTTGGTCATCTCGAACATCGAGACCTGGGCCTTCTTGAAGATCTCGCGCAGCTTGGCGTCGGCGTTGATCATCGTGCGCTTGGCCGAGTCCTGCAGCTTGTTCGCCTTGATGTACTCCCACACCTTCTTCGTCACCTCGGTGCGCGGCACCGGCTTGCTGCCGATGATCGCGGCGAGTGCGGCGCTCGGCGTCATCGCCTTCATGAACGCCGCGTTCGGGGTGCGCTTCTTGGCGGGCGCCTTCTTGGCCGCGACCTTCTTGACGGCGGCCTTCTTGGCCGGCGCCTTCTTCGCTGCGACCTTCTTCGCAGGAGCCTTCTTCGCTGCCGCCTTCTTGGCCGGAGCCTTCTTCGCCGGCGCTTTCTTGGCCGGAGCCTTCTTTGCAGTTGCCATGTTGATTCTCTCCATCAAGTGAGTGGTTGATGTGCGGCCGATGGGTGAGAGCTGGATGCGCTCTCGGTTCCTCACTCGTGCTGCGCAGCGGATGGTACTGCGTGCCTACCCTGCTGAGAAGCAGTTTTCATAGGAGAAACGCTCATTTGCATGCAATGAATCTGCGTTTTGTCGCTCGCCCGCATCACTCTGGTCGTGACGCGTCTTCGCGCGCCCGTCGCGGTGGTGCATGTCGACGCATTCCGGCATGCGCCGTCGCGTCGGTTCCAGGCCTCGATCACGCTATGCTTGACGCATGAAACTCATCATCCGTTGGCTGCTGCTCGCGGCCGCCTTGTTGCTCGTGGCCCATCTGTATCCGGGGGTGGTGGTGAAGAGCTTCGGCTCGGCGCTGCTCGCGGCGTTCGTGATCGGTCTCTTCAACACGCTGCTGCGCCCGGTGCTCATCCTGCTGACGCTGCCGGTGACGCTGATCACGCTCGGCCTGTTCCTGTTCGTCATCAACGCGACCATGTTCTACGCCGCCTCGTCGATGCTCGACGGCCTGCACGTCGCGAGCTTCGGCGCGGCGCTGATCGGCTCGCTGCTCTACAGCTTGTGCGGCATGGTGATCGACGTCGCGATGGAGCGCCTGTTCGGCAGCCCGGTCCCGATGCGCTGAATCGGCGAAGGCCGCCGATGCGAAACGCCCGGCAATGCCGGGCGTTTTCACGGTACGCCGCGATACCGTCAGAACGGGATGTCGTCGTCCATGTCGTCAAAGCCGGTCGAGGTCTTCGGTGCCGGCTTGTTGCCCGCCGCCGGCCGTTGCGCCGGGCGCGCGGCGCGCTCGCCGCCGTCGCCGCCGCCCCCGGCATAGCTGCGCGATCCGCCTTCGTCGCCGCCGCCCATGCCTTCGCGGCCGCCGAGCATCTGCATGTTGTCGGCGACGATCTCGGTCGTGTACTTGTCGACGCCGTCCTTGTCGGTCCACTTGCGCGTCTTCAGGCGCCCTTCGACGTAGACCGAGCGGCCCTTCTTCAGGTACTCGCCGGCGATCTCGGCAAGCCGGTCGTAGAACACGACGCGGTGCCACTCGGTCTCCTCGACCTTCTCGCCGCTCGTCTTGTCCTTCCAGTTGCGCGAGGTCGCGATCGTCACGTTGCACACCGCCGCGCCGCTCGGCGTGTAGCGCACTTCGGGGTCGCGCCCGAGGTTGCCGATGAGGATGACTTTGTTGATCGAGGCCATGGCTCTCTCCAGGTTTCAGCGCATTGATTCGGTGCGTCGATGATACCGGCGCGTGGGCGGTGCAGGGCGCCGGTGGTGCGTGCCACCGCCCCGGCGTTCGCGCCGACTGAAGCCAGCGTTCGTCCGATTTCAACCCTGCCAGACAGGCCGCGCCCAGAATCGTTCGGGTACGCCGCGCCCCTTGCGTTGCGCGACCCCACCCACTTCAGGAGGCCATCATGGCAAAGGTTCTGGTTCTGTACTACAGCAGCTACGGTCACATCGAGACGATGGCAGGCGCCATCGCCGAAGGCGCGCGTTCGGCCGGCGCCGAGGTGCACGTCAAGCGCGTGCCCGAACTCATGGCGCGAGAGGCCGCCGAGAAGGCGCACTTCAAGGTCGACCAAGCCGCGCCGCTGGCGACCGTGGAAGAACTGCCCGAGTACGACGCCATCATCATCGGCACGCCGACGCGCTTCGGCAACATGACGGCGCAGATGAAGAATTTCCTCGACCAGACCGGGGGGCTGTGGGCCGCCGGCAAGCTCATCGGCAAGGTCGGCGCGGTGTTCACCTCGAGCGCGACGCAGCACGGCGGGCAGGAAAGCACGATCCTGTCGACGCATACGGTCCTGCTGCACCAGGGCATGGTGATCGTCGGCCTGCCGTATTCGTTCCAGGGCCAGATGATCGTGAGCGAAGTCACGGGCGGCAGCCCCTACGGCGCGTCGACGATCGCTGCCGGCGACGGCTCACGCCAGCCGAGCGAGAACGAACTCGCGGGTGCGCGCTTCCAGGGCAGGCACGTGGCGGAGATCGCGGCCAGGCTGGCGCGGGTGGAATAACTGCCCCAAGACACCTGCGGTGTCGCCCCCCAAGGGGATCTCGGGCCGCTCGGGGGGCGGCCCGGCGCTGGCCCGAGGTGGCGGCCCCAAGACACCTGCGTGGTCCGCCACGGTCATGACAGCGGCGCCGCTACCATCGGCGCTCAATGAACCTGCCGCCGACATCCACCAACGCCGCCGCCGAGAGCCTGCTGACCGAAGTCTTCGGCTACGCCGCCTTCCGCGGCCAGCAGGCAGCCATCGTCGACCACGTGATCGCCGATGGCGACGCGCTGGTGCTGATGCCCACCGGCGGCGGCAAGAGCCTGTGCTACCAGGTGCCCGCCATCGCACGCCACCGCGCCGGGCGCGGCGTCAGCGTGGTGGTGAGCCCGCTGATCGCGCTGATGCACGACCAGGTCGGCGCGCTCGAGGAAGCCGGCGTGCACGCAGCGTTCCTGAATTCCACGCTCACGTCGGAAGAGGCGGCACGCGTCGAGCGCGAGATGATGTCCGGCCGCCTGGTGCTGCTGTACGCAGCGCCCGAGCGCGTGACGACGCCGCGCTTCCTGGCCCAGCTCGATTCGCTGCACGAGCGCGGCCTCTTGAGCCTGTTCGCGATCGACGAGGCGCATTGCGTGAGCCAGTGGGGGCATGACTTCCGCGAGGACTATCTTTCGCTGAACGTGCTGCACGAGCGCTATGCCGACGTGCCGCGCATTGCGCTGACCGCCACCGCCGACGAGCTGACCCGCGCCGACATCCTCCTGCGCCTGCAGCTGCAAGATGCGCGCATCTTCATCAGCAGCTTCGACCGGCCGAACATCCGCTACCGCGTCGTCGAGAAGGACAACGCGCGCGCACAACTGCTGCGCTTCCTGCGCGACGAACACGAAGGCGATGCCGGCATCGTCTACTGCCAGTCGCGCAGGAAGGTCGAGGAAACGGCGGCCTGGCTGAGCGCCGAAGGCATCACCGCGCTGCCCTACCACGCGGGGCTCGACGCCGGCGTGCGCAAGACGCACCAGGACCGCTTCCTGCGCGAGGACGGGGTCGCGATGGTCGCCACCATCGCCTTCGGTATGGGCATCGACAAACCCGACGTGCGCTTCGTCGCCCACCTCGACCTGCCGAAGAACATCGAGAGCTACTACCAGGAGACCGGCCGCGCCGGGCGCGACGGTCTGCCCGCCGATGCCTGGATGGCCTACGGCCTGGCCGATGTGGTCAACCAGCGGCGGATGATCGAGGAAAGCCCGGCCGCCGAAGCGTTCAAGCGCGGCCAGCGCGGCAAGCTCGACGCGCTGCTGGCGCTGGCCGAAGCGCACGACTGCCGCCGCGTGCGCCTGCTCGCCTACTTCGGCGAAGACAGCCCGCCTTGCAACCCGGGCTACCAGAACGTCTGCGACAACTGCCTGCGCGCGCCCGCGACGTGGGACGCGACCGAGGCCGCGCGCAAGGCACTGTCGTGCATCTACCGCTTCCATCAGCACGGCGGCCAGCGCTTCGGCGCCGGGCATCTGATCGACGTGCTGCGCGGCAAGGCGACCGACAAGGTGGCGCAGCATCACCACGAAGGCCTGAGCACCTACGGCATCGGCGCCGACGTGAGCGAGACGCAGTGGCGCGCCGTGCTGCGCCAGTTGATCGCGCTCGGCCACCTGCGCACCGAAGGCGAATACAACACGCTGGAGCCGACGCCGAGCGCACGCGACGTGCTGCGCGGCGAGGTGACGTTGCTGCTGCGCGAGACCGTGGCAACGCCCAAGCGCGGCAAGGGCGCGCGTGCGCCCGGCGCCGGGCGCGGCGGCAAGATCAAGCCGCCACCGCTGCCGCTGGACGAAGCCGGGGTCGAGCGCTTCACCGCGCTCAAGGCCTGGCGCACCGGGGTCGCCCGCGAACACAACCTGCCGCCCTACGTCGTCTTTCATGACGCCGCGCTCGCCGAGATGGCGCAGCGCTGCCCTTCGTCACTCGACGAGCTGGGCGCGATCAGCGGTGTCGGCGCGAAGAAGCTCGAAGCCTATGGGCGCGACATCCTGCGGGTGCTCGAGGGCGAGGCAGGCTGAGCGTCGGAGCGGGGATGCCAGAATCGAGCCGACACGCAAAGCGCATTCGATGGCCCCAATCCGCAACCGGCTCGATCCGGCGAAGTTCAATCAAGCGGCCACGCTGCCGTATGAACTCCGCCTCGAGGACTTTCGCCTCGCCGTGCAAGATGTCTACGACTTCTTTCACGACGTCAACACGAGCTTGTCGATCAAGGGGCTCGAGCGGCTCGACGAAATGCTTCGGCCGGCCATCATGTCGGGCGTTCTGTCGGACATGCTGACCGCGAGTCTTGCCAAGCACGCGCGCACCCTCGTCGTGAACCCATACTTCAACGGCCATCCGGACTTGGTCGTGAGGGGCCGCTACCCGGCCAATGCCGTCAAGGCCGGCGAATGGGGCGTCGAAGTCAAGACCACACGAAAGGCCGGCGGCGCGGTCGATACCCACGGCGCGCGCGACCAGTGGATGTGTGTGTTTGTCTACGCAGTCGACAACACGACCGAGCCCGCTGTCGAACGAAGGCCCATGCGCTTCACCGAGATCTACCTCGGACAGGTGCATGTCGACGACTTCCGCAAGAATGCGCGCGGAGAACTCGGCACGCGCACTGCGACGCTGCACGCCGCGGGCATTGCCAAGCTGCGTCAGAACTGGATCTATCGGGCCTGAGGCCGCCTGCGCGGCAAGGCCGGATCGACGGCAAGCGCCGCGAGTCGGGGAAGCGCTTGTCTCGCAATCTTGAAGTAGGCTAAATCGCGCTCGACGCCGACGCTTTCGTAGCCGACGGCTTCGGCGGCAGCAAGGGTCGAGGCCGCCCCGGCGAACGGGTCAAGCACCACACCCTCGCCCAGCGGCAACACGCCGCGCACCACCTGGCGCAGGAAGGCCTGTGGCTTGAGGCTCGGGTGCGGCGCGTGTTTGCGTTCGCTGCTCCGGGTCGGCGCCGACTCGATCACGTCACCAAAGGGCCTGGCCGCGGAAATGCGCCGAAATCCGCCTGTGCCCCACTTGCGCAGGTTGTCCTGAACGCGCCCCTCGACGGGCTTGCGAAAGACGAGCCAGGGCTCCCACATCGAACGCGGCATCACGCTCACGTCCGTGAACTCCTCGTGCGCAGCCTTCGGGCGGTCGCCGCCGCGCATCGTCATCACGAGACGCACAATCTCGCCCCGCCGCTCGAGCCCGCAGCGCGACAGCCCTGCGGAGACGATGTGCGAAAGCAGCGGGTTGCTCGCAACGACGACATTGGCACCTGGCACCAGCACGCGCGCGATGCGGCGCCCCCACTCGAAGAAGAACCGTTCGAGTGCAACCAGGTCGCGCGGCGTGAGCACCGTGAAGCGTGGCAGCGGCGCCCGCTTTGCGCCATCGAAGCTCGGCGGGATGCGCCAGACACCACCGCGCCCCTGACGCAGCTTGGTCTGCTCGGCGTCGGAATACTCGACAAGTCCATAGGGCGGATCGGTGACGACAGCGTGCATCGAATGGGCCGCCTGCGCATCCAGCCACTCGTTGCAGTCGGCCAGCACGAGCTTCGCGCGCCCATAGTCGAATTCGACTGTGCTCGCGCAGTCACGCGCCGCGGCGAGCGGCGCCTCGAAGCCGCTGAGCACGTACTGCGCCCGGTCCATGCGCGCGAACAATTCCGGTGTGTTGAGCCTGAGGTAGGAGCGTACCGACGAGGGAGCGACGTCGCCGATCAGGCCCGCAACGCCGGCTTCGATGTCGTGAACCGAAGCACCATGAGGGCGGGACTCGAGCACCTGAACGATCGCATCGCGGACTTCGCCTGGTCTTCTGCGCACGCACAGCCTCCAAAATCAGATGAAGCATTGTAGACGTCGGGACGTCAATGGAGCACATCAGCTTCTCGATCCCCTGCGCCCCTGTGGCTCGAGTCGCGTTCGGCGGCTCGCCGGCGAACCGCGGTGACGCCAGGCGCCGCGCGCCCGAATCCCCCGAACGGGTGCCCCCATCGACTCACCCCACAGCGGGTTTCGCGCGGCGGTCTGCTTCGCAAGAATTCTCCTCAGCCCGGCATGTCGTCGGGCCTTGACCGAAGGAGATCCATCATGTTTCGTTTGCTGATCGCTACCCTGCTCGCCGCCTTTGCCTTTGCCGCACAGGCGAGTGTCGATGTCAACAAGGCCAGCCAGGCCGAGCTCGAAACCATCAAGGGCATTGGCCCGGCGCTGTCCACCAAGATCCTGGACGCGCGCAAGGCGGGTGACTTCAAGAGCTGGGCCGACATGGTCGACCGCGTCGCCGGCGTCGGCCCGGGCAATGCGGCACGCTTCTCGCAGGCCGGCCTGACCGTCGGCAGTGCGTCCTACAGCGCGCCGACGGCCGCTTCGAAAGCGCCGGCGACCAAGGCCGCGGCACCGGCCAAGCCGGCCGCGCCGCGCTGAGCGCAGCCGACGCCCGGCCGCCGGTGATCCGATCCGGACGCGGCGGCCGGGCGTTCAGCAGCTCCGCGGCGAAGGCGTGCCCACCGAGCGTGAACGCAGCGCCGAGGTTCTGGCGCGGCGCTTACTTCGCCGCCGCCGCGCCATCGCTCGGCGGCAGCCACAGCTCGATCACGCCGGGGCTCGGCGTCAGGGTGCGCGGCAGGTCGCGCACCCAGACCGCCGGGTCGCGTCCGGCGACGGCGGGCAGCGTGGCGCGGATCGTCGCCGCGAGTGCAACCGCGCAAGCGTGCTCGCCCGGGTTGTGAACGATCAGCGTCGGCTGCGGCCAGGGCACCGGCCGGCGCTGATCGCGCAGCGCGGCGGCGCGCGTCACGTTCTCGATCGGCGCGACGCGCAGCGCGTCATCGGTGTCATTGCGCAGCGCGCGGACGACCGCCTTCGCCACCTCGCGCGACGCCTCGTCGTAGATCTGGACGAAGAGCTGCACCGGCCGATCATTGCGCTCGCAGGCCGCCGGCGACGCGGCGGCAGCCGTCGGCGGCGCCGCTGCGGCGCCCGGTGCGGCAGCGGGGCTCGTCGCGCCGACGGCCCCCGCCGAGCGCGTGGCGCCGGGCGTCGGCAGTGATGGCGGTGAAATTGGTGACGGCGTCGCGGTTGGCGCAGGTGGCGCCGCGGCTTCGGGTCGTGCCGTGCCGGCATCGGCCGCACCCGCATCGGCCGCATTGCCGCCGCGTGTCGCCAGCACCGGTGGTGCGGGGCGCGCCGGTTCGCTGCGCGTCACGCTGGCCACGCCGCCTTCGGTAGACACGGGCGGCGCGCTCGCCAGCACGGTGTCTTGTGCGCCGCCGCCGAACAGGCTGGCGAGCGTGATGCGTGTCGAGATCGGGTGCCAGTAGCTCAGTGCGCCGACCTGCGTCGGCGGCCGGTTGACAACGGCGCACACGCCGGCCGCGGCGCGCTGCGCGGCCTGCATGCAATCGATGGAGGGCTGCGGCCGCTGGTCGCATTCGCTGCGCACGTGCTCGATCAACTGGCTCACGCCTTCGCGCTCGAGCGGCCGCAGGCGAGGGCTGGCGCGAAGATCGCGCAGCATCATCAACTGCACCGCGGTGTGCTCGGCCACCTTGGGGCAGCTGCCGTCCAGATCGCGCAGGTCGCGCGAGACCTCGGTGAACAGGCGCTGCGCTTCGGCCTGCTCGTTCGCGATGTTCTGCCGGAACTGCTCGCTGACCTGCCAGACCGCGAGCAGCAGCGTGCCCGATGCGCTCAAGCCGAGCGTCGCGCCGATCGCCGTCGCGCGCGCCGAACGGCGCCACAAGGGCTCGCCCGCCGTCGCCGCGTCTTCGGGCAGCGCCCCCGTCAGGCGCGCGGCAATCGTCATCGGGTGCGCGCAGCAGCGCGACCAGCCGGGCAATTGCGCCAGCCACGCGGGATCGAGCGCGCGGCCGATGTCTTCGCCCAGGCGTTGATAGCTCTCCCACTGCGCCTCGTCGAAACTCTGATCGCCCGTCGTTTCATGCGGGAAGGTCGGGTGGCGCTGCGCGTAGGCGAGCAGGTCGAGGTCGAGCGCGTCGTGCAGATTGGGCTTGATGACGAGCAGCGTCGCCTCGGCGCGCGTGCCGTCGGCGCCCGGCGCGTAGCGCACGCGCGCCATCATCACGCCGCGGCTCGAGTGGTTGTCGGCCATGTCTTCCGGCGCCAGCACGGTGATCGCGCCGTTCGCGCTCGGATTCACGCTCGGGAAGTGGCGCGCCGCTTCTTCGCGCGTGTAGAACTCGATCTCGGCGCCGAAGTCGATGCGCGCCTTGCGCACCAGGTTCTCGAGATCGGCGAACTGGTAGTCGGCGTCGGCGCCGTTGTCGGCGAGGATGATGAAGTCCAGCCGCCGCTTGAGCAGCGGGTAGACGCCGGTGTTGTCGAAGTGCCCGCCGTCCGACAGATACCACCACGGCCGGGCGCGGCCGTAGAACGACGCCGACGCCTCGCTCCACAGCATCAGCGGCTTGACGATCCGGCGCCAGCCGCGGGCGACGCGCGGCGGCGTCTCGCCCTCGGGCGGCAGCGGCGCGCGCAGCCAGTAGCCGAGCCGCACGCCGAGGAAGAACAGCAGCAGCGCCCAGCCCGCCGAGGTGTACGAACCGGCGCCGGGCGACGCCGCCGCGCCCGAC
>JAMLIM010000065.1 GCA_023954175.1 Rhizobacter sp.
GAGAAGTCCTCCCACCATTCGGCCAGTTCGGGCGCGACCTCGCCCGCGTCCGCACGCAGGCGCAGGTAGTCGAACCCGGCCCGAAAGCGCGGCTGCTCGACGAGCGCAAACGGGGCGTTGCCCGTGCGGCGCTCGAAGCGCGGTTGCATGAGCCAGATTTCGCGGATGTCGGCGCCGAGCTTGCCGCGGCCGGAGATGTCGCCGACACGCGCATCGAACACCGCATCCACCGCCTGCTGCAACGCCGGGAAAGGCGCCTCGCCACCCTCCTTGCGCTTGTGCCAGCCTGCAAGCACCTCGTGCCACAGCATGCACGCGAGCAGGAAACTCGGCGCCACGGGCTTGCCCTCGCCGACCCGGCGATCGGTGTCCGCGAGCGCAAGTTGCACCAGGCGGCTCGGGCCCTTGCCGGCATCCTCGGCGAGCACGAGGTCGAGGATCGGGAACACGCCCTGTCGATTGCCGATCAGGCCCTGCTTGCGCAGTTCGTCCATGCTCCTTTGCGCATGGCCGGTCTGCAGCAGCTTGATCATCTCGTCGAACAAGCGCGACGGCGGCTGGTTCGCGAGCAGCGCCGCCATCTCGCCGATCGGCGCGCGCGTCTTCGCTTCGATCGTGAAGCCGAGCTTGGCCGCGAAGCGCACCGCGCGCACGATGCGCACCGGGTCTTCGCGGTAGCGCGTGACCGGGTCGCCGATCATGCGCAGCAACTTCTTCTGCTCGTCGCGCAGGCCGTGGTGGTAGTCGACCACGGTTTCGGTCAGCGGGTCGTAGTACATCGCGTTGACGGTGAAGTCGCGCCGCGCGGCGTCCTCGATCTGCGGGCCCCAGACGTTGTCGCGCAGCACGCGGCCCTCGGCATCGACAACGTGCGCCTTGCCGGCGAGTTCCGCGCGCGATGTCTTTTCGTTGCCGCTGACCTGCTCGGCGTCGGCCGCGGCGAGCGTCGCGCGAAATGTCGAGACCTCGATCACCTCATGGTCGCGGCCGCGGCCATAGACGACGTGCACGATGCGAAAGCGGCGGCCGATGATGAAGGCGCGCCGGAACAGCGCCTTGACCTGCTCCGGCGTGGCGTTGGTCGCGACGTCGAAATCCTTGGGCCGCATGCCGAGCAGCAGGTCGCGCACCGCGCCGCCGACGACGTAGGCCTCGTAGCCCGCCTCCTTGAGCGTCTGCACGACCTTGATCGCATTCGCGTCGAGCAGCTTCGGATCGATGCCGTGTTCGGCGCGTGCGACCTCCACGCGCTTGCCGATCGGGGTCTTCGTGCTCGCCGCGGCGGACGGCTTGCCGAGCAGCTTGTCGATGAATTTTCTGATCATCAGTCAAAAAGCCTCAAGATGCGCCAGTGGCGCTCCCGGGCCAGCGCTTCGAGCGCCGGCGTGGGGTTGGTGGCCACCGGATGGTGGGCGCGCTCGAGCAGGGGCAGGTCGTTGATCGAATCGCTGTAGACCGTGATCGCGTCGAAGTCCTGCCAGCTGCGGCCCAGGCTTCGCAGCCACTCCTCGACCCGCACGACCTTGCCTTCGCGATAACTCGGCGTGCCCGCGATGGCGCCGGTGATGGTACCGCCTGGGGCACGCTCGAGCCGGACCGCGATCAAATGCGCGATGCCGAAGGCGGCCGCGATCGGCGCGGTGATGAAGTCGTTCGTCGCTGTCACGAGCCCGACCAGATCGCCCCGGTCCAGATGGCTGCGCACGAGGTCGAGCGCCGCGGGTTTCAGCTGCGGTGCGATCACCTCGCGCATGAAGCGCGCATGGGCGTCGGCGAGCGTTGCCGCATCACGAATCCTGAGCGGCGCGGTCGCGAAATCGATGTAGGCGTGGATGTCGAGTTGCCCCGTCTTGTACTGGGCGTAGAAGGCGTCGTTGCCGGCCCGGAACGCCGCCTCGTCGACCCAGCCGAGGCGGATCAGGAATTCGCCCCAGGCATGGTCGGAATCGATCGGCAGCAGGGTGTCGTCGAGGTCGAACAGGCACAAGGTCATGACAGCCCCTCGCCTGCCGGGTACGTCAGCCGATCCCCCGAGGGGATGCGGGCCGGCTTGGGAGCGGCCCGGCGCTCGGCCCGCGGCGATCATGACAGCCCCTCGCCTGCCGGGTACGTCAGCCGATCCCCCGAGGGGATGCGGGCCGGCTTGGGAGCGGCCCGGCGCTCGGCCCGCGGCGAGGCGGCTGCCACAGGTTGTCTCACGTGCCTTCCTCGTCAAGCATCTTCTTCAAGAGCGGCACCGTGACCGCGCGCTGGCTGGCGAGGGCGAATTCGTCCAGCCTGTCGAGCAGCGCCATGAGTTGCGTCAGGTCGCGCGCAAAGCGCGTCAGCAGGAAGTCGAGCACCTCGTCGCCGAGCCGGATGCCGCGCCGGTCGGCCTCGCGGCGCAGCACGGCGCGCGCCTCGGCCTCGGACAGCGGCTGCAGTGCGAACACGAGGCCCCAGCCGAGCCGCGTGCGCAGGTCCTCGCGCAGCGGCAGATCGACCGGCGGCCACTTGCCGGCCGAGACGACGGGGATGCCCACCGTACTCGCCTGCACGAAGAGCGCGAAGGCGGCGTGCTGCCGGGCGTCGTCGAGGGCATCGCAATCGTCGAGCACGACGAGGGCGCCACGTTCGTCGAACTCCCACGGCAGCGCAACGCCCGGCCCGAACCACGCAACGCGATCACCCCGGCCCTGCCAGGCCGACGCGAGTGCGCGCAACAGGTGCGTCTTGCCGCAGCCGGCCGCGCCCCACAGATAGGTCGGCGCGGCGTGCGGCGCGAGCTGCTCCAGGTGCTCGAGCGCAGCACGGTTGCGTCCCGGCAGGAAGCTGTCGAAGCTGCGCGCAGGCGGCGGTGCGATCGCGAGCGGGATCTGCCTCATCGCAACGAGGCGCCGGACGGCTTTGCGTTCAGTTGGGCTTCCAGTGGTGTCGACGAAGAGTGAGCCGCGCGCCCGGCCGGCATTCGTGCCGTGGACCGGAGCGTCGAGGCGGTCTCGGTTATCGGGCAAGCGCCGCAGGCCGAGACCCGGGCCGAGACGGGGCACCCGTAAAATCCGCGAAATTCTAACGGCCGGCCAGCGCGGCCGCTCTCGCCATGCCCCAAGCCCCCCTCTCCTACCGCGACGCCGGCGTCGACATCGACGCCGGTGATGCGCTCGTCGAGCGCATCAAGCCGCTCGCGAAGCGCACGATGCGCCAGGGCGTGCTGGCCGGGCTGGGCGGCTTCGGCGCGCTGTTCGAGGTCCCGAAGCGCTACCGGGAGCCGGTGCTCGTGAGCGGCACCGACGGCGTCGGCACCAAGCTGCGCCTCGCCTTCGAATGGGGTGCGCACGACACGGTCGGCATCGACCTCGTCGCGATGAGCGTCAACGACGTGCTCGTGCAAGGTGCCGAGCCGCTCTTCTTCCTCGACTACTTCGCCTGCGGCAAGCTCGATGTCGACGTGGCGGCGCGCGTCATCGGCGGCATCGCGCGCGGCTGCGAGGAATCGGGCTGCGCGTTGATCGGCGGCGAGACGGCCGAGATGCCGGGCATGTATCCACCGGGCGAGTACGACCTGGCGGGCTTTTGCGTCGGCGCGGTCGAGAAGAGCGCGATCGTCGATGGCCGCGAGATCGTGGCCGGCGACGTCGTGCTGGGCCTCGAATCGAGCGGCGTGCATTCGAACGGCTACTCGCTCGTGCGGCGCATCGTCGAGCGCGCCGGGGCGTCGGGCGCGGGCCTGCCCGCGACGCTCGACGGCATGGCGTTTCGGGAGCGGGTGATGCAGCCGACGCGGCTCTACGTGAAGCCGGTGCTCGCGACGATGAAGGACGTGCGCATCAAGGGCATGTCGCACATCACCGGCGGCGGGCTGGTCGAGAACATCCCGCGCTGCCTGCCGCCGGGCCTGAAGGCGGTGCTCGACAAGCAGAGCTGGCCGCAGCCGGAGATCTTCGCCTGGCTGCAACGTGAAGGCGGCGTTGCCGAGGCGGAGATGCATCGCACCTTCAACTGCGGCATCGGGTTCGTCGTCATCGTCTCCGAAGGCGACGCCGCACGGGCCCAGGCGCTGCTCGCGGCGCAGGGGCAGACGGTGCATCGCATCGGCCGTATCGAGGCACGCCAGGGCGACGAGGCTGCGACGCAGGTGATCTGAGTCTTGCGCCCCGTGCGCCGCGCGCGATTCGCGCGAGCGTTGCGCCGGCTTCAGTGCAGCCGCGGAGGCGCCGCGCGGCGCAGCTCGGCAAGGCGATCGACGAGTGCGTGGCGATCCTGCGCGGTCGGCCGATTCTCGAGATAGGCCGCGAGGTCCTGGGCGGCCTCGACCGTGCGCCCGAGTTCGGCGTAGGTCAGGCCGCGGTCGCGCTGCTCTTCCCAGTCCTGCGGCAGGAGCACGACAAGGCGCTGCTGCACGGCGAGCAGCGGCACCCAGTCCTCGTTGCCACGATGGATCTCCTTGAGATTGCGCAGCATGCGCGCGATCACGTCGCGTGACGACGCCGATTGGAGGAAGAGGCCGAGCGGCATCTCGTCCTCGTCGGCCAGGCCGTGGCGCTCACGGTAGGGCTCGAGCATCTCGGCCAAGTCTTCACGCGACAGCGAGCGACCGGTGAATGGGTCGATCAGCACCTCGCCCTGCTTTTGCCCCTGATTGAGCCGCAGCTTGACGAGGAAGTGCCCCGGGAAAGACACACCCCGGGCGCGCAGACCGATCTGCTGCGCGAACTCGATGTACAGCACGGCGAGCGTGATCGGAATGCCGCGGCGCGAGCTCAGCACCAGGTGCAGGTAGCTGTTGCCCGGGTCGTAGTAGTTGTTGATGTTGCCCGCGAAACCGAGCTCATGGAAGAAGTAGCGATTGAGCAGCCGCAGGCGTTGCAGCGGCACGGCGTCGGCCGGAACGCGGCGGCACAGCCTGGCTGCGAGCGCGTCGATTTCGGCGAGCACCGACTGCACGTCGAGCTGCGGATGCTCGTCCTGCGCGATGCAGACTGCTGCCTCGACGAGCGACAGGCTCTCGTCCTCCTCCACCAGCGCGGCAAAGTACTCGAGCGCACTCGGGACATCGAATTGAAGCGGGCCTGGCATCGTGCCAGTGTAGGACACACCGCACCGCCACCGCGCAGCGCCCGAGCGCGGCCGGAGCGCCGGGCCTATGTGCGGCGCAGGAACTGCCTGAGTGGCAGGCCGAGCGCAAGCAACGCGCCGAAATACACGATCGCCGCGGCGCCGAGCGACAGCGCGAGCAGGCCGATGCGCACCAGCGGCTGCGCGCCGTACGCCACCCAGTCCACCGTGTGCGCGACCCAGGCGAGGCCGGCGCCCATCAGCGCCGTCGCCACGCCGACCCGCAGGCCGAAGCCCGCCCAGCCCGGCAGCGGCGTGTAGACGCCCTTGCGACGCAGGCCGATCAGCAGCAGCAAGGCATTGCACAGCGCGGCGACACCGATCGACAGCGCGAGCCCGGCATGGCCGAGGCTGGGCACGAAGCCGACGTTCATGACCTGGGTCAGGATCAGCATCCCGATCGCGATGCGCACCGGCGTCCTGATGTCCTGACGCGCGTAGAAGCCCGGCGCGAGCACCTTGACGCCGACCAACCCCATCAGCCCGACGCCGTAGCCCATCAGCGCGCGCACGGTCTGCTCGACGTCGCGCGCGCTGAACGCGCCGTAGTTGTAGAGGGTCGCGACGAGCGGCTTCGGGAACACGATCAGGGCCATCGCGCACGGCAGCGCCAGCAGCACAACGAGACGCAGCCCCCAGTCGAGCAGGCCGGAGTAGCGCCCCATGTCGTCGATCGCCTGCGCCGCCGAGAGCTGCGGCAGCAGCACGACGCCGAGCGCGACGCCGAGCAGCGCGGTCGGGAACTCCATCAGGCGGTCGGCGAAAGTCAGCCACGACACGGCGCCGACGCCGACATGCGAAGCGATTTGGGTGTTGATCAGCAGCGACAGCTGCGCGACCGACACGCCCAGCAACGCGGGCAGCATCAGCTGCAGGATGCGGCGCAGGCCGGGATGGCGCAGCGCCGCGCGCATGCCGCCAATAGTCCAGCCGATGCGCGGCAGCACGCCGATGCGCATCAGCGCCGGCACCTGCAGCGCGAGCTGGGCGATGCCGCCCGCCATCACGCCTACGCCGAGGGCGTAGATCGGCTCGATGCCCCAGGTGCCAAAACGCGGCACGAGCCACCAGGCCGCACCGATGACGCACAGGTTGAGCAGCACCGGCGTGACGGCCGGAATCGCGAAACGCCGCCACGTATTGAGGACGCCGGCCGACAGCGCGACGAGCGACATGCAGGCGATGTAGGGAAACATCAGCCGCGTCATCACGACCGCGTCGTCGAACGCGGCCAGGCCCGAAGCCATGACCCAGACGACGGCCGGCGCAAAGACGACGCCCAGGATGCTCAGCGCCAGCAGCGCCCAGAACAGGACGGTGGCGACGGCATCGATCAGGCGCTGCGTCGGCTCGTCGCCTTCGCGGCTGCGCGTCGCCGCGAGGATCGGCACGAAGGCCTGCGAGAACGCGCCTTCGGCGAACAGGCGGCGCAGCAGGTTGGGGATGCGAAACGCGACGTTGAAGGCGTCGGTCCAGGCGCTGGCGCCGAAGGTCGCGGCGACGAACAGTTCGCGCGCGAGCCCCGTGATGCGCGAGACGAGCGTGAACAACGAGACGGTGGAGGCGGCGCGCAGCAGGTTCATTCAGGCCTTGTGGAGGCAACGCGATGGCGCCCCGAGGTGGCGCGGCTGCCTTCGCCTGCGGCAATCGCTGCGAAGCGTCCGATCGGATGGCCGCCCGGACAGCGGCCGCGCACGAGCCGGCTCGCTTCGGTGTCGGCGATTATAGGAAGCACGGGGGCGACACTGCGTGCTGCGTCGCCGCGCGCCGGTGGCCCGAGTGCGCGGTAATGCTATACTTGTCGGCTTAGCTCCACATTGAACCCCATAGCAGCATGGCCACCACGACCAAAGCCAAGAAGAAGACCGTCCGCATCGCATCGGGCCTGAAGCGCGTCCGCCAGGACGTGAAGCTCAACGCCGCCAACACCGCGCTGCGCTCGAAGTTCCGCACCGTGATCAAGAACGTGCAGAAGGCCGTCGTCGCCGGCGACAAGGCCAAGGCCGCCGAGCTGTTCAAGGCTGCGCAGCCGGTCATCGACTCGATCGCCGACAAGGGCATCTTCCACAAGAACAAGGCCGCGCGCCACAAGAGCCGCCTGTCGGCCAAGGTCAAGGCGCTGTCGGCCGCCGCCTGATCGCGGACGCGGCACCCGCTCCTGTTCGAAGGCCCGCTGACGCGGGCCTTTCCACTTCCGGCCCGCCTGCGCGGGCCTTTCCACATCCGACCCGCTGACGCGGGCCTTTGTCATTGCAGCGGCGGGTCGGGCAGCAGACAGGCCTCGGTGGTCTGCAGGTCGTTGTCGCGCGCAAAGTTCATCACGAAGTCCCACGCCATCGGCTCGACATCGCGCAGCGCCTCGCTGACGATCACGCACTTCACGCCGTTGATCGTGTTCGGCACGCAGTAGGGCGAGTAGCCGATGCGTGCGCCGGGGCCGCTGACCGTGCCTTCCGGCCGAAAGCACGACATCGCGCCGGCCAGCCGCTCGGCCCAATCACTCGGGCGAAACAGCTTGCCCGAGCGGGTCAGGCCCTGGATGAAGAGCTGGCGAGGCGGAATCGGCGTCATGCGAACAGGGGTGGGGGCCCTCAGCTCCCGGAACGGCCTTTGGGCCCACAGCGCGCGGACCGAGGGTCGAGCGCCGGACGCTATTGTGCCTTGCCGATGTTGCGGCGCAGCATCACCGAAGGTGGCAGCGAGCCTGCTCATGCCTTGTTTTCGACCGCCGCGGCCCGCCCCTTAGAATGATTCAGGCGCGGATTCGGGCATTTGCCTCGACCGTGCCATTCTTTTTTTGCCGGAGATCGCATGAACGCCGCCGACAAGCCGACGCCGCAGACTGAACCGCATGTGATGCAGACCTACGGCCGCGTGCCGATCGCGCTGTCGCACGGCCAGGGCTGCTGGGTATGGGACACCGCGGGTCGCAAGTACCTCGACGGGCTCGGCGGCATTGCCGTCAACACGCTGGGCCACGCGCACCCGAAGCTCGTGCCGGCGCTGCAGGATCAGGTCGCCAAGCTGATCCACACCTCGAACTACTATTTCGTGCCGCTGCAGGAGCAGCTCGCCGCCAGGCTGTGCGAGATGTCGGGCCTGTCCAGGGTGTTTTTCTGCAACTCCGGGCTCGAAGCGAACGAGGCGGCGCTCAAGATCGCGCGCAAGTTCGGCCACGACAAGGGCATCGACAAGCCCGAGGTCGTCGTCTACGAGCGCGCCTTCCATGGCCGCTCGATCGCGACGCTGTCGGCCACCGGCAACCCGAAGATCCAGGCCGGCTTCGGACCACTCGTCGAGGGCTTCGTGCGCGTGCCGCTGAACGACGTCGCGGCGTTGGAGGAGGTCGCGCGCACGCACCCGAACGTGACGGCCGTGTTCCTCGAAGTGATCCAGGGCGAAGGCGGCATCAACCCGGCAACCGTCGACTACCTGCGCGCCGTGCGCCGCATCTGCGATGCCAATGACTGGCTGCTGATGCTCGACGAGGTGCAGTGCGGCATGGGCCGCACAGGCAAGTGGTTCGCGCACCAGTGGGCGGACATCAAGCCCGACGTCATGCCGCTCGCCAAGGGCCTCGGCTCGGGCGTGCCGGTCGGCGCCGTCGTCTGCGGGCCGCGCGCGGCCGAGGTCTTCGGCCCCGGCAACCACGGCACGACCTTCGGCGGCAATCCGCTCGCGATGCGCGCGGGCGTCGAGACGATCCGCATCATGGAGGAAGATCGTCTTCTCGATAGCGTCGCCAGCGTCGGCGCCGCACTCAAGGACGGGCTCGCGCGCGAACTCGCAGGGGTTGACGGCGTGGTCGACATCCGCGGCCAGGGGCTGATGCTCGGCATCGAGCTCGACCGCCCGTGCGGCGCATTACTCGGCCAGGCGGCCGAAGCCGGATTGCTGCTCAGCGTCACCGCCGATCGCGTCATCCGCCTCGTGCCGCCGCTGATCCTGACGGCCGACGAGGCGGCGCAGATCGTCGCCCTGCTGTGTCCGCTGATCAAGGATTTCCTCGCCACGCCGACACCATGAAACCCGGCATGAGCCTCATCAAGCACTACCTGCAATTCAAGGACTTCCGCGCCGAGGAGTACGCCTACCTGTTCGAGCGCGCCGCGATCATCAAGCGCCGCTTCAAGAACTACGAGAAGTACCAGCCGCTGATCGACCGCACGCTGGCGATGATCTTCGAGAAGGCGAGCACGCGCACCCGCGTGAGCTTCGAGGCCGGCATGTACCAGCTCGGCGGCACGGTGCTGAACCTGACGACCGGCGACACCCAGCTCGGTCGCGCCGAGCCTGTCGAGGACAGCGCGCGCGTCATCAGCCGCATGGTCGACATCGTGATGATCCGCACCTACGAGCAGGCCAAGCTCGAAGCCTTCGCCGCGAACTCGCGCGTGCCGGTGATCAACGGCCTGACGAACGAATACCACCCGTGCCAGATCCTCGCGGACGTGTTCACCTTCATCGAGCACCGCGGCTCGATCGCCGGCAAGGTCGTGGCCTGGGTCGGCGACGGCAACAACATGGCCAACACCTGGCTGCAGGCGGCCGACATCCTCGGCTTCACGCTGCACGTCAGCACGCCCGGCGGCTACGAAATCGATCCGGTGGTCGCGGGCGTCGCGAACAAGGATTGCGTGCGCACCTTCAACCATCCGCTGGAGGCCTGCGCCGGCGCCCATCTGGTCACGACCGACGTCTGGACCAGCATGGGCTACGAGGAAGAGAACGAAGCCCGCATGAAGGCCTTCGTCGACTGGTGCGTCGACGCCGACATGATGGCCGCGGCGCGCCCGGACGCCCTCTTCATGCACTGCCTGCCCGCGCACCGCGGCGAGGAAGTCGAAGCCGAAGTCATCGACGGCCCCCAATCCGTCGTCTGGGACGAAGCGGAGAACAGGATGCACGTGCAGAAGGCACTCATGGAGTACCTTTTGCTCGGCCGGATCGGCTGAAGGCCGAGCCGGCGGCCCGTCAGGGCCGGCCTCCTGTTCCGGTAAAGGCTGACTTCGCGCCAGCGAAGTCAAGCGCCGCAGGCGCGTGCCGGCGCCAGAACCGCATGCACGTGCAAAAGGCACTCATGGAGTACCTTCTGCTCGGCCGGATCGGCTGAAGGCCGAGCCGGCGGCCCGTCAGGGCCGGCATGCGATTTCGGCGCAGGCTCACATCGCGCAGCGCCGGGCCGAAGCCAAAACAGCGTGCACGTGCAGAAGGCATTGATGGAATACCTGCTGCTCGGCAGAATCGGACGACTCGCCCTGCGGGCGAGTGAGCGCCGCACGATCATGCCCACCCGCCGCCACTTCGTCGCTGCCGGCCTGGCCTTGCCGCTGCTCGCGAGCGTGCGCGCCGCTGAACCCGACGCGGTGCCGATCGTGCGCGAGGGCGGACTCGTGATCGCATTTCGCCACGCGCACGCGCCGGGCACCTTCGACCCTCCGGGCTTTCGCCTCGGTGACTGCGGCACGCAGCGCAATCTCGACGACGAGGGTCGCGCGCAGGCGGGCCGCATCGGCGCGTGGTTTGCGCAGCAGGCACTGGAGCCTTCGAGAGTCCGCTCCAGCCCGTGGTGCCGCTGCATGGACACCGCCAAGCTCGCCTTCGGCCGCGCCGACGCATGGCCGGCACTCGGCTCACCGCGCGGCGGCACCGAGAGCACGAACCAGGCCTCGCTGCGTGAGCTTCGCGCCGCGCTCGCCACCGCCAGCGCGCGCAGCGGGCGCTTCGAGGCGTGGGTGACGCACAGCTTCGTCCTCGCCGATCTGGCGGGCGTCAACGTGGCTTCGGGCGAAGGCCTGATCCTGCGCGCGGACGACCGCAGGCAGCCGGTCCTGCTGGCGCGCCTCCAGATCGCCTGACGCACGCTGCCGCGCCGACCGCGACGCTCGCCGCCGCCTGGGCTCAGGCGATGCGGTACAGGTCGAGCCGGACCCGGCTTGCCTCTCGTTCGCCGCAGGCGATCGCCATCACCTTGTTCAGATGCGCCCACTGCGGCGCGCCGGTGGTGAACCGGACCAGGGTGCGGAAGAAATACTCGTCACGCCCCACCACTTCGCCGCGGGCCAGACGCTGCATCACTTCGGGCGGGCCGTGGCGCAGGCCTTCGCTGCGGACTTCGATCAGCGCTCCGTCGTCAGCGCGGATGACGTAGTGGGCGGCGATCTCGAGCGCGCCGTCGGCGCGATTGACCTGCCAATCCACGCCGCCTTCGACCAGACTGCCGTTCAGTTCCGGCCCGCTGACGGTGCCGCCGCCGAGCGGCACGTAGCGCCGCTCGCCGCCGGGCGCGGACCCGAGCGTGACGACCGCACCGACCTGGCAATCGATGTGCGTCATCGGCAGCAAGGCCGGTGGCGGCGGCATCGGGTTCATTGCGGCGTCGCCCTCAATACGTCGCCCGCCCGCCGCTGATGTCGAACACCGATCCGGTCGTGAACGAGCAGTCCTCGCTCGCGAGCCAGGCCGCCATCGCGGCGATCTCCTGCACCTCGACGAAGCGGCCCATCGGGATCTTGCCGAGCATGTAGTCGATGTGCGCCTGCGTCATCGACTCGAACATCGCGGTGCGCGCGACGGCCGGTGCGATCGCGTTGACGATCACGCCCTGCGTCGCCAGTTCCTTGCCGAGCGACTTGGTGAGCGCGATCAGCCCCGCCTTGCTCGCGCTGTAGTGGCTCGCGTTCGGATTGCCTTCCTTGCCTGCCACCGACGCGATGTTGACGATGCGCCCGTAGCCCGCCTTGCGCATCACCGGCACGACGTGGCGGCAGGTGAGGTAGGGCGCGACGAGGTTCACCTCGATCACACGGCGCCACACCGCGGGGTCGAGTTCCCAGGTCGTCGCGTTGCCGCCCGTGATGCCGGCGTTGTTGACGAGGATGTCGACGCGCCCCGCCACGCCCGTCGCGGCGCCGACCGCTTCGTCGTCCGTCAGTTCGACCACGTGCCCGCTGACCTTGCCGAGCGTGGCGAGCGCGCTCAGGCCCTTCTCGATCGCGTCGGCGTCGGCGTCCCAGATCACGACCTCCGCACCCGAGCGCAGCATGCGCTCCGCGATTGCGTGGCCGATGCCTTGCGCGCCACCGGTCACGACCGCGCGGCGCCCTTTCAGATCGATCTGGTTCATTGCATTCCCTTCAAGGCCGCCGGCGTGGCAGCGCTGTCCTCGATGTACTGGCGAATGATCGCAGCGAAGTCTTGCTCCGGTTGCAGTCCGAGCCTTGCGGCACGCCCTGCAGAGGCACCGGTCGGCCAGTTGGCGACGATGCCGGCGATTCGTTCGTCGCGTTCGAAGCGCACGCGCGCGCGCACCTTCGCGCCGGCCACCGCCTCGAGCGCTTCGAGCATCTGCCGCACGGTCACGTTCAGGGCCGGCAGGTTCATCGCCATGCGCCCCTGGAAGGCCTCGCGGGTCGCCTCGAAGACGGCGATCAGACCCTGCACCGTGCGCCGCGGCGACGACACCGGATGCGAGACCTCGGGCGCCACCGGGCAGATCGATTCCTCGCCCGCGAGCGGCTCGCGGATGATGCCGCTGAAGAACGACGATGCCGCACCGTTCGGCCGCCCGGGCCGCACGGTGACCGTCATCAGGCGCGCCGCGCGGCCATCGACAAAGCCCTTGCGCGTGTAGTCGGCGATCAGGTGCTCGCAGACGAGCTTGTGCGTGCCGTAGCTCGTCTGCGGCGCCGGCAGCGTGTCGTCGGCAACCACCGCAGGCATCGGCACGGCTGCATCCGGGCCGAACACCGCGACCGAGCTCGAGAACACCAGCCGCGCCGGGGCTGCGCCGCGGTCGGTGCAGGCGCGCAGCGCATCGAGCAGTGCGCGCGTGCTGTCCAGGTTCGAGCGCAGGCCGAGGTCGAAGTCCGCCTCGCATTCACCGCTGACGGCCGACGCCAGGTGGAACACGCCGTCGAAGGGCTCGTCGACGAGCGCGCGACATTGCTCGAGCAGCGGCCCGACGCGTGACTCGACGCGTTTGTCCGCCTTCAGATCGGCGGGCGCCTCGATCTGATCGGTCAAGACGAGGGTCTCGATGCGCCGCCCTGCGAGCGTGTCGCGCGCAAGCAGCTCGCGTGTCAAGCGCGCGCCGAGAAAGCCGGCGCCGCCGGTGACCAGGATCTTCATGTGTGTGGCTCCATCCAGGTGTTGCGTGATGCCGTGCGCCGAGGCCTCGCGCCGGCGTCGATCGGCATGTCCATGACCTTGTCCCTCGCGCCCTTGACGTTACGCCCGAACGAACAGCGTCACCAGCGGCGCGTCGCCCAGCTGGCGGCTGCGATGGCCGTGCAGTGTCGGGTCGAACGTCGCACCGTCGGGCAACACGTCCGCCGAGTAGAAGTGCATGCCGGGCCCGAACACGCGCGTGCTGCCGTCCTGCAGCCCGATCTCCATCCGGCCGCCGAGGATGAACACCCACTGCGGCGAACCGGTGCAGTGGAAGTCGCTGCGAAAGCCGACCGGACTCGAGCGCAACTGCATGCCTGTGCTGGCCATCAGGGCCGACAGGCGTGATTGCGGCGTGCCCTGGTCGAGGGCGAGCCGATCCTCGCGAAACGTGGCGCGGCCGTCGGCGCCGGTGACGAGCGAGACCTTGATGAATGAATCGAGCGTCATTGCGCCTCCTGGCATTCGGGCACCGGCGTCAGTGGCGCGCGGCCGGCGAAGTGCTCGCTCAGATTGGCGAACGCAAGATCGGCCATCGCCTGACGCGTCTCGGTCGTCGCGCTGCCGATGTGCGGGGTCAGCACGACTTGCGGCAGCGCACGCAGCCGCTCGGGGACGTTGGGCTCCGTCGCAAACACGTCGAGCGCCGCGCCGCCGCGCGCGCCGGACTCGAGCGCTTCGATCAGTGCCGGCTCGTCGACGACCGAGCCGCGCGCGACGTTGACGAGAATCCCCGTCGGCCCGAGCGCGGCAAGCACCGCGGCGTCGATCAACCCGCGCGTCGCCGCGCCGCCGGGCGTGATGACGACCAGGAAGTCGCTCTCGGCAGCGAGTGCGACGAGCGACTCGGCGAAGCGGTAGTTCACCTCGGGCCTGCGATGGCGCGCAAAGTACGCGATCGACATGCCAAACGCCGTCGCCCGCTGCGCGATCGCCTGCCCGATGCGCCCCATGCCGACGAGTCCGAGCCGGGCGCCCGACATCTTGCGCGCCAGCGGCATCGGCGCGCGCGGCCATTGCCCGGTGCGCACATGGCGATCGGCAGCGGCGATCTGGCGCGCCGCAGCGAGCATCAGGGCGATCGCGAGATCGGCGACGTCGTCGTTCAGCACATCGGGCGTGTGGGTGACGATCACGCCGCGCGCCTTGGCCGCCGCGACAGCGATGCCGTCATAGCCGACGCCCATGACCGAGACGATCTCGAGCGCAGGCAGGCGTTCGATCAGGGCCGCCGCAAGCACCGACTCACCGCTCGCGGCGATCGCGCGCACCTCGGGTGCGATGCGCGCAAACGCCTCCGGATCGGTTTCGTGGAGGCGCACATGCACCCGAAACGCGGCCTCGAGCTGCGGCGCCAGCATCGGCGGCGGCTTCATCAGGGTGAGGAGATCGATCGCGGCCATGTTTCGTGCGGGATGTCAGTTGGAGTCGTGGTCGGGGTCGGTCTTTCCGGGGCCTCGATCATGCCGCCGCGCCATGCGCGCGGCGCGGTTTGGCGGCGCGCGCCCTGGAGGGTGCCGGCGCGGCGATCACGCCGCCCTGGTGCAGCCGCCGCTCGCCGCGCACCAGGTGGCGCACGGCACAGCGACGCGCGGCCGGCACATCGTGTGCCGCGATCGCGTCGACGATCGCCCGATGCTCGGCACGCACCTGCTGCATGAAGTCGGCGCGGCGCGCCTCGTTGGCACGCGTCACCCGCATCGCCTCGCGCAGATACTGTTCGAGGAAGCCAAGCAGTCGCGTGAAGTGCGGATTGCCGGTCGCCTCGGCGATCGCACGGTGAAACGCCAGGTCCTCGTCCAGGCCGTCTCGACCCGCACGCGACGCCGCATCAATCGCGGCGAGTGCACGCCGCAGCGCGCTGATCTGGCTGCGCGTCGCACGGCTGGCGGCAAGCGCAGCGATCTCGCCCTCGAGCACGCGCCGCAATTCCACCACCTGCACGACCGCCGCCATCGATTCGAGCACCGCCGGGTCGAATGCGAGCGAATGGTGCAAGGCATTGGCGTCGACGAACACGCCCGAGCCCTGGCGCGAGCGCAGCAGCCCGCGCGACTTGAGCTGGTGCACCGCCTCGCGCACGACGGTGCGCGAGACGCCGTGGGCGAGCGCGAGCTGCTGCTCCGTCGGCAGCCGGTCCCCCGGCCGCAGCACGTCGTGCTCGATCTGCTGCGCCAGGTTCGCCGCCAGGAGGTCGGACAGTCGATCGGTCTGCAGACGCACCGGCGCGGCACGCGCAGGAATGGGCTTGATCTGCATGGTGATCGGGTCATCATACAAGTTGGGCCGGCCGTCTCGCCTACCGGTTTGCCCTATGGTGCGAGGCCGCCGCAATGCGGATACTGCGTCCAACTCGCGGACTTCGGGGCAGCGTTTCACGCACAGCATGGCCAGCGTCACCATCCAGGCAGTCAGGAAGAACTTCGGTGCGGTACGCGTGCTGCACGGCGTCGACATCGACATCGACGACGGCTCGTTCACCGTGCTCGTCGGCCCGTCGGGCTGCGGCAAATCGACGCTGCTGCGCATGATTGCCGGGCTCGAGGAAATCAGCGGCGGCGAGATCCGCATCGGCGAGCGGCGCGTCAACGATCTGCCGCCGAAGGAACGCGACATCGCGATGGTGTTCCAGAACTACGCGCTCTACCCCCACATGACGGTCGGCAAGAACATGGCCTTCTCGCTGATGCTCGCCAAGCAAAGCCAGGCCGTCATCGAGGAGAAGGTCAGCCGCGCGGCCGAGATCCTGGCGCTGACCCCGTTGCTGGACCGCTACCCGCGCCAGCTCTCCGGTGGCCAGCGCCAACGCGTGGCGATGGGCCGCGCGATCGTGCGCGACCCGCAGGTGTTCCTGTACGACGAGCCGCTGTCCAACCTCGATGCCAAGCTGCGTGTGGCCATGCGCAGCGAGCTGAAGGAGCTGCACCAGCGGCTGACGACGACTTCGATCTACGTCACGCACGACCAGATCGAGGCGATGACGATGGGCGACAAGATCGTCGTCATGCGCGACGGCCGGATCGAACAGACCGGCAGCCCGCTGGACCTGTACGACCACCCGGAAAACCAATTCGTCGCCGGCTTCATCGGCTCGCCGGCGATGAACTTCCTGCCCGGCACCTTGCGCCGCCGAAGCGATGACGCGACGGTCGAACTGACCGACGGCACCCAGCTCGCGGCGCCACGCCTGAGTGCAGGTGTCGACGGCCAGCCGGTTGTCTTCGGCACCCGGCCCGAACATCTGACGCTGGCCGACGCGGGCGGCATTGCCGCGCGCGTGGTGCTCATCGAGCCCACCGGCATGGACACCTTCGTCGCCTGCCGGCACGGCGGCGTCGAGCTGTCTGCCGTGTTCCGCGAGCGCCATGACTTCGCCCCGGGCCGCACCGTGCACCTGGTTCCCGACCTCCAGCGTTCACACCTGTTCGATGCTGCCAGCGGCAAGCGCCTGGCCGCCTAGTTCCGTTCCCTGTTCCCGCCACAACGAAGGAGACACGCCATGTCCGAAGTCAATCGCCGCAAGTTCCTTGAAAGCACCGCCGGCGTCGCTGCCGCCACCACGCTCGGCGGCAGCGCCGCGCTGTTCTCGCAGACGGCGCTGGCGCAGGCGCTGGAGTTCAAGCCCGAGGCCGGCGCCAAGCTGCGCGTGCTGCGCTGGAGCCGCTTCGTGCAAGGCGACATCGACGCCTACATGATCAACGTGAAGAAGTTCATCGACACCACCGGCGTCGAGGTCCGCGTCGACAACGAAGGCTGGGAGGATGTGCGGCCGAAGGCGGCCGTGGCCGCGAACACCGGCGCCGGGCCCGACATCATCCTGTCGACCAACGACGATGCCAACCTGTACCCGGACAAGCTGCTCGACGTGACCGACCTCGCCAACTATCTCGGCAAGAAGTACGGCGGCTGGTACGACGCCGGCGAGGCCTACAACCGGCCCGACGGCTCGCACTGGATCGCGCTGCCGCTGGGCGCCGCCGGTTCGATGATGGTCTACCGCGAAAGCATGATGAAGGCGGCCGGCTTCGACACCTTCCCGAAGGACACCGCCGGCTTCCTCAAGCTGTGCCAGGGGCTCAAGGCCAAGGGCACGCCGCCCGGCATGGCGCTGGGCAACGCCACCGGCGACGGCCTGTGGTGCAACTGGCTGATCTGGGCCTTCGGCGGCAAGCTCGTCGACAAGGACGGCAAGGTCGTGATCGACAGCCCCGAGACGCTCAAGGCGCTGGAGTACGGCAAGGAGCTCTACGCCACCTTCATCCCCGGCACGCTGTCCTGGCTCGACCCGAACAACAACAAGGCCTTCCTCGACGGCCAGATCTCGCTGACCAACAACGGCATCTCGATCTACTACGCGGCCAACCATTCGACCGACCCCAAGCTCAAGGCGATGGCGGCCGACATCCAGCACGCGGCGTTCCCGATCGGGCCGGTCGGGGTGCCGACCGAGTCGCACCTGTACTTCAACCAGATGATCATGAAGTACACCAAGTACCCGAACGCGGCCAAGGCCTTCCTGCAGTTCATGTTCGAGAAGCCGCAGTACGAGGCCTGGCTGACGGGATGCGCGGGCTACGTGGCGGCACCGCTCGCCGACTACTCGAAGGCGCCGATCTGGACCGCGGATCCGAAGAACCTGCCGTACCGCGATGCGGTGAAGAACCTGCGCCCGGCCGGCTACGCGGGCCAGCTCGGCTACGCCTCGGCAGGCGCCGCCGCCGACTTCATCGTCGTCAACATGGTGGCCGAGGCGATCAGCGGCGCGAAGAGCCCCAAGGAAGCGATGGAGCGCGCGCAGAAGCGCGCCGAGCGCTACTACAAGGTCTGAACGACGCCAGCTGTCGGGCCGGCGTGTGACCGCACGCCGGCCGTTTCCTGCGCAGATTACCGAAGCTCCTCGCCGATGCTCGCCAGACTCCAGAACAGCCGCAACGGCCTCGGCCTGTTGTTCATGCTGCCCGCGGCGGTGCTGCTGCTGCTGTTCCTGACCTACCCGCTGGGCCTGGGGGTGTGGCTCGGCTTCACCGATGCCAAGGTCGGCCGCCCGGGGGAATGGATCGGGCTCGAGAACTACGTTTTCCTGTGGGGCGACAGCGTGACCCGGCTGGCGCTGTTCAACACGCTCTTCTACACCGTGGTCGCGAGCGTGCTCAAGTTCGTGCTCGGGCTGTGGCTCGCGCTGCTGCTCAACCGCAACATCCGCTTCAAGACCTTCTTTCGCGCGGTGATCCTGCTGCCCTACATCGTGCCGACCGCGCTGTCGGCGATCGCCTTCTGGTGGATCTACGACTCGCAGTTCTCGATCATCAGCTGGGCACTGGTGGAGATGGGGCTGATCGACCAGTACATCGACTTCCTCGGCACGCCGTGGAACGCGCGTTTCGCAGTCATTGCCGCCAACGTCTGGCGCGGCGTGCCCTTTGTCGCCATCACCCTGCTCGCCGGGCTGCAGACCGTGTCGCCCTCGTACTACGAAGCCTCGGCGATCGACGGCGCGACGCGCTGGCAGCAGTTCCGCCATGTCACACTGCCGCTGCTGACGCCGATCATCGCGGTGGTGATGACGTTCTCGGTGCTGTTCACCTTCACCGACTTCCAGCTCATCTACGTCATCACGCGCGGCGGGCCGCTCAACGCCACGCACCTGATGGCCACGCTCGCCTTCCAGCGTGCGATCAACGGCGGCGCGCTCGGTGAAGGCGCGGCGATCGCGATCGCGATGGTGCCGTTCCTGCTGGCGTGCATCCTGTTCAGCTTCTTCGGCCTGCAGCGCCGCGCATGGCAGCAAGGCGGGGCCGACAAATGAGCGCAGCAACCGACAAGGTCGAAGACTCGACGGGCATGAGCTTTCTGGAGTCGGTGCCGCGCCGCGCGGTCACCGTCTACCTGCCGCTGATCGTGTTCCTGATCGTGCTGCTGTTCCCGTTCTACTGGATGGCGATCACTTCGGTGAAGCCGGACGCCGAACTGCTGTCGCGCGAAGGCAACCCGTTCTGGGTCATCGCGCCGACGCTGGAGCACTTCCACAAGCTGCTGTTCAACACCTCGTTCCCGGCCTGGATGTGGAACACCGTGCTGGTGTCGGTGGTGGCCACCGGCGCTTCCCTGCTGGCCTCGGTGCTCGCCGCCTACGCCATCGAGCGCCTGCGTTTCAAGGGCTCGAAGCACACCGGGCTGGCGATTTTCCTGGCCTACCTGGTGCCGCCTTCGATCCTGTTCATCCCGCTCGCCAACGTCGTCTTCAAGCTCGGCCTGTTCGACACGCGCTGGGCGCTGATCCTGACCTACCCGACCTTCCTGATTCCGTTTTGCACCTGGCTGCTGATGGGCTACTTCCGCTCGATCCCGTTCGAGCTGGAGGAGTGCGCGCTGATCGACGGCGCCACCCGCTGGCAGATCCTCGTCAAGATCGTGCTGCCCTTGGCCGTGCCGGGGCTGATCTCGGCCGGCATCTTCGCCTTCACGCTGTCGTGGAACGAATTCATCTACGCACTGACCTTCGTCTCGTCGTCCGAAGTCAAGACCCTGCCGGTGGGCGTGGTGACGGAGCTGGTGCAGGGCGACGTCTACCAATGGGGCCCGCTGATGGCCGGCGCGCTGCTCGGTTCACTGCCGGTGGCCTTCGTGTACTCGTTCTTCGTCGAGTACTACGTGTCGGGCATGACCGGCTCGGTCAAGGAATAAGAAGCCCATGAGGATCGGATTCATCGGTCTCGGCGCGATGGGCGCGCCGATGGCGGCGCGCCTCGTGCAGGCGGGACACGTCGTGCGCGGCTTCGACGTGCGCACCGCGGCGGTCGATGCGCTGGCCGCCGCCGGTGGGCAGGCCGCCCTCTCTGCGCGCGACGCGGCACAGGGCGCCGAACTGCTGTGGCTGATGGTCGTCAACGGTGAACAGGCCGAGGCCGTGCTGTTCGGCAACAGCAGCGGCAGCGACGACGGCGGCGCGGCCGCTGCGCTGCCTGCCGGCGCGATCGTCGTCGCCGCCTGCACGCAGGCGCCGGCGCAGGCGCGCCGCCTCGCCGAGCGGCTGGCGGCGGCCGGGCTCGTGATGCTCGATGCGCCGGTGTCCGGAGGCGTCGCCGGCGCAACGGCGGGCAGCCTGAGCGTGATGTGTTCCGGCCCGGCCGGCGCCCTGGCATCGGCCCGGGCCGTGTTCGATGCGGTCGCCGGGC
>JAMLIM010000066.1 GCA_023954175.1 Rhizobacter sp.
AAGGCTACACGCAGATGACGCCGATCCAGGCGAAGGCGATCCCGCTCGTGCTCGCCGGGCGCGACGTGATGGGTGCGGCACAGACCGGCACCGGCAAGACGGCGGCGTTTTCGTTGCCGCTGCTGCACAAGATGCTGCGTCACGAGAATAACAGCGCCTCGCCCGCGCGCCATCCGGTGCGCGCCCTGGTGCTGGCGCCGACGCGTGAACTGGCGGACCAGGTCGCGGCCAACATCAAGTCGTATGCGCAGCATTCGAACCTGCGCGTCACGGTCGTCTTCGGTGGCATCGACATGAAGCCGCAGACGGCGACGCTGAAGCAGGGCGTCGAGGTGCTGATCGCGACGCCGGGCCGCCTGCTCGACCACATCGAGGCGAAGAACTGCGTGTTGAACCAGGTCGAGTACGTCGTGCTCGACGAGGCCGACCGCATGCTCGACATCGGTTTTCTGCCCGATCTGCAGCGCATCCTGTCGTATCTGCCCAAGGCGCGACAGACGCTGCTCTTCTCGGCCACTTTCTCGCCCGAGATCAAGAAGCTCGCGCAAAGCTACCTGCAGGATCCGGTCATGGTCGAGGTGGCGCGGCCGAACGCGACGGCGACCAACGTCGAGCAGCGCTTCTACAGCGTCGCCCCGGACGACAAGCGGCGCGCCGTGTGCGGCATCCTGAAGCAGCGCGGCATCAAGCAGGCGCTCGTGTTCGTCAACTCCAAGCTCGGTTGCGCGCGGCTGGCGCGATCGCTCGAACGCGACGGCCTGAAGGCCACCGCCATGCACGGCGACAAGTCGCAGGACGAGCGGCTGAAGGCACTCGACGCGTTCAAGAGCGGGGAGGTGGACGTGATGGTCGCGACCGATGTCGCCGCCCGCGGTCTCGACATCGCCGACCTGCCGGTCGTGTTCAATTTCGACGTGCCCTTCAACGCCGAAGACTACGTGCACCGCATCGGCCGCACCGGCCGCGCCGGTGCGTCCGGGCTCGCGGTGACGCTCGTGTCGCGTGACGACAGTCGGCTCGTCGGCGACATCGAAAAGCTGATCAAGAAGCCGATCGAGATCGAGGCGTTGGAACTGGACGACGAGCGCCCGCCTCGCTTCGAGCGTCCGCGCCACCGGTCGGACGATGAGGGTGATCGTGGCGACAGCCGGCGCCGCGCCGGGCCATCATCGACCCGTTCCTCCGCCGCGCCGTCCAGGTCCACCGACCCGTTCTTCGACAAGCCTTACGAGGCGACCGCGACGCAGACGCCGGCCTGGGAGAATCCCGGGCCTGTCGTCGCGCGCGGGCTGTCGCCGAACATCAAATCCAAGCGCCGAGTTGCCGCGCTGTTCGGGGGCAAGCCGGCCGATTGAGGATCGGGCGGCGAGGTCTGCCCGGTCATCGCGCTTGCTTACGAAGGAATCGTATTCGGCGGCCTGAGCGCGAGGACCACGCGCACTTCAATCCGCCTGGAATGCAAAGACGGCAGGGACGTCGTTCGCCATAGCCTGCGGCTGACGCCGCCACGCAGCAACCGTGTCGCTGCGGCTCCAGCCGGTGGGCGCGCCCAGCCCGTTGCTGACTGCAAGCCGTGTCGCGGGTTGAAGGTGGTCTAGCAGTGCGCCGAGCAAGGTTGCGTTGCGATACGGCGTTTCGATCACCAATTGCGCCTGCGCAACGCGCCGTGACGCGGCCTCGAGCTCGCGGATGCGCGCCGCGCGCGCCTGCTCTTCGATCGGCAGGTAGCCGACAAAGGCGAAGCTCTGGCCGTTGAGACCGCTTGCGGCGAGCGCCAGCAGCAGCGAGCTTGCGCCGGGCAGGGCGACGACGGCGATGCCCAGGCGATGGGCCGCCTGCACAAGCGCCGCCCCAGGGTCCGCGACCGCCGGCAGGCCGGCTTCCGAAACCAGGCCGATGTCGTGACCCGCGGTGGCCGGCGCAAGCAATCCGTCGAGGTCCGGCAACGTCGCGTTCTTCGTGCCCTTGGCCTGGCGCGGCAACTCCCGAATCGTCAGCGCCTGCAGCGGGGTCGCCAGCGGCACGATCGCATCGACGCGCTTCAAGAAGGCGCGCGCGGTCTTCGCGTTTTCGACCACCCAATGGTCGAGCGCGGCGGCCTGGCGGATCACGCCGAGCGGCAGGTGATCCTGCAGGTCGGGGCTTTCGCCTGCGCCATGGATGCCGAAGTCGAGCGGCGTCGGCACGAGCAGGAGGCGGCCGAGCTTCGGTGCATTCATGCCGGGTGAGCCCTCGCGTTGTGAATTGCCGTCAATTCACGCGCCGCGCGGCATGGCCGCCAGCAAGTCACGGCGCAAGGGGGTCGATGCCCGCTGCGCGCAGCATCTCGCAGGTGCGGATCAGCGGCAGGCCGACGAGGGTCGTCGGATCGTCGGACTCGATCGCCTCCAGCAGCGCGATGCCGAGCGTTTCGGCCTTCGCGCTGCCCGCGCAGTCATAGGGATGTTCGGCGCGCAGGTAGTGTTCGATCTCGCCATCGCTCAAGCGCCGCACCCGAACCGTCACCGGCACGCAAGCCCTTCGCTCGAAGCCGCGCGCTGCGCAGACCACGGCGACGGCCGTGTGAAAGACGAGCGCGCGGCCGCTCATCGCGCGCAGCTGCGCGACCGCTCGTTCGTGGCTGCCGGGCTTGCCAATCGCCTGGCCGTCGAGGTCGGCCACCTGATCCGAGCCGATCACGATCGCGTCCGGATGCGTACTGGAGACCGCGAGGGCCTTCGCGAGCGCCAGGCGGTCCGCGAGCGCCGCAGGCAGTTCATTCGGCAGCGGCGTCTCATCGACCTCGGGTGCGCGCACTTCAAACGGCAGCCGCAGGCGTTCGAGCAACTCGCGCCGGTAGCGCGAGGTCGAGGCAAGGATCAGTGCGGGGCGGGCCGGCATCGGGTGATTGTCGCCGGGCGGCGATTTACACTGAGCCGATGAAAAAGCGCGAGCACGATCCCCGCCGGCTCGACATCGAGCGCTTCGCGACCGAGGGTGGGCAACTGAGCGGTGACTGGCCGCTTGCTGCCATGACACGGCTTGTGGCGCTGTGCGACCCGGCCCAGCCGGCGGCCGACGCGCAAGCCGTACGCTGGTCGGCGCTAGGCGAGCGCCGGCGGCGGCCGGGCGCGGGCAGCGACGCCTGGCTGCGGCTCGAGCTGGACGCGCAGGTTCGCCTCACCTGCCAGCGCTGCCTGGCGCCGGTCGAGACGCCGCTTGCCGTCGACCGCTGGTTCCACTTCGTCGAGGGCGAGCAGCAGGCCGCCGAACTCGACGCCGACAGCGAGGACGACGTGCTCGCGAGCACGCGCGCGTTCGACCTGCAGACGCTCGCCGAGGACGAACTGCTGCTCGCGCTGCCGCTCGTGCCGCGCCATGCGGTGTGTCCCCAACCTCTGTTGCCGGAGGGCGCGGCCGCGGCCGAGGAGGCTTCGCTCGCCGAACCCGAGTCGGCGCATCCCTTCTCGGTGTTGGCCGCGCTCAAGCGCGGCCCGCATTGAACCGGCCACGCCCGCGGCGGCCCATGCGCGACCGGGCGTCATGCGCAGGTGCGATGCTACAATCCAAGGCTTTTCGTCAGTGGGCCCGCGTCCGGGTCTGCGGCGTTCGTCAATTCAAATCAGTCGGGGTGCGATCGATCCGCACCCTGCGGTCGGCCGGGACGCAGACTGCGCCGGTCGATCCAGGAGAACATCATGGCCGTTCAACAAAACAAGAAGTCGCCTTCCAAGCGCGGCATGCACCGTTCGCACAATGCGCTCGTGACGCCGGGCATGGCGATCGAGCCGACGACGGGCGAGACGCACCGCCGTCACCACATCAGCGCAACGGGCTTCTACCGCGGGCGCAAGGTCCTGAAGTCCAAGGCGGACGCCTGAAACCGGGCTGCGGCGCCGGCAGCGGGGCAGCCCGAACCGCCGCGCGTCGCACAGGCCTGAAGGCGCTTCGCACTGCCCCCGCCCGGCGGTCATGACGTCAGACCCACCCGAGCAGCGTTCGCCGATACGAATCGCCGTCGATTGCATGGGCGGCGATCACGGCCCGAGCGTCACGCTGCCTGCGTGCCGCGCTTTCCTTGCCAAACACCCCCAGGCTGAACTGCTGCTCGTCGGCCGCGCCGAGGCACTCGCGCCCGCCGCGAAATGGCCGCGCTGCACCCTGATCGCGGCAACCGAAGTGGTGCAGATGGACGACCCGATCGAGGTCGCACTGCGCCGCAAGAAGGACTCGTCGATGCGGGTCGCGATCGGCCAGCTCAAGGCCGACGATGCCGGCACGACGGCTGCGCATGCCTGCGTCTCGGCCGGCAACACCGGCGCGCTGATGGCGCTCGCGCGCTACCTGCTCAAGACCATCGCGGGGATCGACCGGCCGGCGATCGCGTATGCGATGCCCAATCAGCGCGACGCCTTCACGACCGTGCTCGATCTCGGCGCGAACGTCGACTGCACCGCGGAGCATCTGCTGCAGTTCGCCGTCATGGGCAGTGCGCTCGCGGGGGCTATCGACGGCAAGGACGAGCCGAGCGTCGGCTTGCTCAACATCGGCGAGGAAGCGATCAAGGGCAGCGAGACGATCAAGCAGGCGGGCGAGCTGCTGCGCCGCGCGGCCGAGCACGGCATGCTCAACTTCCACGGCAACGTCGAGGGCAACGACATCTTCAAGGGCACGACCGACATCGTCGTCTGCGACGGCTTCGTCGGCAATGCGGTGCTCAAGGCCTCCGAGGGGCTGGCGACGATGCTGTCGGAATTCATCAAGCAGGAGTTCACGCGCACGCTCTTTGCCAAATTTGCCGCGGTCGTGGCGCTGCCGGTGCTGAACCACTTCAAGAAGCGCGTGGACCCGCGCCGCTACAACGGCGCGGCGCTGCTTGGCCTGCGTGGCCTCGTGTTCAAGAGCCATGGTTCGGCCGACGCCTTCGCCTTCGAGCAGGCGCTCGCGCGGGCTTATGATGCAGCGCGAAACGGCCTGCTCGAACGCGTCCACGTTCGCATCCACGACACGCTGCAGGCGCTTCCCGAGGCGGGCGACAACCCGTCGGCCCCGGACTCCGACCTGACGCTTGTTGCATGAATTCCGCTTCGCCCCCGCGCCACACACGCATCGCCGGCACCGGCAGCCATCTGCCGCCGCGCCGCTTGAGCAACGACGACCTTGCGCGCCAGCTCGCCGCGCAGGGCATCGAGACGTCCGACCAGTGGATCGTCGAGCGCACCGGCATCCGCGCGCGCCACTTCGCCGCCGACGGCGTCGCCTGCAGCGACATGGCGCTCGATGCGGCGAGGCATGCGCTCGAAGCCGCCGCCTGCAAGCCCGAGGACGTGGACCTGATCATCGTCGCGACCTCGACGCCCGACATGGTCTTCCCGTCGACCGCGTGCATCCTGCAGGCCAAGCTCGGCATCGTCCACGGCTGTGCGGCCTTCGATCTGCAGGCGGTGTGCTCGGGCTTCGTCTACGGCCTGTCGGTCGCCGACGCCATGATTCGCAGCGGCGCCGCGCGCCGGGCGCTCGTCGTCGGGGCCGAGATCTTTTCCCGCATCCTCGACTTCACCGACCGCACGACCTGCGTCTTGTTCGGCGACGGCGCGGGTGCCGTCGTGCTCGAGGCGAGCGACGCGCCCGGCCTGCTCGCGAGCGAACTGCATGCCGACGGCCGGCACGTCGGCATCCTGTGCGTGCCGGGCACGGTGGCCGGGGGCCGCGTGAGCGGCGACCCGCTGTTGAAGATGGACGGCCAGGCCGTGTTCAAGCTCGCGGTCGGCGTGCTCGGCGACGTCGCCCGCTCAGTGCTCGAGAAGGCCGGCCGCAGCGAGGCCGACATCGACTGGCTGATCCCGCACCAGGCCAACCTGCGCATCATGCAGGGCACCGCGCGCCGGCTCAAGCTCCCGATGGACAAGCTCATCGTCACGGTCGACGAGCACGGCAACACCTCGGCCGCGTCGATCCCGCTTGCGCTCGACCATGCGGTGCGCAGCGGGCGCGTCGCGCGTGGCGACACGCTGCTGCTCGAGGGTGTGGGCGGCGGCTTCACATGGGGCGCCGTGCTGCTCGATTACTGAGCCGCGCGCACCTCTGACAGGAAAAAGACATGACCTCTTTCGCTTTCGTCTTCCCCGGCCAGGGCTCTCAATCGGTCGGCATGCTCGATGCCTGGGGCGACCATCCGGCGATTCGGAGGACGCTTGATGAATCCTCGGCGGCGCTCGGCGAGGACGTCGCCGCGCTGATCCACGACGGCCCGAAGGAAAAGCTCGACCTGACGACGAACACCCAGCCCGTGATGTTGACCGCGGGCATCGCCTGCTATCGCGCCTGGCAGGCCGAGACCGGGCTCGCGCCGGCGATCGTCGCCGGGCACTCGCTCGGTGAATACAGCGCACTCGTCGCGGCCGGGGCGCTGAACCTGGCTGACGCCTTGCCGCTGGTGCGCTTTCGCGCCAAGGCGATGCAGGACGCGGTGCCGGTTGGCGAAGGCGCGATGGCGGCCATCCTCGGTATCGACGCGCAGGCCGTGCACGAGGGTTGCGAAGCGGTTGCAGTGTCGTCCGGCGAGGTCGTCGAGGCGGTCAATTTCAACGACCCCAAGCAGACGGTGATTGCCGGCAGCAAGTCGGGCGTCGAGCAGGCGATCGTCGCGCTCAAGGCTGCCGGCGCCAAGCGCGCATTGCTGCTGCCGGTCTCCGCGCCGTTTCACTCCAGCCTGATGAAGCCGGCGGCGGACCGGCTGAAAGCGCGCCTCATGGAAGCGCATGTCGCTTCGCCTTCGATCCCGGTCCTCAACAACGTCGATGTCCGTTGCGAGACCGACCCGAAACTCATCCGGGACGCGCTCTACCGCCAGGCCTTCGCGCCGGTGCGCTGGGTCGAGATCGTGCAGGCGATGCGCGCGCAGGGCATCACGCACATCTTCGAATGCGGCCCCGGCAAGGCGCTGTCGGGCATGGTCAGGCGCATCGACGCCGAAGCCGTGACCGGCACCGTGCTCGATCCGGAGAGCCTCGCCGAAGTGCGGGCGCTGCTGTCTTGAGCGAAATCGTGAGCGAAGCCTCCGGCGCCTCGCGGCAGGTCGCGCTCGTCACGGGCGCATCGCGCGGCATCGGGCGCGCGATCGCGCACGCGCTTGCCGCCGCCGGCATGAAAGTCATCGGCACCGCGACGACGGAGGCCGGGGCGCAGGCGATCGGCGTGGCGCTAGCCGGATTCGACGGTTGCCGCGGCATTCGGCTCGACGTCAACGACGGCGCGGCTGTCGACGCGGCGATCGATTCCATCGTCGCCACCGACGGCGGGCTGCACGTGCTCGTCAACAACGCCGGCATCACGCGCGACACGCTCGCGATGCGCATGAAGGACGACGCCTGGGACGCTGTGCTCGACACCAACCTGAAGGCGGTGTTTCGCGCCTGCCGCGCGGCCATCAAGCCGATGATGAAGCAGCGCCATGGGCGCATCGTCAACATCACCTCGGTCGTCGGCGCCAGCGGCAACGCCGGCCAGGCCAACTATGCCGCGGCCAAGGCCGGGGTTGCGGGGATGACGCGCGCGCTCGCGCGTGAGCTCGGCAGCCGCAACATCACCGTCAATTGCGTCGCGCCAGGCTTCATCGCGACCGACATGACCGAAGGGCTGCCCGAGGCGCAGAAGGCGGCGCTGCTGGCACAGATCCCGCTCGGGCGGCTGGGCCAGGCGGACGAGGTCGCGGCGGCGGTCGAGTTCCTTGCCTCGCCGCGCGCCGGATACATCACCGGCACCGAACTGCACGTCAACGGCGGCATGTACATGAATTGACGCCGTCCGCCTGCCCGGCGGAGCGGTCGGCCCCAAGCCTTAGAATCTCGGCCTGTTCAAAGCAACTCTCCCGGAGGAGACATGAGCGATATCGAAGCACGCGTCAAGAAGATCATCGCCGAGCAACTCGGCGTTCCGGAATCCGACGTGTCGAATGAGAAGGCCTTCGTCGCCGACCTGGGCGCCGATTCGCTCGATACGGTCGAGTTGGTGATGGCCCTCGAAGACGAGTTCGGCATCGAGATTCCCGACGAGGAAGCCGAGAAGATCACGACCGTGCAACTCGCGATCGACTACGCGCTGACACATCAGAAGGCCTGACGGTCCGGCTGCCGGCACTTTCTGCGCATGACCCGCCGTCGCGTCGTCGTCACCGGCCTGGGCGTGATCTGCCCGGTCGGCAACACAGTTGCCGAGAGCTGGGCCAATCTGACTGCCGGCCGCTCCGGCATCGGCGAGATCACCAAGTTCGACGCCGCGAACTTCGCCTGCCGCTTCGCGGGCGAGGTCAAGGACTTCGCGCTGGAGGAGTACATCTCCGCCAAGGAAGCGCGGCACATGGATACCTTCATCCACTACGGCCTCGCCGCGTCGATTCAGGCCGTCGGCGATGCCGGCTTGCCGACCGGCGATGCGCTGAGCGAGGAGCAGGCCGAGCGCATCGGCTGCCTCGTCGGGTCCGGCATCGGCGGCCTGCCGCTGATAGAGGATACGCACGCCGAACTCGTTGCGCGCGGCCCGCGTCGCATATCGCCGTTCTTCGTGCCGGCTTCGATCGTCAACATGATCTCGGGCCACCTGTCGATCAAGTTCGGCTTCCAGGGGCCGAACCTGGCGATCGCCACCGCCTGCACGACGGGGCTGCATTCGATCGGCCTGGCCGGCCGGCTGATCGTGGACGGCGATGCCGACGTCATGGTCGCGGGCGGCGCCGAGGCGACCGTCTCGCCCCTCGGTGTCGGTGGATTCGCCGCCGCGCGCGCGCTTTCGCTGCGCAACGACGATCCGCAAACGGCGTCGCGCCCGTGGGACAAGGATCGCGACGGCTTCGTGCTCGGCGAAGGCGCCGGCGTGATGGTGCTCGAGGAATACGAGCATGCGCGCCGTCGCGGCGCCAAGATCTACTGCGAACTGATCGGCTTCGGGATGGGGGCCGACGCCTTCCACATGACGGCGCCGAACGTCGATGGCCCGAAGCGGGCGATGCGCGCCGCGTTGCGCAATGCCGGCGTCAACGCCGATGCGGTGCAATATCTCAACGCGCACGGCACCTCGACGCCGCTCGGCGACGTGAACGAGACGAACGCGATCAAGCTCGCGTTCGGTGATCATGCGAAGAAGCTGGTCGTCAATTCCACCAAGTCGATGACCGGGCATCTGCTCGGCGGCGCGGGCGGCATCGAGTCGGTCTTCACTGCGCTGGCCTTGCATCATCAGGTGTCTCCGCCGACGATCAACATCTTCAACCAGGATCCCGAGTGCGACCTGGACTATTGCGCCAACACCGCGCGCGACATGAAGATCGACATCGCCGTCAAGAACAACTTCGGCTTCGGCGGCACCAACGGCACGCTTGTCCTGCGGCGTGTCTGACCGCGTCGGTTGCGACGCGGCGCGGCCCGTGAAGGTTTGGCAGACATGTGCGCCGGGCCCTCACTCGACATCGAAATCGGCAGCTTCGGCGTCTGGCGCGCCGCAGTGCTGGCGTTGACCGGGCTCGTCTGCGCAGCGATGGCGGCCTGGTGGCTGGCGCACCCGGTGCCGGTGCCGACGCTGATCAGCGCCATGGCGGCTCTCGGTGTGGTTGCCGCGCTCGCCGCTGCCCTGACGTGCTGGCGCCTGCCGTCGCTGGCCTTGGGGCGACGCGGCGGGCTCTGGCATCTGCAACGCGGCGACCTCCCGTCGGAGCCGGGTGAACTGATCGTCGCGCTCGATCTGGGCGGGTGGATGTTGCTGCGCTTCGTCCCGGACACTGCGGGTGGCGGCGCACGCTGGATCCCGTTGCAGCGTCGCGGCCTCGAGCCGCAATGGCACGCGCTGCGTTGCGCCGTCTACGCGCCACGCTCAACGGCGCCGGCGGTGCCCGAGGCGGGGCATGACTGACAAGCCCGTGCGCGTCAACGTCGATGTCGACGCACCGCTCGTCGAGCGCGTCAAGCGTGGCGACCAGCGCGCTTTCGAGATGCTCGTCGTCAAGTACCAGCGCCGCGTCGAGCGCCTGATCGGCCGCATGGTGCGCGACGTGGACCTCGTGCCCGACATCGCGCAGGAGTCCTTCATCCGCGCGTACCGCGCGCTGCCCAATTTCCGGGGCGACAGCGCCTTCTACACCTGGCTGTACCGGATTGCGGTGAACACGGCGAAGAAGGCGTTGATGGAACTCAAACGCGATCCGCTGGTCACTCAGTCAGCACTCGCATCGCGCGACGACGACGACGAAACTTCCCGGGTCGAGAACGAACTAACCGACGGCGAGACGCCCGAGTCGCTGTTGGCAAGCAAGCAGGTCGCCCAGACGGTGAACGCGGCGATCGAAGCACTGTCCGACGATCTGCGCCAGGCGATCACGCTGCGCGAGATCGAAGGACTGAGTTACGAGGACATTGCAGACATCATGAATTGCCCGATCGGCACCGTCCGCTCCCGCATCTTTCGTGCCCGTGAGGCGATCGCCTTGCGGCTGCGGCCGTTGCTGGACACGCAGGCGGGCGAGCGGTGGTAGCGCGGGCGACAGGCGGCAGCACGCTGCGGCGGCGCAGAGGGAACACAAATGCAAGAAGAACCTGAACACCCGACGGACACGCTCTCGGCGCTGGTCGACGGCGAACTCGATACCGAGTCGACGCAGCGCGCCTGCCAACACTGGCGCGACGACGGCGAGGCCCGCGCCCGCTGGCATGCCTATCACCTGATCGGCGACGTGCTGCGCTCGGACGCGCTGGCCTCTCCTGCCGAACATGACGAACGCTTCCTGCATCGGCTGCGTGAGCGCCTGAGTGCGGAACCGGCGGTGCTGGCGCCGGAGCCGCTAGAGTCCGTCGCGCCTGCGCGGCGCGCTTCGACGCGCTGGGCCTGGCTGGCGCCCGCCGCAGTCGCGGCCGGCTTCATGGCGGTGGCGAGCGTGCTCGTCGTGACGCAGGTCACGCCCGTGAAGCCGGGGGGCGACAGCGCCGTGCTGGCCAATGCAGCACCGGAGCGCCGCGCCATCATGGCGACGGCGGCGCCGCAGACCGGCGGGCAAAGGGTTGCGACCGGCGGCATCGTCGAGCCGCAGACCCTGGTTGCGGACGGCAATCTCGTGCGCGACGCGCGGCTCGACCGCTACCTGACGGCGCACATGGAGTTCGGTGGCAGTTCGGCACTCGGCGCGCCATCGGGCTTCCTGCGCGCCGCGACGACCCGCACGCCGGATCGCTGATGCGCCTCGCGTTCGGCCGGATGCTGTTCGCGCTCGTCTGCGCGGCGAGCCACTTCACCGCCGTTGCAGGCGGCACGGCGGCGGTTACGACCGCAGTCGCGCCGGTCGATCCGAGCGAGGTTCGCGCCTGGCTCATGCGCATCCACAAGGCGGCGAGCAGCCGCAACTATCAAGGTACCTTCGTCGTGAGCGCGGGCGGTGCGGTGTCGAGCGCGCGCATTGCGCACTACTGCCTCGGCGCGGACCAGTACGAAAGCATCGAGACGCTCGACGGCAAGGCGCGCAACGTGCTGCGCCACAACAAGCTCGTCTACACCTTGTGGCCGCAAAGCCGCGTTGCGCTGGTCGAGCAGCGCGACCTGCAGACGCGTTTTCCCGCGCTGCTGCAGTCCGGCGGCGATCACATCGCGGAGCACTACGACGTGCATGCCGATGGCGTGCAGCGCGTCGCCGGGCGCACGGCGAACGTGCTGTCGATCAGCCCGAAGGACGATCGACGCTACGCCTACAGGCTGTGGGCCGATCAGACGAGCGGCCTCTTGTTGCGCGCCGAAGTCCTCGACGCCCGTGGCAGGGTGCTCGAATCGGCGGCGTTCTCGGAGCTCGCGATCGGCGCCAAGCCGCAGCCGCAGAACGTGCTCGCGCCGATGGGCCAGCTCGAGGGCTACCGCGTCGTGCGCCGCAAGCTGACGCCGGCGGATTTCGAGGCCGAAGGCTGGCGCTTGAGCAAGAGCGTTCCCGGTTTCGCGCAGGTGGGTTGCGTCAGGCGCCCGCTGAGCGCGCCCGGAGACGATGCGCCTGACGCGCCGGCCAACGTGCTGCAGGCGGTCTACTCCGATGGCCTGGCAAGCGTGTCGGTGTTCATCGAGCCCTATGATGCGCAGCGCCACGGCACAAGCATGCAGACGTCGATCGGTGCGACGCAAACCATGATGCGCCGCGATGGCGATTGGTGGGTGACGGTGGTGGGCGATGTGCCACCCGCAACGCTGCACGATTTCGCGGCCGCGCTGACGCGCATCAAATAGGTCGATTGCCGAGACACACGGTCTTGGGTGCGCGGGCGGCCCTTATGCTGATTCCCGCGCCGAATGCCGCGCCGCTTCCCATGTCGGCTCCCGCGCCGGGGCGTCGCCCGGAGACGATTCAACAGTCGAGGTCTTCTGCACATGCGTCTACTTGCACTTCTCGCGTTCGGTGTTGGGCGTCGGCGCACGTTGCTGGCCGCGCTGCTGGCCGGCGCGATGCTCGGCACGGCTGCGGGCGCTTCGGCGGCGCAGGGTCTGCCGGACTTCGTCGATCTGATCGAGAAGGTCGCGCCGGCAGTGGTCAATATCCGGACCACCGAGCGCGCGGAAGAGGGCGCGCGCCCGTCTCCGTTTCGTCGCCGGATGCCGGTGCCACCCGGCGAAGAGGTGCCTCGCGGCGAGGGGTCCGGCTTCATCATCAGCGCCGACGGCTACGTCGTCACGAATGCGCACGTCGTCGATGGCGCCTCTGAAGTGCTGGTCACGCTCACCGACAAGCGCGAGTTCAAGGCCAAGATCGTCGGCGCCGACCTGCGAACCGACGTCGCCCTGGTCAAGATCGAAGCGAGCGGCCTGCCGGCGGTGCGCATCGGTGACGTCAGCCGCCTGCGCGTTGGGGAATGGGTGCTCGCGATCGGCTCGCCGTTCGGGCTCGACAGCACCGTCACCGCGGGCATCGTGAGTGCCAAGCAGCGTGAAACCGGCTCGGACATTGCGCTCCTGCAGACCGATGTCGCGGTCAACCCCGGCAATTCCGGCGGCCCGTTGATCAGCACCCGCGGCGAGGTGGTGGGCGTGAACTCGCAGATCCTGAGCCCGATCGGCAGCTACATCGGCATTTCGTTCGCGATTCCGATCGACGAGGCGATGCGTGTCGTCGATCAATTGCGCAGTGGCGGACGGGTCGTGCGTGGCTATCTCGGCATCCAGCCCACCGACGTGCCGCGCGAACTTGCCGAGGAATACGGGCTCGACGCCGGCAGGAACAAATCACGCGGCGCCTTCGTGCGTCTCGTCGTGCCGGGTGCGCCGGGTGAGAAAGCCGGCATCCAACCCGGCGACGTGATCGTGTCGGTCAACGCGCGCCCGGTCGAGAGTGCCGCCGATCTGCGGCGCACGCTCGGTGGCTTCAAGCCCGGCACGGCGGTGAATCTGCAGATCAATCGCCGCGGCAAGTCGATGGAGTTCAAGGTCGTCCTCGCCGAGGCCGACCAGCAGACGGCAGCCACCGAACGTGCCGACCCCATCGCGCCGGATCGCCGCACATCCAGCGTCGCGAAGACATGGGGCCTGACTGTGGCGAACCTGACCGACGGCGAGCGCCGCGCGTTGCGCGGTGTGGGTGGCGTGAAGGTGGTGGCGGTTGCCGACGGCGCGGAGTCGGTGGGCATGCGCGAAGGCGACATCATCCTGGGCGTCGGCGCCGCCGATGTCGCGGATCTGAAGCAGTTCGACGCAGTCATCGCAAAGGCCGACAAGTCGCGTTCGCTCCCGGTCACGGTGCTGCGCGGTGATTGGGCGCAATTCCTTCGGATTCCGGTTGTCAAGTAGGACGAGCATTGATTTCCACGATGTGGGAGTGGCGACTCTGGATCTGGCGCGCATTTCGCATGCGCCAAAGCGGTCATCGGCTGTCCAGAATGTTTGTAAGCGCAAACATCTTGCCTGCTGGGGCGGATTGAGCCGGCGGACGCATATAATGCGGCCCGCGCTGGGGCGCTTTCTAGCCACGTGCGTCAACGAGTTGGCGCTGGGCAAGGTATCCCCAGGTCGTCCACAGGGCGCTGTGGATAACCTGTTGACAATAATTGCTGTTGGTGACGTGCAACGGCGTGAAATCAAGCAACGGCGCGGTTTCCAGCCGGTTCGTTTTGACTACAATGAAAGCCCAACAAGCAGTTGCCAAACATTTTGTTGGAAGGCGCGTCAATCGTTCGACGTGCCTTTTTTTTAGCTTCAGCACGGCGCTACGCGCCTTCACATCGCTACGCGATATGAGCTTGCGCTGCAACGGCTTCGCCGTTGTGTCTCCCTCGACAAGGCGCGCTCCGAGTACATCGCAGTAAGCATGGACCACATCCGCAATTTCTCCATCATCGCCCACATCGACCATGGCAAGTCGACGCTTGCGGATCGGCTGATTCATCGATGCGGCGGGCTCTCCGAGCGCGAGATGGAGGCGCAGGTGCTCGACTCGATGGAGATCGAGCGTGAGCGCGGCATCACGATCAAGGCGCAGACGGCTTCGCTCGAATACACCGCGCGCGACGGCAAGATTTACCAGCTCAACCTGATCGACACCCCCGGTCACGTCGACTTCAGCTACGAGGTCAGCCGCTCGCTGTCCGCCTGCGAGGGCGCGCTGCTCGTCGTCGATGCGAGCCAGGGCGTCGAGGCGCAGACGGTGGCGAACTGCTACACCGCGATCGAGCTCGGCGTCGAGGTCGTGCCGGTGCTCAACAAGATGGATCTGCCGCAGGCCGACCCGGACAACGCGAAGGCCGAGATCGAGGACGTGATCGGCATCGATGCCGACAACGCGATCCCCTGCAGCGCGAAGACGGGTGAGGGCATCGACGACATCCTCGAGGCGGTGATCACCCGCATGCCACCGCCACGCGGCAAGCCCGACGCGCCGCTGCGCGCGATGATCGTTGATTCCTGGTTCGACAACTACGTCGGCGTCGTCATGCTGGTGCGCGTCGTCGACGGCACGCTGTCGAAAGGCGAGCGCTTCCGGATGATGGCCAGCGACGCCGTCTATGCCGCCGACACGCTGGGCGTGTTCACGCCGAAGTCGGTTGCGCGCGAGCGATTGAGCGCGGGCGAAGTCGGCTTCATCGTCGCCGGCATCCGCGAACTGCAGGCGGCCAAGGTCGGCGACACGATCACGGTCGAGAAGAAGCTGCCGAACAACCTAGGCCCGGCGACCGAGGCGCTGCCAGGCTTCAAGGAAATCCAGCCGCAGGTCTTTGCCGGCCTCTACCCCACCGAGGCGAGCGAGTACGACCAGCTGCGCGATGCGCTCGAGAAACTCAAGCTCAACGACAGCTCGCTGCGCTACGAGCCCGAAGTCAGCCAGGCGCTCGGCTTCGGCTTTCGCTGCGGCTTCCTCGGCCTGCTGCACATGGAGATCGTGCAGGAGCGGCTCGAGCGCGAATTCGACCAGGACCTGATCACCACCGCGCCTTCGGTCGTCTACCAGGTCGAGCTCAACAACGGCGAAGTGCTGCAGGTCGAGAACCCGTCCAAGATGCCCGACCTCGGGCGCATCCGCGAGATCCGCGAGCCGATCGTCAGCGTCCACCTGTACATGCCGCAGGACTACGTCGGCCCGGTCATGACGCTTGCGAACCAGAAGCGCGGCATGCAGATCAACATGGCCTATCACGGCCGCCAGGTCATGCTGACCTACGACATGCCGCTCGCCGAGATCGTGCTCGATTTCTTCGACAAGCTCAAAAGCGTCTCGCGCGGCTACGCGTCGATGGACTACGAGTTCAAGGAATACCGCGCCGCCGACGTCGTCAAGGTCGACATCCTGCTCAACGGCGACCGCGTGGATGCCCTCTCGATCATCGTCCACCGCAGCCAGAGCCAGTTCCGCAGCCGGGCCGTCGTGGCCAAGATGCGCGAGCTGATCTCGCGCCAGCAGTACGACGTTGCGATCCAGGCCGCGATCGGGGCCAACATCATCGCGCGTGAGACAATCAAGGCCCTGCGCAAGAACGTGATCGCCAAGTGCTACGGCGGCGACATCACCCGCAAGCGCAAGCTTCTCGAGAAGCAGAAGGCCGGCAAGAAGCGCATGAAACAGATCGGCACCGTCGAGGTGCCGCAGGAAGCCTTCCTGGCCATACTTCAAGTGGACGACTAGCTCTCAATGGGTTCATTGACCGGACTGCTCTACGCCTTTCTGGGCCTCTTTCTCGGCGGCTGGTACTTCGGCTACTGGAGCGGCAACTTCTCGCTGCTGCTGTTCGTCCTGACGGTCGTGACCTTCTGCTACTGGTTGGCCGAGCGCTTCGTCTTCCTGCCACGTCGGCGCGCCGCCGCGGCCGCGCTCGAGGCGCAGGACGCGGAGCGTCGCAGCAGGCTCGACCAGCTCGGCATCTCGAAGGTCGATGGCGATGTGGCGGTCGCGAAGCGCGCCGTGCTCGCGCAGCCCTGGTGGCTCGACTGGACCGCGGGCCTGTTCCCCGTCATCCTGGTCGTCTTTCTGCTGCGATCCTTCCTGTTCGAGCCGTTCAAGATCCCGTCCGGCTCGATGATCCCGACGCTGATGATCGGGGACCTCATCCTCGTCAACAAATACCACTACGGCGTGCGGCTGCCGGTCCTCAACAAGAAGATCATCGCCAACCACGACCCCGAACGCGGCGACGTGATGGTGTTTCGCTTTCCGCGCGACCCGAGCATCGACTACATCAAGCGTGTCGTCGGCGTGCCGGGCGACGAGATCAGCTACCGTGCACAGCAGTTGTACGTCAACGGCGTGCGCGTTCCGACCGAGCCGCTGCCCGAGTACTACGACGAAGACAGCATGCGTTACGCGCCGCAATTCAAGGAAAGGCTCGGAAATGCCGAACACCGGATTCTGGTCAACCCGAAATTGCAGCCGTTCTACGGCGGCGACGATCGACGCTCGGCGCTGGCACGCGAGAACTGCACCTACGACGCCGAAGGGCTGACCTGCAAGGTCCCGCCGGGACACTATTTCATGATGGGCGACAACCGCGACAATTCAGAGGATTCACGTTTCTGGGGATTCGTACCCGACGAGAACATCGTCGGCAAGGCATTCTTCGTCTGGATGAACTTCGGCGACCTGAAGCGCATCGGCGCGTTCAACTGACGCGCCGCGCGCCGACCCGTGGTTTCGCATTGAACTGAGGGAGCATTGACGCATGGTCTGTGAATCGTCCCGCCGGCAGCGCGGCATCACGTTGCTCGGGCTCTTGATGTGGGCGATCGTGATCGGCATGATCGCGCTCGTTGCGCTGCGCGTGCTGCCGACCATCAACGAGTACCTGACAATCCAGCGTGCGGTGGACCGCGTGGCAGCCGAAGGGCTCGGCACGGTGCCCGAGATCCGCGCCGCGTTCGAGCGCCAGAAGGAGATCGAATACTCGATCTCCTCGATCGGCGGCCAGGATCTGAAGATCACGAAGGAAGACGACAAGGTGGTGATCCGCTTCGACTACGAGAAGGAGATCGAACTCGCGAGTCCGGTCTACCTGCTGATCAAGTACTCCGGTCGCTCCAAGCCGGTATCGCAGTGACAGGCCGCTAGGGGTGGATCGCAAGCTCGAAGTACTTCAGCAACGCATTGGCTACCGCTTCGCGCAGCCCGGGCTGCTGACGCGCGCGCTGACGCACCGCAGCTTCGGCGCAGACCACAACGAGCGGCTCGAGTTTCTTGGCGATGCGATCCTGAGCGCCGCCATCTCGGGCCTGCTGTTCGAGCGCTTCTCCGGCTCCGACGAGGGCGATCTGACGCGGGTCCGGGCGCACCTCGTGCGCGAGGACAGCCTGCATCGCGTCGCGCTCGAGCTCGGCTTGCCCGATGTGCTTCGGCTGAGCGAGGGCGAAGCGCGCGGCGGCGGCGCCCAGCGCCCCTCCATCCTGGCCGACGCGCTCGAGGCCTTGATCGGCGCCACCTACATCGAGGGCGGCTTCGATCAGGCGCAGGCGCTCGTGCGACGCCTGTTCGGCGAGCCGATCGCGACGACCGACATCGAGTCGTGGGCCAAGGACGCGAAGACCGAACTGCAGGAGTGGCTGCAGGCGCGCCGCCTGCCGGTGCCGGTCTATCGCATCTGCGCCACCCGCGGCCAGGCGCACGCGCAGACCTTCGAGGTCGAATGCAGCGCCGGCGCGCTCGGCGTCGCGCAGCGCGGCGAGGGCCGCTCGCGCCGCCAGGCCGAGCAGGAGGCGGCACGCCGCATGCTCGACCTGCTCAAGGCGAGCGATACGCCCGGCGGCCCGCTGCGCAACTGAGCACGACACCTCGATGACCGAATCCGCGTCGCCGATCGATCGCGCGAACGAGTCCGGCCCGGCCCCGCATTGCGGCCTGGTTGCGATCGTCGGGCGGCCCAATGTCGGCAAATCGACGCTCCTCAACGCGCTCGTCGGGCAGAAGGTCAGCATCACCTCGCGCCGGGCGCAGACGACGCGCCACCGCATCACCGGCATCCGCACGCTGGGCGAAAGTCAGTTCGTCTTCGTCGATACGCCGGGCTTCCAGACGCAGCACGGCGCCGCGCTCAACCGCACGCTCAATCGCACCGTCAAGAGCGTGCTGTCCGACGTCGATGTCATCCTGTTCGTGGTCGAGGCGGGCCGTTTCAGCCTCGACGACGCCAAGGTGCTGGCATTGATGCCCGCACCTGGCGAGGGCGCGCGGCCGGTGATCCTGGTCGCCAACAAGCTCGACGAGGTGCGCCGCCGCGCCGAGCTCGCGCCCTGGTTGCGCAGCATGCAGGAGCGCTATGCGTTCGCGGAGTTCGTCCCCCTGTCCGCCCGCAAGGCGGCCGACACGCAACGCCTGCTCGAAATCGTCCGGCCCTATCTGCCTGCACAGGCCTGGTTGCACGACGAGGAGGCGCTGACCGACCGCAGCGAGCGCTTCCTCGCGAGCGAGCTGATCCGCGAAAAGCTGTTCCGCCTGACCGGCGACGAGCTGCCCTACACCTCGACCGTCGTCATCGACAAGTTCGAGGAAGCGGGCGAGCTGAGGCGCATCGCCGCGTCGATCATCGTCGAGCGCGAGGCGCACAAGGGCATCGTCATCGGCGCCGGTGGCGACCGCCTGAAGCGCATCGGCGCGCAGGCGCGGGTCGAGCTCGAAACGCTGCTCGGTGCGAAGGTGTTCCTCGAGCTCTGGGTCAAGGTGCGTTCGGGCTGGGCCGACGACGAAGCGCACCTGCGCAGCTACGGCTACGAATAGCCGGCCCCGAGGCGACAACGCGTGGCCCCGGTGCGCCAGCCGTCCTCCCTGCAGTCCTACGTGCTGCACCGCTACGACTGGAGCGAGTCGAGCCTGATCCTCGATCTGTTCACGCGCGAGCAGGGGCGGCTTGCGGTCGCGGCCAAGGGCGCGAAGCGGCCGTACTCGCAGTTGCGCGCCGTCCTGCTGCCGTTCCAGCAGGTGCAGGTGACGCTGTCCCGCCCGCGCCGCGGCGCCGAGGACGAAGCGCCGCCCGACGTGCAGACGCTGCGCGGCGCCGAATGGGCCGGAGGCGCGACAATGCTGACCGGCGCCGCGCTCTTCGCGGGCTTTCATTGCAACGAGTTGCTGATGAAACTGCTCGCCCGCAGCGACCCTCATGCGCGGCTCTTCGACGCCTACGCGCAGACGCTGCCCGCGCTCGTGCGCGCGGACGACGCGCAGGTGCAGGCCGCGTTGCGCGCGTTCGAGCTCGTGCTGCTGCGCGAAATCGGCCTGCTGCCCGATCTGAGCGTCGTCACCGCGACGCAGCGCGCAGTGCGCGCGGGCGAGCTGTTCGTGCTGCGGCCCGAGGCGGGTGTCGCGCTTGCGGGCAGCGGCGAACCCGGCTTGCCCGGCGGCGTGTTGATCGGCGCGCAAGCCGCGCTCGAACACGGCAGCATGGCCGCCCTGCGCCAGATCTGCGCGAGCGCGCTGCCGGCGTTCAAGACGGCACTGCGCACGCTGCTTCACTATCATCTCGGCACACCCACCATGCGCACGCGTCAAGTGATGCTAGAACTTCAAAGTCTATGAACCCTCTCGTCACGACCGGGCTCGATGCGCGTGGCGGCGCGACGGCGCTGTCGGTCAACCTCAATCTCGTCGCGATGATGCGCAACCGCCGCGCGCTCGGCATACCGAGCGTGACGCTGGCGGCGACCCAGGTGCTCGAGGCCGGCGCTGCCGGCATCACCGTGCACCCGCGGCCCGACGCGCGCCACATCCGCGCCGACGATGTGGGCGATCTAGCCGCACTGCTGAAGGACTGGCCGGCGGCCGAGTACAACATCGAAGGCAACCCGTTTCACAACCTGATGGACTTCGTGCGCGAGTGGCGCCCGGCGCAGTGCACCTTCGTGCCGGACGACGAGGGGCAGTCCACCTCGGACCACGGCTGGGATCTGGCGCGCGACGGTG
>JAMLIM010000067.1 GCA_023954175.1 Rhizobacter sp.
CGCCAGGCAGTTCGTCGTGCACGACGCGTTCGAGATGATCGCCTGGCCGGCATAGGTCTTGTCGTTGACACCGTAGACGAACATCGGCGTGTCGTCCTTCGACGGCGCCGACAGGATGACCTTCTTCGCGCCCGCGGCCAGATGCTTCTCGCCGCCCTCCTTCGTCAGGAAGAGGCCGGTGGCCTCGATCACGATGTCGGCACCCGCCGCGCCCCACTTCAGGTTCGCCGGATCGCGCTCCTGCGTCAGGCGGATCTTCTTGCCGTTGACGACGAGCGTGTTGCCGTCGACCGCGATGCTGCCCTTGAAGCGCCCGTGCACCGAGTCGTACTGCAGCATGTACGCGAGGTAGTCGGGCTCGAGCAGATCGTTGATCGCGACGACCTCGATGTCGTCGCCGAAGTTCTGGACGGCGGCACGAAACACCATGCGCCCGATGCGGCCGAAGCCGTTGATGCCGATCTTGATGGTCATGTTCTTACTCCTTCAGTTGCAAATTTCATTCAGCGCGGATCAGAGCAGGTCGAGCACGAGGCAGGGGACGCTGACCTCGAAGTCTCGATCGACGAGCTTGTTGTCGAGGTTGAGTTCGGGCTTGGCCTTGATGTTGCGCAGCCATTCGACGAATTCCCGCCGGTCGGGCTTTGCGCCGCCGACTTCGGCAACGTCGTTCAACCAGAAGGGCATCATGTAATGCAGCCGAAACGTGAACGGGCATCCCATTGTCGTGAAATCGAAGCGCACTTTCTGCTCGGCGATCTTGTCGACCGCGCCAAGAAACTGCTGCAGCGTGAGCCTGGCCGGCACCGGTGCAGCGTCTCTGGGCAAGAAGTTGAAGACCTGCCGCGTCTCGACTGGCAAGTCGCCCTCTTTCATGCACGTCCAGCGGTAACCGGCGACGTAGTCGCGGACAGAGTGTTCGAAGTAACGGTCCCCTCGGCGGAACAGAATTTCTGTCTCGGGTGCGACATCCGGCCCTCGAAAGGTGATCTTGGCAATCACGCTGCCTCCAGCGCTCGAACTTTGCGTGCCGCGGCTCAAGACGATGCCGATGGCGGGCCCGCCCGGTGACTGAAGACTCCACCGCGGTGAACCGTCCGCGCTCTTGAAACAGTCCGTTTTCGGCGCGACGAGACTTCCGCGTTCCGCCGGGCGAATTGGACCCCAGATGACCTTGGGAGCATCGCCACCGACGAACTGAACCTCCTGCACGTAGCGCAGGAGCAGCGCGTTGTCCTTCTTGAGGCAAGGCAGTCTGTACGTCTTTGCTTCCTCGATGACCACATCCGCGAACGCCTGATCGCCCGAATTGAACGTCACTGTGACTGTCGGTTCCGCATTCACTTCAGGGAATTCGAGAAGCACGCGAACGACGACACCTAAAGGCCGCACCTGTGTGCCCGGCGGAACGCCGACCTTGATGCCCCGCTCGAAGGTTGCAGACTCGCAGGGCGGAAGCGCACGGTTCGGCGCAGACGCTGATACGTCCGGCGCAATCTGCGCGTGCGCGATCGCGCACAGACCGGACAACGCCGCCGCGACCAGGCAGCCCAACGCGCGCCTGAAGATCATCGCGCGGCGCCTCAACCCCGCCCAAGCACCTTGCGCACCGTGTCCGCCACGTTCTGCGCGGTGAAACCGAAGTGCTTGAACAGCGCCGGCGCGGGCGCCGATTCGCCGTAGGTGTCGACGCCGACGACGGCCGCGCAGCCGTACTTCCACCAGCCGTCGGTCACGCCCATCTCGACCGCGATGCGCGGCACGCCGGCGGGCAGCACGCTTTGCTGGTAGGCGACGCTCTGGCGGCCGAAGACGCTCGTCGAGGGCATGCTGACGACGCGCACCGCGATGCCGCGCTCGGCGAGCAGTTGCTGCGCGTGAAGCGCGAGCTGCACCTCGGAGCCGGTGGCGATGATGACGGCCTGCGCCTTCTTCCTGAGCCCGACCTCGGCCGGCTCGGCGAGCACGTAGGCGCCCTTGGCGATGGCGTCGAGCCCGCTCTTGGGCAGGTAGGGCAGGTTCTGCCGGCTCAGCAGCAGGGCCGTCGGGCGCGCCTTGTTCTCGATCGCGGCGACCCAGGCGACGACCGTCTCAGCCGTATCGGCCGGGCGCCACACATCGAGCCCCGGGATCAGCCGCAGCGACCATGCGTGCTCGATGCTCTGGTGCGTCGGCCCGTCTTCGCCGAGGCCGATCGAGTCGTGCGTGAAGACGTAGACGACGCGCTGCTTCATCAGCGCGGCCATGCGGATCGCGTTGCGGCAGTAGTCGCTGAACGTGAGGAAGGTGCCGCCGTAGGGGATGAAGCCGCCGTGCAGGCCGATGCCGCTCATCACCGCCGCCATGCCGAACTCGCGCACGCCGTAGTTGATGTGGCGCCCGCCGTTGGAGGCACCGGTCGTCGCGTCGAAACGCAGCGCGGGCGTGTGGCTGGTGTTGGTCAGGTTCGATCCGGTCAGGTCGGCGCTGCCGCCGAGCAGTTCGGGCAGCGTCTGCGTGAAGGCCTCGAGCGCGATCTGGCTTGCCTTGCGGCTGGCGACCGTCTCGGCCTTGACCTGCGCGGCGATCGCGGCATCGACGGCGGCCTGCGTCCAGTTCGCCGGCAGCGCGCCGCCCGTGCGGCGGGTGAACTCGGCGGCAAGCTCGGGGTGGGCCGCGCGATAGGCATCGAACGCCTTCGCCCAGGCGGTCTGCGCCTTGATACCGGCGGCGCGCGCGTCCCAGGCCTCGTAAACCTTCTCGGGGATGACGAAGGGCTCGTAGGGCCAGCCGATCGCCTCGCGCGTGAGCCTGACCTCGTCCGCGCCGAGCGCCTCGCCGTGCGCCTTGGCGGTGCCGGCGCGGTGCGGCGAACCCTCGCCGATCGTCGTCTTGCAGCAGATCAGCGTCGGCCGGTCCGTCACCGCGTGGGCCTGCGTGATCGCGGCGTCGACGGCGTCCGCGTCCTGGCCGTCAACGCCCGGGATCACGTGCCAGCCGTGGGCCTCGAAGCGGCGCGGCGTGTCGTCGATGAACCAGGGCGAGACGCCGCCGTCGATCGAGATGCCGTTGTCGTCGTAGAGCGCGACGAGCTTGCCGAGCTTCCACGCGCCGGCGAGACCGGCGGCCTCGTGGCTGATGCCTTCCATCATGCAGCCATCGCCGAGGAAGACATAGGTGTGATGGTCGACGATCGCGTGGCCCGGCCGGTTGAACTCATGCGCGAGCAGCTTCTCGGCGAGCGCCATGCCGACCGCGTTCGCGAAGCCCTGGCCGAGCGGCCCGGTCGTCGTCTCGACGCCGGGCGTGAGGCCATGCTCGGGGTGGCCCGGCGTCTTGCTGCCGAGCTGGCGGAAGTTGCGCAGCTCGCTCATCGGCAGCTCGTAGCCTGTCAGGTGCAGCAGCGCGTAGAGCAGCATCGACGCGTGGCCGTTCGAGAGCACGAAGCGGTCACGGTTCGCCCAGTGCGGGTCGGCCGGGTTGTGGCGCAGGTGGCGCGACCACAACGCGACCGCCATGTCGGCCATGCCCATCGGCGCGCCGGGGTGGCCGGAGTTGGCCTGCTGCACGGCGTCCATCGCCAGCGCACGGATCGCGTTGGCCATCAGGGTGGTTTGGGTCGAGGCCATGCGGCTCCAGTGCGAGAGGATGCGAAACCGTTCATTTTACGAGGCCGCATCCGGCCGCCCCGCTTGTCGCCCTTCCTCTCGCCCCGTCTTCGCCGCGCGCGCGAGCGCCTCGGCGACGGCGCCGCACAGCAGGCCGGCGGCGACGCCGGTCGCATGCGCGATCGGCGCCAGCGCGATGTCCCAGCCCGACACATGCTGCAGTGGCGCGCCGAACGGCGATTCGGTTGCGAGCTTGACGAACAGCATCACGAGGATCGTCCCGCCGACCCAACGATGGCCGGCGACGATCACGTAGAGCGTGACGATCGCGACGCCGGCGTGCACCACGCCCGACACGCCGCCGTAGTGCAGCAACCCGGGCTGCACGAGCAGGCCGAGTTGCGTCAGCGGCCAGGCCACGAGCCAGGCGAGCGCGATGCGCGGCGGCACGCGCGCGGCCCAGCCGTAGGCAGCGGTCAGCGCGAGCCCGGCGGCGTTGCCGATCAGGTGCAGCAGGCTGTAGTGCACGAAGGCCGCGCTCAGCATGCGCCACGGCTCGGCGAGCACGAGCGCGGGCTGCCAGTCGAGCGACGCGAGGGTTGCCTCCGGCCGGCCGTAGCCGAGCGCGCCACCGAGCGCGAGCAGCCCGGCGAGCGCAAGCCAGGCCCGGCCGGGGCGGCGCCACCAGGCGACCTGCGCGCCGTCGCGGCGGGCGGCGGCGCTCACGTCACCCCACCGTGACGCGCGATGGCGCTCACGCGCCGGTGCTGGAGTCGGCGTCGCGCTCGGTGTCGCGCTCGGCCTCGGCGCCGAACACCGCGTGCCACAGTGCGAGCACGGCGTCGCGCGCAGCGCCCATCGCCTCGGGCTGGACCTGGGTCGGGCGCTCGTCGAGGCGGGCCGCATGCTGCGCGCGGCGCAATTCGCGGTAGGCATCCGCCGCCGCCGTGCCGACGCCGGGTGGCAGCAGCGCGCAGGCCTCGGCACGGCGCAGCAAGGCGATATTGCCGACGTTGTCCAGCAGTTCGGCATGCGCCGCGCTGTGCGCGAGCACGAGGTACTGGATGGCGAACTCGACGTCCATCATGCCGCCCGGGCTGTGCTTGACGTCGAACAGCCCGCCCTTCACCGGCCGCGCGGCGCGAACCTTCTCGCGCATCGCCTGCACCTCGGTGCGCAGCGCGATCGGGTCGCGCGGCGCGCACAGCACCGCACGGCGCGCGGCCTCGAAGCGCGGCGCCAGCGCCTGCCAGCCGGCGCAAAAGCGCGCCCGGGTGAGCGCCTGGTGCTCCCAGGTCCACGCGGTGTTGCTGCCGCGCCCTTCCTGGTAGCGCTCGAAGGTGCTCATCGCCGTCACGAGCAGGCCCGAGTTGCCGTTCGGGCGCAGCGCGGTGTCGATGTCGAACAGCTCGCCGGCCGCGGTGCGCAGCGTCAGCCAGCCGATCAGCTTGCGCACGAAGGCGGCGTAGACCTCGGCCACCTGATCGGGCTCGGCGCGGTCGTCGCTTTCGTCGTAGACGAACACGACATCGAGATCGCTGCCGTAGCCGAGCTCCTTGCCGCCGAGCTTGCCGTAGGCGATGACGCCGAAGCGGGGTGTCGCGCGGTGCGCCTGCTTCAGGTGCTTCCAGGCCCACTGGATCGCGCAATGCAGCGTCGCGTCGGCGAGCGCGCTCAGGTCGTCGGCCACCTGCTCGACGGTGATGTGGCCTTCGACGTCGCGCACCAGGGTGCGAAACACCTCGGCATGGTGTGCCCGGCGCAGCGTGTCGAGCAGCGATTCCTCGTCCGCCTCGCCGGCGCGCTCCCACGCCGCGTGGCGCGCGTCGAGGTCGGCGAGCAGCGCCGCGCCGTCGAAGCGGCCGTGCAGCAGCCGCTCGTCGGCGAGTTCGTCGATCACGCCCGGGTGGCGCATCAGGTAGCGCATCGGCCAGCGCGCGAGGCCGAGCAGGCGCAGCAAGCGGCGCAGCACCTCGGGCCGCTCGACGAGCAGCGCGAGATAGCTCTCGCGCCGCAGCAGCGGCTCGATCCAGTCGATGAAGCGCGACACCGCATCCGGCGTGCACGCACCGTCCTTGACCGCCTGCGCCGCGCCGCCGACGAGGCGCGCGAGGCGCAGCTTGCTCTCGTCGCGCAGCACCTGCACCTTGGGCTGCGCGCTCCAGGTCCGCACGCGCGCGGCGAGCGGCTCCGGCAGGCCGTCGATGAATTCGTCGCTGTCGATCGGCAGCGACGTGTTGCCGCAACTGCGGCAGCCCGAGGCCGGCGCGCGGCCGTCGTGCAGCAGGGCGTCGAACTCGGTGGCGACGAACTCGCGCGCTTCACCGAGGCGCGACAACATCGCGCAGGCGCCGGTCTCGGGGTCGAGGCTGCGCGCGATCCACTCGAGGTCGCCATCGGCGGTGGGCAGCAGATGCGTCTGCTGGTCGTCGAGGTACTGGATGCGGTGCTCGACGCGCCGCAGCAGCGTGTAGGCGTCGGCGAGCCGTTCGGCGCTCGCCGCATTCATCAGCCCGCCGGCGGTGAGCTTTTGCAGTGCCGAGAGCGTCGAGCGGGTACGGATCTCCGGGAACTGGCCGCCGCGCACGACGAGCAGCAGCTGCACGATGAACTCGATCTCGCGGATGCCGCCGCGCGAGAGCTTGACGTCGTTGGCGCGCTCGGGCCGGCCGGCGGCGCGACGCTGCGCCTCGTCGCGCACCTTGCGATGCAACTGGCGCAGGCCCTCGAACACGCCGTAGTCGAGGTACTTGCGATAGACGAAGGAGGTCACCGTGGACCGCAGCGCGAACGCGCGGCCGTTGGTCACGCTCGCGCGCGGCGCGACGACGCGGCTCTTGAGCCAGGCAAAGCGCTCCCATTCGCGGCCCTGCACCATGAAATACTCTTCGAGCATCGCCAGGCTGACGACCGACGGGCCGGAGTTGCCGTTCGGCCGCAGCGCGAGATCGACGCGGAACACGAAGCCGTCGTCGGTCGTCTCGCCGATCAGTGTGTAGAGCAGCTTGGCGAGCTGCGAGAAGTACTCGTGCGCGCTGACCGGCTGCGCACCGTCGGTCACGCCGTCGTCCTCGTAGACGTAGATGAGATCGATGTCGGACGACACGTTGAGCTCGCGCGCGCCGAGCTTGCCCATGCCGACGACCCAGAACTCGATCGTCTCGCCGGCCTCGTTGCGGGCGACGCCGGTGCGCGCGTCGAGCTCCGCGCGCGCCTGCGCGAGCGCGAGGTCGAGCGTCGTCTCGGCGAGCGCCGTCATCGCGGCGGTGATGTCCGGCATCGCCGCCGCGTGCTCGATGTCGAGCACCGCGAGGCGTTCGAGCACGAGCTGGCGCGCGACCCGCATCGCCGATGCAAGGTCGCGCCCGCCACGCTGCAACGACGCGATCAGCGCGGCGATCGACGCGCTGTCGGGCAGGCCGGGCGCGAGCTGTTCGAGATCGCCGCCGTAGCGCCGGCGCACACGCTGCACGAAGCGGCTGTGCGCAGCTTGCGCGGCCTGCGCCAGGGCGAGCGGAAGCGGCGGCGAACTCATGCGGTGCGCGACGACCCTTGTGCTAGATTGCCCTGGGCCGCAGGGCCGGGGCTGCGGCGCCGCGGGCGCCGGCATGCGACAGCCCCGAAGAGTTTCGACGCGACCCCCGGCGGGGCAGGCTTTCCCGATGATCCATGTCCGATGATCCCCTTCCCGTCGTTGCGCGGGCGCCGCGCTGGTGGCCCCTGGCAGGCCGCGCGGCGCGCATCCTCGGATCGCTGAGCGTCGCCGCCTGCGGCCTCGTGCTGTTGGCGTGGCTGGCCCTGCAGTGGGCAATTCTGCCGCACATCGAACGCTGGCGTCCGCTGATCGAGACCAAGACCAGCCAGGCGCTGGGGGTGCCGGTGCGCATCGGCGCGATCGCGGCGCGCTCGGGCAGCTTCGGCGCCGTGCTGGAGATGCGCGACGTGGCACTGCTCGACGCGCAACTCGAGCCGGCGCTGCAGCTGCCGCATGCCGTCGCGTCGATCTCGCTGCGCTCGCTGCTGACCTCGATCGCGACGCGCGAGCTGCGCCTCGCGCAACTGGTGATCGACGGCGCGCAACTCGACGTGCGGCGCGACGCCGAGGGCCGCCTGTTCGTCGCCGGCATCGACTTCGGCGGCGCGCAGCGCGACGGCACGGCCGACGCCGCCGACTGGTTCTTCAAGCAGCACGAGTTCGTGATCCGCGGCGGGACGCTGCGCTGGCGCGACGAGCGCCGCGACGCGCCGCCGCTCGAACTCGCCGCGGTCGACATCGTCGTGCGCAATGCGCTCCATCGCCACGCGTTTCGCGTCGATGCGACGCCGCCGAGTGCAACCGGCGAACGCTTCACGCTGCGCGGCGAATTCACGCAGCCGCTGCTCGCGCAGCCCGGGAACTGGCGTACCTGGTCGGGGCGCATCTACGTCGATCTGCCGCGGATCGACGCCAGCGCGCTGGCACGCGACATCGACGTGCCGTTCGACCTGGACCGCGGCGTCGGTGCTGCGCGCGCCTGGATCGACATCAGGGACGGCACGCCGCACGGCCTCACGGCCGACCTCGCGCTGCGCGCCGTCTCGCTGCGGCTGGGCGAGAAGATCGAGCCGCTGGCCGTGCGCGAACTGCAGGGGCGCTTCATCGGCACCCGCGAACCCGGTGCCGCCAGCGCCGGGCTGCGCGGCTTCACGCTCGTCACCGGCGACGGCGTGCGCTGGTCGCCCGGCGATCTCGACATGCGCTGGACGCAGGACGCCGACGGCACGCTCACCGGCGGCGCGTTCAAGACCGAGCGGCTGGACCTTGGCGTCGTCGCCCAGACGGCGCGGCGCATTCCGCTCGGCACCGAGCTGCGCGAGCTGCTCGCACAGCTCGACCCGCAGGGCCAGGCAACCGACGTCGAGGCGTCCTGGGAGGGCGCGATCGACGCCCCCACGCGCTATCGGGTGGCGGCCGCGCTCGACGGCGTCTCGCTCGCGGCCGGCGATGCCGGCGCGGGCGTGGCGCGCCCCGGCGTGCGCAACGCCACGCTCAAGTTCGCCGCGACCGAAGCGGGCGGGCAGGCGAGCCTCGCCGTCAAGGACGGCGCGATCGAGTTGCCGGGCGTGTTCGAGGAGCCGACGCTGCCGTTTTCCGAATTCAGCGGCCAGCTCAACTGGCGCATCGACACGCGCCCAGGGCAGCCGCACGCGATCGAGGTCAAGCTCAGCCATGGCCGCGTCGCCAACGCCGATGCGCGCGGCGAAGTGAGCGCGACCTGGCGTTCTGGCGATGCGGCGCAGGGCGCTGCCGCCACGAAGGGCGAGCAGGCAGCACGCGCGCCCGGCGCGCTCGATCTCGACGCCACGCTCACGAACGCGGTCGCGACGCGCGTCGCGCGCTATCTTCCGCTGGCGATGCCGCAGGCCGCGCGAGACTATGTGCAGCACGCCGTGGTCGGCGGCACGCTGCAAAGCGTGAGCTTCCGGATTCGCGGCCAGCTCGCGGACTTCCCGTTTCACGACCGCCGCAGCGGCGAGTTCCGTGTCGCGATCGAGACCGACGACCTCAGCTTCGCCTACGCACCAGGCAGCGACGGCGCCGCATCGCCCTGGCCCGCGCTGGAGCGGGCGCAGGGCGAGATCGTCATCGACCGCGGTGCGCTGTCGTTCGAGGCCGCACGCGGGCAACTGCTCGGCCTCGATCTCACCGACCTCAAGGGCGGCATCGCCGACCTCTTCGGGCGCCGCGTGCTGGCCTTGCAGGCACATGCCCAGGGGCCGGTGGCGGACGTCCTGAAGATCATCAACACAACGCCCGCGGGCGACCGGCTGGACGGCGCGTTGCGCGAGATGAGCGCCGGCGGCAACGGCAAGTTCGCGCTTGCGCTCGAGCTGCCGCTGCAGAACCCGGCCAGCGTCGTCGCCAGCGGCAGCGTGAAGCTCGACGGCAGCGATGTGCGCCTGCGGCCGGACATGCCCGTGCTGGGCGAGGTGCGCGGCCAGCTCGACTTCAACGACAAGGGCTTCATGCTCACGGCGATGAAGGCGAAGGTGCTGGGCGGCGACACGGTCGTCAACGGCGGTACCCAGGCCGACGCCTCGCTGCGCATCGTCGCGCAGGGCAGCGCCAGCGTCGATGCCCTGCGCCATGCATCGGAATGGCCCGTGCTCTCGCGGCTTGCCGCCTCGCTCAGCGGCCAGGCACGCTACCGGCTCGCGCTCGTGCGCCCACCCGCGGGCCCGCAGGAGATCAGCTTGACGAGCGACCTCGTCGGCGCCGCCTCGACGCTGCCCGCGCCGCTTGCGAAGACAGCCGACACGGCGCTGCCGCTGCGGGTGCAGCTGACGCTCGTGCCTCGCGCCGCGGCCGCTGCGGGCGGAACCGGCGGTGTGGTCGGAACGGGCAGCGGGGCGCAGCCGGACAGGTTGCGCGTCGAACTCGGCAAGGTCGTCGAGGCGCAGTACCAGTTCGAGACCTCCGGCAGCGAGACCAGCGTGCTGCGCGGCGGCATCGGCATGTTCGTGCCGGCGCCGACGCCGGAGCGCGGCGTTGCGGCGCAGATCAGCCTGAAGGCGCTCGATCTCGACGCCTGGCAGGCGGCGACGCAGGAACTGCTGTACGCCACGCCGGGCACTGCCGGCGCGCCGGCGGCAAGCGGCTTCGTGCCGACGCAGATCGGGCTCGAGGTGCAGGAGCTTCGCGTCAGCGGACGCACGCTGACCCGCGTCACGGCCGGCATCTCGCAGTTCGAAGGCCAGTGGCGCGCGACGCTCGACGCCGATCAACTCGCCGGCTATGTCGAGTATGGCGCGCACGGCGTCGATGCGCAGGGACCGGCGGCCCTGGAAGGCGGCCACGTCCGCGCCCGCTTGTCGCGCCTGAACGTACCCAAGGCCGAGGTCGAGGAAGTCACGCACCTGCTCGAGCAGTCGCCGGCGAGCCTGCCATCGCTGGACATCCTGGTCGAGGATTTCGAGCTGCGCGGGCGCCACCTGGGCAGCCTCGAAGTGAAGGCCGTGAATCGCCAGAAGCCGGTGCGCGAATGGGTGCTCACGCGGCTGCATCTGGGCCTGCCCGAAGCGGGCCTGAACGCGACCGGCCGCTGGGCCGAAGTGCGCGCAGGGCCGGGCAGCGGCCAACGCCGCGCAGAGTTCGATTTCGTGCTCGACCTCGAGGACAGCGGTGCGTTTCTCGATCGCACCGGCACGCCCGGCGTCGTGCGCGGCGGCAAGGGCAGCCTGAAGGGCACGGTGGGCTGGCTCGGTTCGCCCTTCGCGATGGACTACCCGAGCATGACAGGCGACGTGACGGTCGCGATCGGCTCGGGCCAGTTCCTGCAGGCGCAGCCCGGCGCGGCGCGCCTGCTCGGCGTGCTGAGCCTGCAGTCCCTCGCGCGCCGCCTGACGTTCGACTTCCGCGATGTCTTTCTAGAAGGCTTCGCGTTCGACAGCATCATCGGCGACGTGAAGATCGACGCCGGCGTCGCCAGCACGGACAAGCTCGTCGTCTCCGGCGCGCTGGCGACGGTGCTGATGCAAGGCAGTGCCGACCTCGCGCACGAGACGCAGGACCTGCGCATCATCGTCGTGCCCGAGTTGAACGTCGAAGCCGCGTCGCTCGCGGTCGCGGTGATCAACCCGGCGATCGGCCTGGGCACCTTGCTGGCGCAGATGCTGCTGCGCGAGCCGATGATCGAGGCCAGCACGCGCGAGTTCCGCGTCACCGGGTCGTGGGCCGATCCGGTCGTCGAGCCCGTGGCGCGCCGCGGCGCGGTGCCGGCGCCGGCGCCTTCAGGCCCCGCCTCGGGTGCATCGGGTGCATCGGGTGCATCATCGCCGGCACGTTGAGCGCAGAAGCGGGAGGGCAAGGACGATGAAGATCGCAGCGGTGCAGATGATCTCGACGCCGGACGTGGTGCGCAACCTCGACGCTGCGCGGCGCCTCGTCGCGCAGGCGGCGGCAGACGGCGCACGCCTCGTCGCCCTGCCCGAGTACTTCTGCCTGCTCGGGCGCCACGAGCGCGACAAGCTCGCGCACGCCGAAACGGCGGGCGACGGCCCGATCCAGCTTGCGCTCGCGCAGATGGCGCGCGACAGCCGCGTGTGGTTGATCGGCGGCACGCTGCCGATGCGCATCGAGGGCAACCCGCAGCGCGTGCGCAACGCCTGTTGTGTCTACACGCCGGACGGCGCGCAGGCGGCGCGCTACGACAAGATCCACCTGTTCTCGTTCAAGTCAGGCCACGAAGCCCACGACGAATCCCGCGTGCTCGAAGCCGGCACCGAGCCGGTCGCGTTCGACGCCGCGGCGTCCGGCGGCGAGCCCCCGCTGCGCGTCGGCCTGAGCGTCTGCTACGACCTGCGCTTCCCGGAGCTGTACCGCGCACTCGGCGCGGCTGCGCCCTGCGATCTGCTCTCGGTGCCCTCGGCGTTCACCTACCCGACCGGCGAAGCGCACTGGGAGTTGCTGTTGCGCGCGCGCGCCGTCGAGAACCAGGCCTACGTGATCGCGCCCGCGCAAGGCGGGCGCCACGAGAACGGCCGGCGCACCTGGGGCCACAGCATGATCGTCGACCCCTGGGGCGTCGTCCTCGGCTGCCTGCCCGAGGGCGAGGGTGTGGTCAGCGCCGATGTCGACCCCGCGCGCATCGCAGAAGTGCGCCACAAGCTGCCGGCGCTCGCCGGGCGCCGCGCCGGGTTATCCAGCGCGCCGCCAGACGCAGGCTGACGGCGGGAAGGCGGGCCGATCGCGGCCCGCTCCCGGCCACATCAGATCGCGATCAGTTCACTGCGAAGCAGTAGAGCAGCCCGGCGCCGCCGGTGCTCTTGAGCGCGTCCATGCTGCAGCCGCGCGACTGGTGCGACGAGTTCCACGACTTCGCGGGCACGCTGTCGTCCAGGCCCATGCGGTCGCTGTGGCCGACCATTGCCGCACCGGCGCCGCTCTTGGTCCAGTTGCCGCAGTTGGTGTCGACGCCCTGCCCGGCGATGCCGATGCCGCTCGGCTGCGAGCCGGTCAGGATGTCGTGCATGTTCGGCGTGTCGCCGCGGCCGTTGACGACATCGCCCTTCTCGGTCAGCGCGGTCTGCTTGGTGATGTTGTTGTTGCCATGCAGTTCGGCGACGTTGTTCGCGATGACGACGCCCTTCACGTTCTGCCACGGCCCGCTGCCGATGCGATCGCGCGCGGCGACCGCCGGCACGCCGTTCTCGGTCGTGCTCAGATAGGCGTGCCAGGTGCGCTTGCCGGCGCCGACCGCGGAGGCGAGCGCCTGGCAATGTGCGTCGGCACCGGCGAGGCCGCCGAAATCGGCGCCCTTGCCGGGATTCGCGCTCGTCACGAAGAAGGTCATCTTCTCCTGCGGCGTGTTGGGCGCGGTCGCGCAGGCGGCGAGCACCGCGAGCGAGGCGAACGCGGTGATGCGGATCGGGGTCGTGAACTTCAAGGGCAGCTCCTTCAACAGGTTGTTCCAGTGCGCCAGACTAACCCATGCGCAGTGACGCTGCAATGCGGCGTCGAATCGCGCATCGGCCAGCGTCACAGATCACGGGGAGCCGACCACGCTCCCGCGACGTCCGGCCTCCTTGGCACGCATGGCTTCGTCCCCCGACGCCACGACGGCGGAAGCCACCGCGCCGCCGGGGCGCACGACGCCAACCGAGACAAGGACCGAGACCTTCTTGTCCGGGCCGCCCTCGGCGTGCACGATGTCGAGTTGAGCGATCTTCTCGCGCATGCGCTCCGCCACGGCCCAGGCCACGGCGAAGTCGGTGTGAGGAAGGATGACGACAAACTCCTCGCCACCCTTGCGATACACGAGGTCCGTGCTGCGCGCCGCGGCCTGCAAGCCCGACGCGATGGCCTGCAATGCGATATCTCCGGCCCTGTCGCCATACAACTTGTTGTAGCGGCCGAAGCAGTCGACATCGATGAACAACACGGCACAGGTCGCCCAGCGACTCCCCGGGTTGCCGACGATGAGCGGCTCGACTTCGGCCAGTGCACGCCGGTTGGCCAGCCCGGTCAGCGCGTCGGTGCGCGCCTCGGCGTGGAGCCGCCGGTTTTGCTCCGCGAGCCGGTCGATCGCTTCACTGTCTCCGCGGTAGGCGCGCAACTCCCGCGCGGTATCGGCGTCATGGACCACCACTTGCTGCCGTCCGCGGATCTTGGCAACGAAGACCGCGACGTCGGTTTCCTGGGTGACAGCATGAATGTTTCGCTTCCCGCCCAGGGTCAGGCCGATCGACGCAGTGACGAACTTCACCTCGTCTGACCCAAGATCCGGTGCAAGCTCTACACGCGCGAGTTGACCGAAGGCCTCGCGCAGAGCAGGCGTCAAAGCCCCCGGAATCACGACTGCGAACTCGTCGCCACCCACCCTACAGACGACAGCCTTGTCCGGCAGCGCGCCGACCAGGCGCCGTGCGAACGCCACCAGGACACGGTCGCCCTCGGCGTGACCGACCCTGTCGTTCACGCTCTTGAATTGATCGACGTCGATCGAACCCACGACGCACTCCGGCAGATCGCGCAGCGCCGCCTCGAGACTTTGCATGAAGTGCGTGCGATTGCCCACGCCGGTCAGCGCGTCGGTGACGGCAAGCCGGGAGAGCGCTTCGATCTCCTGCCTATGCGGTGTTGCGTCGACCAGGGACAGCGCCAGGCCCCGGATTTGTGCGTGGCTCGTCAGGTTGACACCCAGGATCTCGATCCACAGGGCCCTGCCGTCCACGTGCCGGAACTCGCCGCTGAAGAACATCGTCATCGGCGGAGCGCTGCCCGACAGTGCGGTCCGATAGCCGGTGACCGCGTCTCGCGCCGGCGGTGACGCGAGATCGTCCAGCGTGAGGCTGCTCGGATCACACCCGAACAGGCGTGCGGCGGCGGCGTTGGCGAAGTTCACTTGCCCGTGGGCGCCGACGACGATGATGGCGGCGGGCGCCAAACCGAGCAACGCGTGCTGCATGGATGTCGATTCGGCGGTCTTCATGCGATCCGAATTCTTCCATTCGGCGGCACCAGCCGGCGGTCCGAAAAAGACCGTGTTGCGCCGGCAGTTGTCGAGCGCGCCCCGGAGCACGCCCGGAGCGTTCTTAGCGCGAAGGAGCGCCGCTCAAGCCTGCAGCGCGCGCAGCTCGCGCAGGGTCACCGACAGCATTGCCGAATCCGTCGTCGGCGCGGCACGCAGTTCGGCCAGCAGCTGCGCCGCGCGTTCGAGGGCGCGGGCGTTTGCCTGCTGCCAGGCAGCCACGCGCGCCGGGGCGGGCGCGCCTTCGTCGCCGCCGGCGAGCGCGGCGACCGTGATCGCGCGCTGCAGGTCGGTCAGGTCGTCCTGCATCGCAACCTTGGCGAGCATGCGCCAGTGCTGGTCGCCCGGCAGCGCGGCGATCTTGTCGCGCAGCCAGGGCAGGCCGAGCAGGTTGGCGACGGCGAAGTAGATCTCGGCGACGAGTTCGACCGGCTGCGCGGCACTGCCGGCCGCTTCGGCGATGTCGAGCATGCCGTGCAGGGCGTCGAAGCTGACGACGCGCTGCGCGAGTTCCGGCGGCACGCCCTCGGCGACATGGCGCGCCGCTTCGGCCTCGACGCGCGCGCGCTCGCCGGGGCCCTGCAGCTCGTGCAGCCGCGCGGAGAGGGCCTCGACGCCGGGCTTGAAGTACTCGATCGTCTGCGCCATGTCGTCGGCGAGGCGGCGCGAGCGCAGCAGCCAGGTGGTGCCGCGTTCGAGTTGCGCGCTGGTGTGCACGAGCATGCGCGACTGCACTTCGTCGGGCACCAGATTGTCGAGCGCCTCGATCTCGCGCCACATCGGCACCAGGCCGAAGATGTCGCGGCTCATCAGGTAGGCGCGCACGATCTCGTGCGGGCGCGCGCCGGTGCTCTCGGCGAGGCGGTGCACATAGGTGCTGCCGACGCGGTTCAACATGCTGTTGACGACGTAGGTGGCGATGATCTCGCGCTTGAGCGGGTGGCGCGGCATCCACTGCGCGAAGCGGTCGCGCAGCACCTGCGGGAAGTAGCGCGTCAGCGTCGTCGCGACCCACGGGTCGTCCGGCAGGGGCGAGGCGAGCAGCTCGTCGTAGATCCAGATCTTGGCGTAGGCGAGCAGCACGGCGCGCTCCGGCGTCGTCAGCCCCAGCCCTTCGGCGCGCCGCTCGGCGATCTGCTCGTCGGTCGGCAGGTACTCGATCGCGCGGTTCAGGCGCCCGGCCTTCTCGAGGAACTGCATGAAGCGCGCCTGGGCGTCGAGCATCTGCGGCGCGATGCGCCCGGTGACCGACAGCACCTGCGTCTGGAACACGTTGTCGCGCAGCACGAGCGCGGCGACTTCGTCGGTCATCTCGGGCAGCAGCGCGTTGCGCTGCTTTTCGGTCATCTCGCCCTCGACGATCGGCAGGCCGAGCAGGATCTTGATGTTGACCTCGTGGTCCGACGTGTCGACGCCGGCCGAGTTGTCGATCGCGTCGGTGTTGATGCGCCCGCCGGCGAGCGCGAATTCGATCCGCCCGAGCTGGGTGCAGCCCAGGTTGCCGCCTTCGGCGAAGACCTTGCAGCGCAACTCGCGGCCGTCGACGCGCAGCGCGTCGTTGGCGCGGTCGCCGACCTGCGCATGCGACTCCTCGGACGACTTCACATAGGTGCCGATGCCGCCGTTGTAGATCAGGTCGACCGGCGCCTTCAGGATCGCGTTGACGAGCTCGGTCGGCGTCAGGGCGTCGGCGGAGATGTCGAGCGCGGCCTTCACCTCGGGCGTCAGCTTGATCGACTTCGCGCTGCGCGCATGGATGCCGCCGCCGGCGGAGATCAGGCTCGCGTCGTAGTCGGCCCACGAAGAGCGCGGCAACTTGAACAGGCGCTCGCGCTCGATGAAGCTGGGCGCCGCGTCGGGGGTCGGGTCGAGGAAGATGTGGCGGTGGTCGAACGCGGCGACCAATCTGATGTGGCGCGACAGCAGCATGCCGTTGCCGAACACGTCGCCCGACATGTCGCCGATGCCGGCCACCGTGAAGTCGGTGCTCTGCGTGTCGACGCCGAGTTCGCGGAAGTGGCGCTTGACCGACTCCCACGCGCCGCGCGCGGTGATGCCCATCGCCTTGTGGTCGTAGCCGACCGAGCCGCCCGAGGCGAACGCATCGCCGAGCCAGAAGCCGTACTCCTTGCTGATGCCGTTGGCGTAGTCGGAGAAGGTGGCGGTGCCCTTGTCGGCAGCGACGACGAGATAGGGGTCGTTGTCGTCGTGGCGCACCACCTGCGGCGGCGGCACGACGTCGGTGCCGACCAGGTTGTCGGTGATGTCGAGCAGGCCGCGCAGATAGTCCTGGTAGCAGGCCACGCCTTCCTTCATGAACGCCTCGCGGTCGGTCGCGGGCGGCGCCTTCTTCAGCACGAAGCCGCCCTTGGAGCCGACCGGCACGATGACCGTGTTCTTCACCATCTGCGCCTTCACGAGGCCGAGCACCTCGGTGCGGAAATCCTCCGGCCGATCCGACCAGCGCAGGCCGCCGCGCGCGACGCGCCCGCCGCGCAGGTGCACGCCCTCGAAGCGCGTCGAGTAGACGAAGATCTCGAACATCGGCTTCGGCTCGGGCAGGCCGGGCACCTTGGACGAGTCGAACTTGAACGAGACGAAGCTGCGCGGCGCGCCCGCCGCATCACGGCGCCAGTAGTTGGTGCGCGTGGTCGCCTGGATCAGGCCGAGAAACTGGCGCAACACGCGGTCTTCCGTGAGGTTGTCGACGCCTTCGAGCGCACGCTCGATCGCCGCGACCCGTTCGGCGGCGCGCGAAGCGCCCTCCGGCGCGGCCGGGTCGAAGCGCGCGATGAAGAGCTCGACGAGCTGGCGTGCGATCGCCGGGTGCGCCGCGAGCGTCGCCTTGATGAAGGCCTGCGACAGCGGAAACCCGATCTGTCGCATGTACTTCGCATAGGCGCGCAGCACGACGATCTCACGCACCGGGACATGCGCGAGGACGACGAGGCGGTTGTAGTCGTCGTCCTCGACCTCGCCGCGCAGGATCGCGGCGAACGCATCCTCGAACACCGGGCGCAGCGTGTCGATCTCGACGTCGGCGTCGCCGAGGCCGCTCTCGAGACCGAAGTCGTGAATCCAGATCGGCTTGCCGTCCAGAGGCGTGACGTGGTGCGGATGCTCGTCGAGCACCTTCAGCCCCATGTGCTCGAGCATCGGCAGGCTGCCCGACAGCGTGAGCGGTTCGCCCAGGCGCAGCAGCTTGAAGCGCAGCGCACCGGGCGGCGCCTCGAGCGGGCGGTACAAGGCCATCGCGATCGGCTCGGCCTCGCTCATCGCGGCCATCATCTCGATGTCGGGCACCGCGGCACGCGCGGCAAACTCGGAGCGATAGCCCGCCGGGAAGGCGTGGCCGAAGCGGCGCAGCAGGGCGTTGCCGCGCGCCTCGCCCGCTTCCTCGATCAGCGCGGCCTTCAGGTCATCGTCCCAGCGCCGGGCCGAGGCGATCAGGAGCTCCTCGATCTCGCGCGCGTCGTAGTCGGGGATGTGGCCGGGGCGCGTGCGCACCGTGATCTGGATGCGCGCGAGCACCGACTCCGTCAGGTGCACGTTGAACTCCGAGCTGCTGCCATTGAAGGCCTTGACGAGGATCGCCTGCCACTTCTCGCGCAGCTCGGTCGTGTAGTTCTCGCGCGGCGCATAGATCAGGCACGACAGGAAGCGCTCGAACGGATCGCGCCGGATGAAGAGGCGAAAGCGCTGGCGCTCGTCCAGGTGCAGGATGCCGATCGCGGTGCGCAGCAGGTTTTCCTCGCTCGTCTGGAACAGCTCGTCGCGCGGATAGGTCTCGAGGATGTTGACGAGCGCCTTGCCGGTGTGGCCGCCCGTCGGCAGGCCGGCGCTCGCAAGGACGTTGGCGATCTTGCGTCGCAGCAGCGGGATCTGCGTCGGGCTGGCGCTGTAGGCGGTGGAGGTGAAAAGGCCGAGGAAGCGGTCTTCGCCGACCACCGCGCCGTCGGCAGCGAAGCGCTTGACGGCGATGTAGTCGAGGTAGCCCGGGCGGTGCACCGTCGAGCGCGCGGTGGACTTGGTGACGACGAGCAGCTCGGGCCTGCGCGCATAGGCGCGCACCTCCGGCGGCAGCGCGGCGAAGCCCGACGCCACCACCTTCGCCTGCGTCTCGGACGTCTCGCGCAGGATGCCGAGGCTCGAGTCGGGCACGATGCGCAACGCATCCTCGCCGTCCTGCACGATCAGATCGTGCGAACGGCTGCCGAGGAAGGTGAAGTGGTTGTCGGCCAGCCACTCGAGGAAGGCACGCCCCTCGTCGAGCTCGGCGGCCGGGATCGACGGCGGCGGCTGTTTCGAAATGCCCTCGACGATCGTCAGCACGCGGCCACGGATGCTCGGCCAGTCCTCGACCGCCTGACGCACGTCGCCGAGCACACGCGAGATGTCCGCGACGAGGGCCTCGAGCCGCGCCGGCTCGGGCACGCGATCGACCTCGACGTGGATGAAGGATTCGCGCAGTGCGGCCGCGTCCGAACCTTCGGCGATGCCCGCGAGCGTGCCGTCCTTGGCGCGCTTGACGGCGAGTACCGGATGGATGATGAGGTGCAGCGTCAGGCCATGGCGGTTCACCTCCATCGTCACCGTGTCGACGAGGAAGGGCATGTCGTCGTTGACGATCTCGATGATCGTGTGCGTCGACTGCCAGCCGTGCTCGGCCACCGTCGGGTTGAACGCGCGCACGCGCAGCTTTCCGGGTTCGCGACGGCGGGCGAAGTTCCAGTGCGAGAGCATCGCGCCGTACAGATCGGGCACCTCGCGTTCTTCGAGATCCTCGGGGTCGACCTGGCCGAAGTACTTGCGCGCGAACGCATCGAGCGTCTCGACCTGATCCGCGCCGACCTTGGCGCGCAGCAGCGCGACGACCTGGTCCACGCGCTCCGAGCGCAGTTCGGTCTCGCGGATGGGCGTTGGCATGCTTGTCTCCAGTTCGTTTGACGACCTCTCGGCATGGCATCAAGGATTGACACTGCCCGGGGCTTTCGTAGTAATTTACTCCTGATGCCTCGAAGTCGCGGCGTGTGGCTGGCGCGAACCCCACGCCGGGCGTCTCGGTTGACCACACGATCAGGCTGTTCTTCCGAATCCGGGAAACTGTTACGAACGGCCGGATGACCCCCTCGAACAGGGGGGGTGCACTTCCGCCTTGAGCTAACTCAACCTAGGATGCCGCACCGGCCCCTGCAACGGCCCATTGCCATGCAGCTCGCGCCCACAGAAAACATGCGGGTTCGCTGCCATCCGAAGGGTTGCACCATGTCACATTTCGCAAATCGACTGATAGCCGCCTCTTTCGTTGCCGTCACGGCGCTGGTCGCGGCGGGCTCGGTGCAGGCCGTCGTCTATCGCGGAACCTGGGACCCGGCCTATGGGCCCGCACTGCCCGATCTGGGATGGCGCGGAGAGGCGTTCTTCGACATTCCGGCGACATGCCTTGCGAAGGCAAACGCCCTCTATTGGAATCTCCCAGGTGCCTGCTCGCCGCAAACAATTCTGAGCGGCAAGGTCGAGTTGTACGACTTGAACGATTCGGGAACGACACTTCAAACTTTGAGTTTCGACGAATCTAACAACATCGATACGACGATCGCGATGCGGGTCAAGGATCACAAGCTGGCTGGCGTGGTCGGCTGGTTCAATTTGCCCGAGGAGTCGTGTTTGTGAAATGCCGGCGCGGTGGGGGGGGGGCAGCAC
>JAMLIM010000068.1 GCA_023954175.1 Rhizobacter sp.
GAGGCGCGCGAGCGCAAGCTCGGCGCCATGCGCCGACATCTCGAGCCAACTGCGGCGCTGCGCGCGCGGCTGGTGCTGCACGCTGACCTTCACGCCGGCGTGCGCCGACAGGGCCTCGATCAAGGCCTTGTCCACGGCATGGCTCAGCACCAGCAGCGGCGGCACGCCGGTGCCGACGTAGTGCTGCGCGATGAAGGCTTCGAGCACCTGCACCTCGGGTTCGACCCGCGCGCCCGCGTCCTCCTCGGCGGGGGCTTCGATCGAAGCGCCGATCGCGGTCGCTTCCTCCACATGGGTCGGGAAATACGGCCGATCGCCGAGGTGACGCCCGCCGCGCACCATCGCCAGGTTGACGCAGGCGCGGCCGCCGTGGACCTTCACCGCGAGGATGTCGGCGTCCTTGTCGAAACTGGCGCCCGAGTTCGCCTCCACCGCCTGCTGATGCAGCACGCTCGACAGCGCGCTCAGCTGATTGCGCACCTCCGCCGCCTGCTCGAACTCGAGCGCCTCGGCGTGCGCGAGCATGCGCGTCTGCAGACGGTCCATGACTTCGCTCGTCTCGCCGCGCAGAAACGCCTCGGCTTGCGCCACATCGCGCCCATAGTCGATCGCGTTGATGTAGGCCACGCATGGGGCCGTGCAGCGCTTGATCTGGTACAGCAGGCACGGCCGGCTGCGGTTGGCGAACACCGTGTCCTCGCAGGTACGCAGGCGAAAGACCTTCTGCAGCAGCACGATCGACTCCTTCACCGCCCACGCGCTCGGGTAGGGGCCGAAGTAGTGATGCCGACGATCGACCGCGCCGCGGTAGTACGACACGCGCGGAAACGCCGTCGCCGACGGCGCGGCAACGTCGCACGCTTCGCGCGCCGCCGTGATCTTCAGGTACGGGTAGCTCTTGTCGTCGCGAAACAGGATGTTGAAGCGAGGGTTGAGCGACTTGATGAGGTTGTTCTCGAGCAGCAGCGCCTCGGCCTCGGAGCGCACGACGGTCGTCTCCATGCGCACGATGCGCTCGATCATCAAGCCGATGCGGGTGCCGGCGTGGTTCTTCTGGAAGTAGCTCGCGACGCGCTTCTTCAGGTTGCGCGCCTTGCCGACGTAGAGCACCGCATCCTGGGCATCGAAATAGCGGTACACGCCCGGCCGCGGCGGCAACGCGGCAACGTCCACGAGAAGCTTCGCGCGCAACGGGTCGTCTCTGGCGACAGCGTCGGCGGGGGCTCCGTTCGAAGGGGCTTCGGTGGGGTCAGGCGCATTCATCGCGGTCCATTGTGCCGCCCGACGCTGGTCGAAAATCGACTGTCGATAATCGCCCACATGGCCCGCAGCTGGGATGTGTTCTGCCGCGTGATCGACAACCACGGCGACCTGGGTGTCGCCTGGCGGCTGTGCGTCGATCTGGCCGAGCGTGGGCAGCGCGTGCGGCTGTGGGTCGACGACCCGTCGGCCCTGGCGTGGATGGCGCCCGACGGGCATGCCGGTGTCACGATCGTGCACTGGACCGATCCAGTGCCCGATCTCGAGCCGTCGGATGTCGTCGTCGAGACCTTCGGTTGCGATCCGCCGCCGCGGTTCGTGCAGCGCATGGCTGCGCTCGACCCCGCGCCGCGCTGGGTCAATCTCGAGTATCTCAGCGCCGAGGCCTATGCCGAACGCAGCCACGGACTCGCGTCGCCGCTGAACGTCGCGCCGGGGCGTGTGTTGACGAAGCGCTTCTACTTCCCGGGGTTCACGCCGGCCAGCGGTGGCCTCTTGCGCGAGCCTTTGCTGCTCGAAGCGCAGCGCAGCTTCGATCGCGACACCTGGCTCGCAGCGCGCGGCATTGCGCCACAGGCTGGCGAGCGCGTGGTGAGCCTCTTTTGCTACATGAACCCTGCACTGCCCGCGTTGCTCGAAGAACTGAGTGCCGAGCCCACGCTCCTGCTGGTCACGCCCGGCGCGCCCGCCGTGCAGGTGCAGGCGCTTCTTGGCGCGTCGATGCGCCGCGGCGCGCTGCGCGGCGCGATGCTGCCCTACCTCGCGCAGAAGAACTATGACCATCTTCTCTGGGCCTGTGACTTGAATCTCGTGCGCGGCGAGGATTCCTTCGTGCGTGCGCAGTGGGCGGCCCGGCCCTTCCTGTGGCAGGCCTACCCGCAGACCGACGATGCGCATGCACTCAAGCTGCAGGCGTTCCTGGAGCGCTTTCTCGCCGGCGCCGACGCGTCGCTTGGCGGCACGCTCCGGCACGCGCTACGCGTCTGGAACGGCATCGAGTCCGGCCCGCTGCCGCTGCCCGACTTTCAGAGCTGGCGCGCCCATTGCACGGCCTGGCGCGAGTCGCTCGCGGCTCAGCCGGATCTGGTGACGCAGTTGCTCGAGTTCACTGAGGAAACACGCTAAAATGCAGGGCTTTGCGCGCCGGCACCCCTGCCCTGGTGCGCACGGCGGCGTCAATCGCCCGCGCGACCCTCATGAGACGAGCGTTCACAAGACGAGCGCTCACAAGACGAGTGCCGAGAAGGCTCCCGAGGTGAGCGGCGCGCACGAACCGCCCCTTCGAACACAACGCATCCACATGGAACCGCTATGAAGATCGCCCAGGAAATTCGCGCCGGCAACGTCATCATGAATGGCAAGGACCCGATGGTCGTGCTCAAGACCGAGTACAGCCGCGGCGGCCGCAACTCCGCCACCGTGCGCATGAAGTTGAAGAGCCTGTTGTCCAACTCGGGCACCGAGGTCGTCTACAAGGCCGACGACAAGATGGACCAGATCGTGCTCGAGAAGAAGGAGTGCACCTACACCTACTTCGCCGATCCGATGTACGTCTTCATGGATGCCGAATACAACCAGTTCGAGGTCGAGGCCGAGAACATGGGCGACGCGATCCAATACCTGGAAGACGCCATGCCGGTCGAAGTCGTGTTCTACGACGGCAAGGCGATCTCGGTCGAACTGCCGACCTCGGTCGTGCGCGAGATCACGACCGAGCCCGCCGTCAAGGGCGACACCTCCGGCAAGGTGATGAAGCCGGCGACGACCGCGACCGGCCTCGAGATCGCGGTGCCGCTGTTCGTCGAGAGCGGCGACAAGATCGAGATCGACACCCGCACGCACGAGTATCGCAAACGCGTCTGAGCCTCGCGTGACGCCGTGAAGACCCAACCGGTCGTCACGGCAACGCTCGCGTACGACGCCGAAGGCATCGCCTGCTCGCCGGCCTACGGCGATCGCTACCACCCGCGACATGGCGCATTGGCGCAGGCCGCCCACGTCTTCCTGGGCGGCAACGACCTGCCCGCGCGCTGGCGGGAGCGGGATCGCTTCGTCATCCTCGAGACCGGCTTCGGCCTCGGCAACAACTTCCTGGCGGCGTGGAGCGCATGGCGCAATGACCCGCAGCGCTGCGCGCGGCTGCACTTCATCTCGATCGAGAAGCATCCACTGACGGCTGCCGATCTGAAGCGCGCGCATGCGGCGTCGCCGCTGCCTGAACTGGCGCAGCCGCTCCTTCGCGCCTGGCCGCCGTTGACGCCGAACCTGCACCGTCTTGCCTTCGACGGTGGTTGCGTCGAACTTCTGCTGGCGCTTGGCGATGTCGCGGATTGGCTGCCGGAGATCGTCGCCTCGGTCGACGCGTTCTTTCTGGATGGCTTCGCGCCCGATCGCAATCCTGCGATGTGGCAGCCGCGCGTGTTCAAGGCGCTCGGTCGCCTCGCCGCTTCGGGTGCGACCGCGGCGACCTGGAGCGCTGCGGCCGCGGTGCGAGAGGGATTGACCGCCGCCGGCTTCGAGGTGCGCAGCGCGCCCGGCAGCGGCGGCAAGCGCGAGATCACGCTCGCGCGTCACGCGCCGCACTTCCGGCCGCGACGCGCACCGGCGCGGATCGGGACGGCACCGATCGCATCGCGACACGCGCTGATCGTCGGCGCCGGGTTGGCCGGCAGCGCCGTCGCCTGGGCCCTGGCCGAGCAAGGCTGGCGCTCCACGCTGTTCGAGCGCCTGGACTCGATCGCGGCGGCCACGTCCGGCAACCGGGCCGGCATCTTCCACGGCACGGTCAATCCGCACGATGGGACGCACGCCCGCTTCAATCGCGCGGCGGCATTGCAGGCGCAGATCGCTGTCGGCGATGCCATCGGGAGGCATGGCGTCGAGGGTCTCCTGCACGGCCTGCTGCGCGTCGAGACGCGAAACACGATCCAGGCGATGGCAGCACAACTGAGCGCACTCGGCCTGCCTTCCGATTACGTTCAGGCGCTCGATGCAGTCAACGCCGCACGTCTGAGCGGGCTGGCGCCGACCTCGCCGGCGTGGTTCTATCCTGGAGGCGGCTGGGTCGACCCGGCAGGATTCGCCACCGCCCTGATCCGGCAGGCCGGTGACGCCGTCGATCTGCGCCTCGCCACCGCGGTCGCGTCGATCCGCCGCCATGGCGGGCGTTGGCAACTGCTCGACGCCGCAGGCGCCGCACTCGGCGAAGGCGATGTGCTCGTGCTCGCCAATGCGTTCGAAGCGGCGACTCTGCCGGAGTGCGCGCGCTTGCCATTGCAGCGCATTCGTGGCCAGACGACCGAAATGCCCGTGGCGACACCGGGCCTGCGACTGCCACGACTCCCCGTGGCCGGCAACGGTTACGTGCTGCCGCCGCTGAGCGGTGGAAGGGCGCTGTTCGGTGCGACTGCGCAGTTCGACGACGACGAACCTGGATTGCGCGCGAGCGACCAGGCCCAAAACCTTGCCCAGCTGGCGCGCCTGACGGGCAGCGCGCCGGCGGCACACGGCATCGGGCTCAGCGGCCGCGTCGGCTGGCGTTGCGCCACACCTGATCGCCTGCCCTTGATCGGCGGCCTGCCCGACCGGGCCGCGCTGCCAGGCAGCGGCATGCGGCTCGAGCAGCCGCGCTTCGTCCCGCGCGCAGCCGGACTCTATGTGTTCGCGGGCCTTGCCTCGCGCGGCATCACCTGGGCTGCGCTCGGTGCGCGCACGCTGGCGTCGCAGATCAGCGGTGCGCCCTGCCCGCTCGAGGCGAGCCTGCTCGACGCGGTCGATGCGGCGCGCTTCGCGTCACGCCGGGCACGACGCGGCTGAAGGCTCGTCGCCCCCGGGCGTCTCGGGTGCAGTCCCGGTGGCGTTCCCGCCTTTATGCGGGCTGGTCGCCCGCCGCTTCGGAAGTCGCTGGCGCAGCCGCTTCGTTCGAGGTTTCGCCTTCGGCAGCGTCATCGGGCTTGTTGGCGCCGGCTTTGCGCTGGGCCAGTTTTTCTTCCTTCTTCTGCTTCTTCAGCCGCTCGCGCTGGCGCTTCTCGAATGAATAGTTGGGCTTTGCCATGGGCTTGGTTTCCTCGCTGTTCAGGAGACGTGATGGGAAGACCCGAGGTTACGCCGATTTTGGGTGGTCTCCGACCGTGGCACGTCAGAAGTCGATGGTCCGCACGCCCTCGGGCGTTCCCAGCAGGCACACGCTGGCGCGATTGCGCGCGAAGACGCCCACCGTCACGACCCCTGGCCACTGGCTGAGCTCGGCCTCGAGCGCCGGCGGGTCCGGGATCGACAGGCCGTGGACGTCGAGGATCAAGCCGCCGTTGTCGGTCACGAAACCCGGGCGCATGACCGGATTGGCGCCGAGCTCGCGCAGGCGGCGCGACACGAGCGCGCGCGCCATCGGGATCACCTCGATCGGCAGCGGGAAGCGGCCGAGCGTCGTCACGAGCTTGGAGGCGTCGGCGATGCAGACGAAGCGTGCGGCCATGTCGGCGACGATCTTCTCGCGCGTCAGCGCGCCGCCGCCGCCCTTGATCATGCAGCCGCGTGCGTCGATCTCGTCGGCACCGTCGAAGTAGACCGCGAGCGCGTCGACCTCGTTCGCATCGAGCACCGGGATGCCGTGCTTGCGCAGGCGCAGGCTGCTTTGCTCGGAGCTCGACACCGCGGCGGCGATGCGTTCGGGCATGCGCGCGAGCGACTCGATGAAGCAGTTCACCGTCGAGCCGGTGCCGACGCCGATCACGCTGCCGGGCTGCACCCAGGCCGTCGCGGCGTCGCCGACCAGCGCCTTGAGTTCGTCTTGCGTCATGTGTCGCGTCATACGAGTGTGTCGCTCCCGGGCCCGAGTGCGCTCGATTATCGGCGCGCGCAATCCGCGACCCGACGCCTCGCCGCGACGCCGCCGTTTGCGACAATCGCCCACCCTTGTTGCAGGCCGCCGATGTTCCCCCTCCCCTATCCGCTTGCGCGCGCCTTCCTGTTCGGGCTCGACCCCGAGATCGCGCATGAACTCACGCTGGGCGCGATCGCGCGCCTGCAGAACTCGCCGGCGCAAGGCCTCTGGCGCCAGGCACGCATCGATGATCCGGTCACGATCGCGGGCCTGAGGTTTCCGAACCGCGTCGGCCTCGCGGCCGGACTCGACAAGAACGGCCGTTGCATCGACGGCCTGGGCGCGATGGGCTTCGGCTTCGTCGAGGTCGGCACCGTCACGCCGCTCGCGCAGCCCGGCAACCCGAAGCCCCGCATGTTTCGCCTGCCGCAGGCGCAGGCGCTGATCAACCGCCTCGGCTTCAACAACGAGGGGCTCAACGCCTTCCTTGCGAACGTCAAGCGCGCGCGGCACTTTCGCAAGAGCGGCGGCGTCCTCGGCCTGAACATCGGCAAGAACGCGGCGACGCCGATCGAACGCGCCGCGGACGACTACCTGGCCTGCCTGGATGGCGTCTATCCGCATGCGGACTACGTGACGGTCAACATCTCGAGCCCGAACACCACGAACCTGCGCGAACTCCAGAGCGACGAGGCGCTCGACGCCCTGCTCTCGGCGCTGCAGAAGCGGCGTCTGAAGCTCGCGAGGACGCACGGACGCAGCGTGCCGTTGTTCGTGAAGATCGCCCCCGACCTCGACGAGCCGCAGGTGCAGTTGATCGCACAGACGGTCCGCAGGCATCACATCGACGGCGTCGTTGCGACCAACACCACGATTGCGCGCGACGCCGTCAAGGGCCTGCCGCACGCCGATGAGGCAGGCGGCTTGAGCGGCAGGCCGGTCTTCGAGGCCAGCAACCGCGTCATCGGCCAGCTGCGCAACGCGCTCGGCAAGGGCGTTCCGATCATCGGAGTCGGCGGCGTCATGAGCGGCGCCGACGCGAAAGCGAAGATCGACGCCGGCGCCGATCTGGTGCAGATCTACACCGGGCTCATCTATCGCGGCCCCGGGATCGTCAGCGAAGCAGCGAAAGCGCTGGCGCGGCGATAGCGGCGGGCGGGCAAATCCGCTGCCCGTCGCCCACGTCAACCATCACGCGGCTGGTTGGCCGCGCACCTGCTTGCTCAAGCATCGACGCCGCCGCAAGGCCTCGCCGACGCCGGAGCGAAGCGAACTTCAGTGCAGCGCCACGCCCGTCTTGCTTTGCAGTTCCTCGCGCGTCACGCCGGGCGCGAGTTCGACGATGCGCAGGCCGTGCGGCGTCACGTCCATCACCGCAAGGTCGGTGATGATGCGATCGACGACGCCGACGCCGGTCAGCGGCAGCGTGCATTGGGGCAGGATCTTGAGGTCGATCGTGCCGTCCTTCTTCTTCGCCACGTGCTCCATCAGCACGACGACGTTCTTCACGCCGCCGACCAGATCCATCGCACCGCCCATACCCTTGACCATCTTGCCGGGGATCATCCAGTTCGCCAGGTCGCCGTGCTCACTGACCTGCATCGCGCCGAGGATCGACAGGTTGATCTTGCCGCCGCGGATCATCGCGAAGCTGTCGTGGCTGCCGAAGATGCTCGACCCGGGGATCGTCGTCACCGTCTGCTTGCCGGCGTTGATGAGGTCGGCGTCGACCTCGTCCTCGGTCGGGAACGGGCCGATGCCGAGCATGCCGTTCTCGCTTTGCAGCCAGACCTCGATCGCCGGATCGACGAAGTTGGCGACCAGCGTCGGCAGGCCGATGCCCAGGTTGACGTAGAAGCCGTCCTGCAATTCCTTGGCGGCGCGCGCCGCCATCTGATCGTGTGTCCAGGCCATGATGATTCCTTCGGAAGACAGGTAAGCGGGTGCCTGCGGGCACCCTTGTCGGAGGCGTTCGGCTAAGCGCCGGCCCGTTCGGTGAGGGTGCGCTTCTCGATGCGCTTCTCGGGGTGTGCATTGAGCACCAGCCGGCTCACGTAGATGCCGGGCAGATGCACGCTGTCGGGGTCGAAGGTGCCGGTCTCGACGATCTCCTCGACCTCGACGATCGTCGTCTTGCCGGCCATCGCGACCGCCGGGTTGAAGTTGCGCGCGGTGCGCCGGAACAGCAGGTTGCCGCTCTTGTCCGCTTTCCACGCCTTCACGAGCGACACCTCCGGCAGCAGGGCGCGCTCCATCACGTACATGTGGCCGTCGAACTCGCGCGTCTCCTTGCCTTCGGCAATGATCGTGCCGACGCCGGTGCGGGTAAAGAACGCCGGGATGCCGGCGCCACCGGCGCGCAGCTTCTCGGCGAGCGTGCCCTGCGGCGTGAACTCGAGCTCGAGCTCGCCCGCGAGGTACTGGCGCTCGAACTCCTTGTTCTCGCCGACGTAGCTCGAGATCATGCGCTTGATCTGGCGCGACTCGAGCAACAACCCGAGGCCGAAGCCGTCGACGCCGGCGTTGTTCGAGATCACCGTCAGGTTCTTGACGCCGGAATCGCGCAACGCGCCGATCAGCGCCTCGGGGATGCCGCACAGGCCGAAGCCGCCGACCGCCATCAGCTGACCGTCGCGCACGACGCCCTCGAGGGCTGCGGCGGCGCTCGGATATACCTTGTTCATTGACGCTCTCCTGCAGTACAGACGCGAGCGTACAACGTAATGCAATACGTAGTCGTTACGTAGAATTGACTATGCTCGACTACCGCAACGCGTTAGACCTCGCCCCCGTCGGTCTCGTCGTGTCGCGCAACCGGCTGATGCTCGACTGCAATCGCCGCCTGCTCGAGATGTTCGAGACGACGCGCGAAGCGCTCGTCGGCCAGAGTTTCGAGATCCTCTACCCATCGTCGGGCGAATTCGAGCGCACCGGCGAGCGCATCGTCGCGAGCCTGGACGCCAACGGCTTCTACGCCGACGAACGCGTGATGCGGCGCGTCGGCAGCGGCGCACCGGGCCGGCAGGGCGAGACCGCCGGCAAGCTCTTCTGGTGCCGCGTCTCGGGCCGCGCGCTCGATCCGCGCCACCCGCACGCCGATGGCATCTGGAGCTTCGAGGATCTGTCGTCACGCCGCCAGCTGCGCGTCGAACTGACCCCGCGCGAGCGCGAGATCGCCGCGCTGCTGATCGACGGCCTGACGAGCAAGCTGATCGGCCGCCGCCTTGCGATCAGCCCGCGCACGGTGGACATCTATCGCGGCCGGCTGATCCGCAAGTACGGTGCGTCGACGACGGTCGATCTCGTGAATCGGCTGCTGTCCGCGTAGACGCATCGCGCAACCGCGGTTCGTCTTCGGGCGCCGCCAGTCCAGACTCAGTTGAGGTCCCCGGCCAGCCGCCAGGTGCGCCGCAATTCCTCCGGCCACTCGCCGCGGTCGATCAGCGCATCGATCGCGTCGCTTTCGCGGCCGCATTCGAGTCCCTGTGCGCCAAGCCACGCGTCGTCGAAATAGGTGTGCTTGTAGCGCTCGCCGCCGTCGCACAACAGGGTGACGATCGAGCCCACCTGCCCGCGCGCGGCCATGCTGCGCGCGCAGGCGAGCGCGCCGACGAGATTGGTGCCGGTCGAGCCGCCGACGCGCCGGCCCAGGCGCACGCTGAGCGAGTGCATCGCGGCCAGGCTCCACAGGTCGGGCACCTTGACCATCGCGTCGAGCACGCCCGGCACGAACGACGCCTCGACGCGCGGCCGGCCGATGCCTTCGATGCGCGAGCCCTGCTCGATCTCGAGGGACGCGTCCGCGCCGACGTAGCAGTCGAAGAACACCGAGCGCTCGGCGTCGACGCCGCAGACGCGCGTGTCGTGACGGCAGTAGTGCACGTAGCGGCCGATCGTCGCGAGCGTGCCGCCGGTGCCGGCGCTGGCGACGATCCACGCCGGGCAGGCGTGCGTTTCCTGGCGCATCTGGGTGTAGATGCTCTCGGCGATGTTGTTGTTGGCGCGCCAGTCGGTGGCCCGCTCGGCGTGCGTGAACTGGTCCATGTAGTGCCCGCCCTGTTCGCGCGCCAGGCGTTCGCTTTCGGCATAGATCGCACTCGCGCCGTCGACCAGATGGCAGCGCCCGCCGTAGAACTCGATCGCCGCGATCTTCTGCGCGGACGTGCCGCGCGGCATCACCGCGATGAAGGGCAGATCGAGCAGACGCGCGAAGTAGGCTTCGCTGATCGCGGTCGATCCGCTCGATGCCTCGACCACTGCCCGGCCCTCGTTCAGCCAGCCGTTGCACAGCGCGTGCAGGAACAGGCTGCGCGCGAGGCGGTGCTTGAGGCTGCCCGTCGGGTGGCTCGATTCGTCCTTCAGGTAGAGCGAAACGCCCTCGAAACCCGGCAGCGCGACGGGTATCAGATGGGTGTCGCTCGAGCGCTGGAAGTCGGCCTCGATGCGGCGGACCGCCTCGCGCACCCATGCGCGCCGTGCATCGCTTTGAATCGCGACGGCCGTCATCGCGTCACTCCAGGATCTCGCGCAGCCACGGCGGCAGCGGCAGCGTCTTCTTCGCCGGGGAGTCGAGCCACACCGTCGTCGCGCCACCGGTCGCGTAGAGCACCCCGGGTTCGTCGGTGCGTTCGAGTGTGACGAAGGTGTCGAAGCTCGACCGCCCCGGGTTCGCTGTGTACATGCGCGCGAGGATGTCGCCGGGATACTCGAGCTGGCGGATGAAATTGCAGAACGCGTTGACGATCACGAAGCCCTCGCCGTCCGGCTTCAACGAGTTGCCGAGCGAGTGCATCCACTCGATGCGGACGACTTCGAAGTAGCGGAAGTAGATCGTGTTGTTGACATGGCCCATCGCGTCCATGTCGCCCCAGCGGATCGGAATCACCATCTCGTAGGTGAGCTTCTTCTGGTCGGGAATGTCGATGCGCATGGGGGTTTCGGCTCCTCGGGGTCAGTGCGTCGCGGCACGGTAGCAGTTTTCGAGCAGCGGCGTGCCGTGGGCGTCGAAGGCTTTCGTGCCCACCTGCAGGGCGCCCATCGCGCGGTAGAAGCCCTCGGCCTCGTTGCCCACGATGCACCACAGGCGCAGCGCATCGAAGCCCGCCGCATGCAGGAACGCTGCACTCGCGCGCCACAGCGCGCGCCCGAAGCCGCGACGCTGTTGATGGGGGTCGAGATAGATCGCGAACAGCTCACCGTCGAGCGCGGCCGAGGCCGCATCGGAATCCTGGATGCGGTAGGGGCCGACACTCGCAAAGCCGACCAGATGGCCGCCGACCTCAGCAACCAGCAGGTGGCGGCGCCTGGCTGTGTCGGCGTTGAGGGCGGCTTCACGCGCCCAGAGCGCTTCGCGTTGGGCGAGCGGGAACTCGTCGAACATCTGTTTCGGAAAGATGCCGCCGTAGGTCGCGACCCAGCTGTCCCAGTGGATGCGCGCGATCGCTCCCGCCTGGGCGACGCTGGCAGGGCGCACGTTCACGTCGTTCACGCCGCACGTGCCTGCCAACGGAATGCGCCGTCCCCGAGCGCGAAGGTCGCCACACCGGGCTCGGCCTGAGGCAGCATGAATGCGATCTCGCCGTCGGGCCGGATTACAGCACTTCGCCCCGCACCTGCGCTCTGCTCTGGATAGTTGAGCGAGTTCGGCCAGTTGGCCTGCACAACCCAGGCCTCCAGGTGCTTTGCCAGACGCTGCGCTTGCCGTACGTGTCGCGGAGGCTTGAGACCGCATTCGCCGGCCTGGGGGCCCATCAATCCCGGCCAGAAGATGATTTCGGGCGCGCCACTGGCAACCTGCGCGCAGACTTCGTCGAAGTCCTCGACCTCGCGACAGATCACTGCAGTGCATCGCCGCCCCTGCAACATGACCACCGGGCGCGCGCTGCCGCGGGCAAAGAAGGTGGCTTCGGGGGCCGTCAGCCCGCACTTGTCGACGACACCGATGCGCGCCCCGGCGCTGTCGATGAAGATCTGGCTGTTCAGGATGCTCCCGATTGCGGCGAAGGTCGGCGCGCCCACCGACACCGCTACGCGGTGGCGCGCGCAGGCTGCTGCGATTTCCTGCAACCAGGCGGCGACGCATTCGGGCTTCGCCTGCGACGCGATCTGACGATGAAAGCCCGTGACCGCGAGCTCCGGAAAGACGCAGATGCCGACGCCGGCCGATGCCACCTGCGCGACGGTCTCGATGATGGCGCGGGTGTTGTCAGCGCCGGTCCAACGCATCGGCAGCTGGCCGATCGCAATCCGCAGCGGGGGCAGTGCGTCAACCATTGCCATCCCGGGTCGATGCAGAAGCTAACCCGCAGTCGGGTCGATGCCGAGTTCGGCCGCCATGCGCGTGACCAGCGCGCGCAGTTCGGCCACTTCGGTGGCCAGGCGCGCCTGTTCGGCCTTCAACGCGGCGATCTCGCCCGCGGCGACGAAGTCCTGCGCATCCACGGCCACGGCTGAGGGCGCGGTGACCTCGCCGCTTAGCAGGTGCGCCCAGCGCGGTTCCCTGGCACCCGGCGCGCGCGGCAGCAGCACGACGAGCGGCGGCTCGCGGGCGGCGAGTTCGTCCAGAAAACCTTCGACCGAAGAGATGTCGGCAAAGCGGTGCAGCCGCTCGGTCGTCGCGCGCAACTCGGCAGCGGTCTGCGGGCCGCGCAGCATCAGGAGCGTGAGGATCGCCTCTGATTGCCCCGGCACGCCCAACACGCGCTTGAGGTTGTGCTCGTAGCGGCTCACGCGGCTGCCGCTGACTTCGATCACCAGCGCCAGCGCCTTCAGTCCGTCGATCGCGACCAGCACTTCGGCGTCGGTCGCGTTGATGACCGGGTCGCGCGCCGTCTTCTGGTTGCAGCCGAGCACCAGCGCGTTCAGCGACAGGGGATAGCTGTCGGCGACAGTGTGCTGTTTCTCGACCAGCACGCCGATCACGCGGGCTTCGAGCGGAGAGAGAGGGCGCAGGTTTGTGGGCATATCAGCGGGTGGTGCAGGTAGCCGGTTGCGCGCAGGGGCTCTCGGGTACCTGCGCGGATACTTGCTTGAGCCTGAGCTTTTGCGCAGGCGAGCGTTGTCGGGATTGCAGTGCTCGCGTGGCTCGCTGCGCCTGCGCGTCGCGCCAGGCGCTACCCACCGAGGGCTCATGGTTGCGCGGTCGGCGCACAGCGCCGACTTCACTGCGGTTCTCGGCCAGGGGTCGCGTCGCAGAACTCGCTTCACTCACTTCGTTCGTTGCGCTCAAACAGTTGCGACGAGTCAGTCTACGAAGCGCGCTGCGCGCGCCGACCCCTGTCCTGCGATCCTCGTCGCTCCACAAATCGCCCCCGGCGGGCACCGCCTGCCGCGACGGTTCTTCTCTTGGGTGAAGCAGAACAGATGCACCAGCAAAGGCGGGCCCGGACAGGCCACGGCGCGCCTGCGGAGCGCCGAGCAGCACAGGGCTTGCAGCCGCGCGCGCCAGCGCGCTTCGTGAACTGACTCGCCGCCACTGTTTGAGCGCAGCGAACGCAGTGAGCGAAGCGAGTTCGGCGGCGGGCTGCAAGACCGAGCAGCGCAGGGCAGTCGGCGCAACGCGCCGACCGCGGAGGTGAAGCGCCGTGGACTGCCCGGGCACGGCTTTGCCGCTCGAACGAACGTTCGATTGCCAGCTCAGGATGCAAGGCAGCCTTGCCTTGCCGCACTCCAAACCGCCCTTCGCGGTCTTCTCGCCGAAGCGCGTCAGCTTCACGCTAAACCGCGAACCCGTCGTCCGCCTGAATGATCGCGCCATTGATGAAGTGGCTCTCGTTGGCGCACAGCATCATCAGCACGGTGTCGAGATCCTGCGGCTGGCCGACGCGCCGGCGCGGCAGCGAGGCGATCAGCTTCTGGCCGCGTTCGGTGGCCCACTGGTGGTGGTTGATCTCGGTATCGATGTAACCGGGGCAGATCGCGTTCACGTTGATGCCGTAGCGCCCCCATTCGAGCGCCATCGCGCGCGTCATGTGGATGAGCGCCGCCTTGCTCATGCAGTAGACGCCGATCTGCCCGAGCACGCGCAGGCCCGCCATCGAGGCGATGTTCACGATGCGCCCGCCGGTGAAGGTGCCGGGCGCGGCGCCGCTGGCGCGCGCGATCATGCGTTTGCCGACCTCCTGCGCGACGAAGAACGCACCCTTGGTGTTGGTGTTCATCACGTAGTCGTAGTCCTCGGGCATGACGTCGACGAGCTTTTGCGTCGCGCCGACACCCGAGTTGTTGATGAGGATGTCGAGCGTGCCGACCTCGGTCTCCGCGTGCGCGACGGCGGACTTGATGCTCGCGTGATCCGTCACGTCCAGACGCACCACGTGTGCATCGCCGCCGGCTGCCTCGATCTCTGCGTGCAGCGCCTTCAGACGTTCGACGCGCCGGCCCGCAAGCACCACCGCGGCGCCGGCCGCGGCCAGCGTCTTCGCGAACTGCGCGCCGAGCCCGCTCGAGGCGCCGGTGACGAGGGCCACGCGGCCCGAAAGGTCGATCGAATAGCTCATGGTGAAGGTCTCTGCGAAGGTTTGCGGCCACGATATCACGCAGCCACTTCGCACGGTGCGCAGCGGTCCGCCGCTAAACTCGATGCACAGGCGTCAACGCACTTTCACAGGAAGCAGACCCATGACCCCAGCCGAAATGATTGCCCAGCACGGGCCGCGAGAAGCCATGGAGTACGACGTCGTCGTCGTCGGTGCCGGTCCGGCCGGGCTCGCCGCGGCGATCCGCCTCAAGCAGCTTGCCACGGTGCAGGGCAAGGAAGTCTCGGTGGTCGTGCTCGAGAAGGGCTCCGAGCCGGGCGCGCACATCCTGTCGGGCGCGATCATGGACCCGCGCGCGCTGACCGAGCTGTTCGCGGACTGGAAGACGCGCGGCGCGCCGCTGCTGCAAGCCGTCACCGACGACAAGTTCCTGTTCCTGACCGAGAGCGGCAGCAGGCCGACGCCGGAATTCCTGCTGCCGGAGTGCTTCCGCAATCACGGCAACTACATCGTCAGCCTCGGCAACGTCGTGCGCTGGCTCGGCGAGCAGGCCGAAGCGCTCGGCGTCGAGATCTTCCCCGGCTTCGCCGCGGCCGAGGTGCTCTACACGGACGAAGGTGCGGTCCGCGGCGTGGCGACCGGCAATGTCGGTGTCGGCAAGGACGGCGAGCCGGGGCCGAACTTCCAGCTCGGCATGGAGCTGCACGCGAAGTACACGATCCTTGCCGAAGGCTCGCGCGGCCAGCTCGGCAAGCAGCTGATCGCGAAGTTCAAGCTCGACGAGGGACGCGACCCGCAAAGCTACGGCATCGGCATCAAGGAGCTGTGGGAGGTCGAGCCGGCGAAGCATCAGGCCGGCCTCGCGATCCACACCGCCGGCTGGCCGCTCGACACCGCGACCTACGGCGGCTCGTTCCTGTACCACATGGAGGGCAACCTGGTCGCGGTCGGCTTCGTCGTCGGGCTCGACTACGCCAACCCCTGGCTCAACCCGTTCGAGGAGTTCCAGCGCTGGAAGCTGCACCCCGCGATCCGCCCGACCTTCGAGGGCGGCAAGCGCATCGGCTACGGCGCGCGCGCGCTGACCGCGGGCGGCATCCTGAGCATCCCGAAGACGGTCTTTCCCGGCGGCGCGCTCGTCGGCTGCGATGCCGGCTTCCTCAACGCAAGCCGCATCAAGGGCAGCCACGCCGCGATCAAGACCGGCATGCTCGCCGCCGACGCCGCCTTCGACGCGCTCGCCGCCGACCGCCAGCACGATGTGCTGGACGCCTACCCGGCCGCGTTCGAGAAGAGCTGGCTGCACGAGGAGCTCGACCGCGCGCGCAACTTCAAGCAGTGGTTCAAGAAGGGCTTCACCGTCGCGACGCTGATGACGGGCATCGAGCAGTGGCTGCTGCCCAAGCTCGGTATGAAGGCGCCGCCGTGGACGCTGCACCGCAAGCAGGCCGACCATCTCTACCTCAAGCCCGCGGCCGAGTGCCCGCAGATCGCCTATCCGAAGCCCGACGGCAAGATCACCTTCGACCGCCTTTCTTCGGTCTTTATCAGCAACACCAATCACGAGGAGAACCAGCCCGCGCACCTGACGCTGAAGGACGCGCGTGTGCCGGTGGACGTGAACCTCGCGATCTACGCCGGGCCCGAGAGCCGTTACTGCCCGGCCGGCGTCTACGAGTTCGTCAAGACCGACGACGGCGCGGATCGGCTGCAGATCAACGCCCAGAACTGCGTGCACTGCAAGACCTGCGACATCAAGGACCCGACGCAGAACATCGTCTGGGTCACGCCCGAGGGCGGCGGCGGACCCAACTACTCGGAGATGTAAAAACGATAGCGCCTGGCGCTTGGTTGGCGGGCGCGAGAGGTGTTTTTGATTTGATATTGACGCCAGGCAAAGTGGCGTAGACTTGTCACCCGGCGGCGCGATGCGGCCGCCCGATCCATCAACCCGCAAGCAAAGAGGACGTTGGCAATGCAGATGAAGAAATGGCCGTGGATGCCTTTGGGAGCCGTGGCGCTGGCCATGGCGGCGGTGGCCCCGGCCAGCGCGCAGGACAAATCGGTGGCGGTGCTGGCCATCGTCGAGCATCCGGCGCTGGACGCCGTGCGCGACGGCGTGCAGGCCGCGCTGAAGGACGCCGGCTACGAGGCCGGCAAGAACCTGAAGTGGCAGTACCAGAGCGCGCAGGGCAACACCGGCACGGCCGCGCAGATCGCGCGCAAGTTCGTCGGCGACAACCCCGACGCCATCGTCGGCATCGCCACGCCCACGGCCCAGGCCGCGGTGGCCGCCACCAAGACGGTGCCGATCGTGTTCTCGGCCGTCACCGACCCGGTGGCCGCCAAGCTGGTGCCCAGCTGGGAGCCCTCGCACACCAACGTCACCGGCGTGTCCGACCTGCTGCAGCTGGACAAGCAGATCGACCTGATCAAGCAGGTGGTGCCCGCCGCCAAGCGCGTGGGCATGGTCTACAGCCCGGGCGAGGCCAACTCGGTGGTGGTGGTCAAGGAGATGAAGGACCTGCTGGCCAAGCGCGGCATGAGCCTGGTCGAGGCCTCGGCCCCGCGCTCGGTCGACGTCAGCAGCGCCGCGCGCAGCCTGGTGGGCAAGGTGGACGTGATCTACACCAACACCGACAACAACGTGGTGTCGGCCTACGAGTCGCTGGTCAAGGTGGGCCAGGACGCCAAGATCCCGCTGGTGGCCTCGGACACCGACAGCGTCAAGCGCGGCGCCATCGCGGCGCTGGGCATCAACTACCGCGACCTGGGCGAGCAGACCGGCCGCATGGTGGCGCGCATCCTCAAGGGTGAGAAGCCCGGCGACATCAAGCCCGAGACCAGCAGCAAGCTGGAGCTGTACGTCAACCCCGGCGCGGCCGAGAAGCAGGGCGTCAAGCTGTCGGACGCGCTGGTCAAGTCGGCGGCGCAGGTCGTCAAGTAAGCGGCTTCGAGGGCGGGAAAACCGCCATTCGAACCCCCGGGAGCCATGACATCATGGCTCCTTCTTGTTTTTCAGCCCCCCTTGCACCATGTCTCTTTTCTCGCTGCTGGGCGCCATCGAAATCGGCCTGATCTTCGCCCTGGTCGCGCTGGGCGTGCTGCTGTCGTTTCGGCTGCTGCGCTTTCCCGACCTGACGGTGGACGGCAGCTTTCCGCTGGGCGGCGCCGTGTGCGCCACACTCATCTCCAAGGGCGCCGATCCTTTCACCGCCACCGCCGTCGCCACGCTGGCGGGTGCGCTGGCGGGCCTCATCACTGGCTGGCTCAACGTGCGGCTGAAGATCATGGACCTGCTGGCCTCCATCCTGATGATGATCGCGCTGTACTCGGTCAACCTGCGCATCATGGGCGGGCCCAACGTGCCGCTGATCAACGACCCCACGGTGTTCAACGTGCTGCAGCCGGCCGGCCTGGCCGACTACTGGTGGCGCCCGATCCTGATGCTGCTGATCGTCGTCGTGGCCAAGCTGGCCATGGACTGGTTCTTCTCCACCGAGCGCGGCCTGGCCATCCGCGCCACCGGCTCCAACGCCCGCATGGCGCGCGCGCAGGGCATCAACACCGGCGCCATGGTGCTGCTGGGCATGGCCATCTCCAACGCGCTGGTCGGCCTGGCCGGCGCGCTGTTCGCGCAGACGCAGGGCGGCTCGGACATCTCCATGGGCATCGGCACCATCGTCATCGGCCTGGCCGCCGTCATCGTGGGCGAGGCCATCATGCCCTCGCGGCGCATCGTCTACGCCACGCTGGCCGTCATCGTGGGCGCCATCGTCTACCGCTTCTTCATCGCGCTGGCGCTCAACAGCGACTTCATCGGCCTGAAGGCGCAGGATTTGAACCTGGTGACCGCCGTGCTGGTCGCCATCGCGCTGGTGATTCCGCAGCTCAAGCGCATGCTGCAGCACCGGCGCCTGCCCGACGCGCCCAAGAGCCTGTGAAGGAGCAAGCCATGCTGAGCGCGCAAGACCTGCACATCACCTTCAACCCCGGCACGCCGATCGAGACGCGCGCGTTGCGCGGCATGTCGCTGGAGATCCCGGCCGGCCAGTTCGTCACCGTCATCGGCTCCAACGGCGCCGGCAAGTCCACGTTTTTGAACGCCATCTCGGGCGACCTGGGCGTGGATTCGGGCCGCATCGCCATCGACGGCCTGGATGTCACCCGCCTGCCCGTGTGGGCGCGCGCCGAGCGCGTGGCGCGGGTGTTCCAGGACCCCATGGCCGGCACCTGCGAGGACCTGACGATCGAGGAGAACATGGCCCTGGCCCGCCAGCGCGGCACGCGCCGCGGCCTGCGCGGGGCCGTCAAGCAGGCCGAGCGCGCCATGTACCGCGAGCGCCTGGCCACCCTGGGCCTGGGGCTGGAAAACCGCCTGACCGACCGCATCGGCCTGCTGTCGGGCGGCCAGCGCCAGGCCGTCAGCCTGCTGATGGCCTCGCTGCAGCCCTCGCGCATCCTGCTGCTGGACGAGCACACCGCCGCGCTCGACCCGCGCACGGCCGAGTTCGTGCTGCAGCTCACGCGCCGCATCGTGGCCGAGAACCAGCTGACCACCATGATGGTCACGCACAGCATGCGCCAGGCGCTGGACGTGGGCGATCGCACCGTCATGCTGCACCAGGGCCAGGTGGTGCTGGACGTGGCCGGCGACGAGCGCAGCCGCCTGGACGTGCCCGACCTGCTGCACATGTTCGAGAAGGTGCGCGGCGAGAAGCTGGCCGACGACGCCCTGCTGCTGGGCTGACGCGCGGCGTTTTTTGATCAACCCCTGTTTCCCTTCTCCATGACCACCCTGCCTTTTGCAAAGCGCCTCGACAACGTCGAAACCTCGGCCATCCGCGAGCTGTTCAAGCTGCTGGGCAAGCCCGGCATCATCAGCTTTGCCGGCGGCTTTCCGGACAGCGCCATGTTCGACGTGGCGGGCATCCGGCAGGCGGTCGACGCGGCCCTGCAGGACGAACCCGGCGCCGCGCTGCAGTACGGCGCCACCGAGGGCTACCAGCCGCTGCGCGAGCAGTTGGCGGCCTTCATGCAGTCCAAGGGCGTGCGTGGCCTGGCGCCCGACGAACTGATCGTCACCACCGGCAGCCAGCAGGCGCTCGACCTGCTGGGCAAGACCCTGCTGGAGCCGGGCAGCAAGGCCATCGTCGAAGGCCCCACCTTCCTGGCCACCATCCAGTGCTTTCGCCTGTACGGCGCCGAGCTGATCGGCGCGCCCATCGACGGCGAGGGCGTGCAGGTCGACCGGCTGGAGCAGCTCATCGTGCAGCACCGCCCCCGGCTGGTGTACCTGATCCCCACCTTCGGCAACCCCAGCGGCGCCATGCTCAGCCTGGAGCGGCGCAAGCGCGTGCTGGAGCTGGCCGTCAAGTACCAGACCCTGATCGTCGAGGACGACCCCTACGGCGACCTGTACTTCGACGCCCCGCCGCCGCCCAGCCTGCTGGCGCTCAGCGAGCAGGTGCCCGGCAGCCGCGACTGGCTGGTGCACTGCGGCAGCCTGAGCAAAGTGCTGTCGCCCGGCCTGCGCGTGGGCTGGCTGGTGGCGCCGCCCGCGCTGCTGGCCAAGGCCACCATGTGCAAGCAATTCTCCGACGCGCACACCAGCACCTTCGCGCAGGCCACCGCCGCGCGCTACCTGGCCGCCGGCCACATGCCGGCCACGCTGGCGCGGGTGCGCGCCACCTACGGCCAGCGCGCCCAGGCCATGG
>JAMLIM010000069.1 GCA_023954175.1 Rhizobacter sp.
ACCTGGATTGCTCCTGTGCCTCCCTCCGCGATGCAGCGTGTGCGCAGCAGCTCCACTTGCATTGCATCGCCAGCCAGCAGCGCGGCTGCGTCGATTTCCGCAGCTCGGGCCTCGATCAATTGCGACTGCGAGAGCGCGGACACGACTACAACTTGTCTCCAATGTGCGAACGGGAAATCGACTGCGCGTTGACGATGTACTTTGCGATCTGCTTCTCAACGCTGAACGCGGCAGCTGGTTCGGCTGCCTGGGCTTCGCTGACCAGCGCGCCGAATGTCCGAGCGAATTCGGCGTCCGACTTCATCAGCTGCTCCAGCGCATAGCGCAGCTTATTCCAGTCCGGATCGTCGGCGGCGCACTGTTCGCGGGGAAGCGCGTCGCGCACTTTGCTCGCCGCGGAGTCGGTGCTCGAAACTCGGCCGGTGAGTAGCGTCCACATCGCGGTTACGCGTTTCCAGGTGGCTTCACCCAACTGGGCCCCGAACTTCTTCACCGCCTCCTCGAAACTCAACGCGGCCTTGGCGGCCAGAATCGGTATGAAGGGCGCGAGAAACGCGGTTGCAGACCCTGCGATTGCGGCGAAATCCATCGTGAACTCCCAGTCTGCGCGCAGCCCACGCGATTGCGGCGCTCGCGTTTCATGAGTCGAGTTCGGGACATGATGCTCACAGTTCCGGAGGGGTTGTATGCGGGTCTACCCAGACAGTCAAGCAGTTCGCGCCGGTCGCTTAGCCCGCAAAGCCAGGACCACGGTCTTCGCAGTGGCTCGCCTGCTGTCGTAGTTGCCGCGCCCGCTCACCACTGGAGTTCTTCAAGGTTGCCGATGCCCGCTTTGTGGCAACCAATACAGGGCAGCGAGTGTCGCTGAAGGGTCGATATCGCCACAAGGTGACGCAGAGAGCTGACATAGCCGCACGCCCGGTCAACGTGGCTCCGGCCGGCATCGCGGGCACCGCGTAAATCAGCTTACTGGTGCAAGCGGTCACACGTTGGGGTCGAAGTCGGATGGCCGGTTCCGGCGGCCACCGACATTCGCCGTCACAGAGCGAATGACCGTGCCCAGTCTGTTCCGGTCGCCCGCTGGTGCCGTTGGCCTGTCAGCAAGTGTCCGGGGCCGATAGCTCGAAATTCAGCCCGCAGGTTGACCGCCGTGACAATCGCCTACAACGTTCGATGCCACGCTCGGCAAGCCGAAGGAGGCCGCCAAAAGTACCGGACGTGAAAAGGATCGAGTGTGCGCAGGCGCTCTGCCATTCCTTGAGTCGCTGACTATGCGCATACGAGGCGCCTCGCCGCATCGACTGTATGTCGCTCCGGGCAACGCAACGACCAATGAAAAGCGACCACAACACGTCGCAAGCCCAATGGTCACTCGGGCGCTTCGGGAATCTTGTGACGGCACAAACCTCGTCACAAACCTCGTCACAAAGCAAAACGCCGACCTTGCGGCCGGCGTCGGACAATTCCAAGTTGTTGTTTTTGTTCGAGAATTTTGGTTGCGGGGGCAGGATTTGAACCTGCGACCTTTGGGTTATGAGCCCAACGAGCTACCAGACTGCTCCACCCCGCGACTGAGCCTATGAGTATAGCAGATGGAACCGCGCGGCCGGGCCATGTTCAATGGCGGAACTCACAGGCCAACCGCGGTCAATGTCTGCTTGAAGCGTTCTGCGTCCTGGTAGCCGATCACGCGCGTGCCGGCCAGCTCCTTGCCTTGGGCGTCGAAGAAGATCGTTCCGGGCGGGCCGAACAGATTGAAGCGCCGCAGCAGTTCGCGATCTTGCGCGTTGTTGGCGGTGACGTCGGCCTTGAGCAACAGAGCGCCCGCGAGCTTTGCCTTCACACCCGGGTCGGAGAACGTGAACCGCTCCATCTCCTTGCAGGAGACGCACCAGTCGGCATAGAAGTCGAGCATCACCGGGCGGCCGGCGCTTTGCAATGCGGCATCGAGTTCGGTGACGCTGCGCACCGGCGTGAAGCGCAGCGCGGACACCTGCGCGGACATCGACCCTTTCAGATGCTGCAGCGGTTGCAACGGATCGGTGCCGCCCGAGGCGGCGCCGATGAACTGCAGCGTGCCGACGATACCGACCACCGCCGCCGCGATCAGCCGCCACAAAGGCCGGCGCCCGCTGCGGCGGAATTCGAACAGCGCCACCGCGCTGCCGACGAACAGCATCGCCCACAACGCGAGAGAGAGTTCGCTCGGCAGCACGGGCTGGACGGTCCAGATCGCAACGCCGACGAGCAGCACGCCGAAGAACTGCTTCACGCCTTCCATCCAGGCGCCGGCGCGCGGCAGCAGGGCGCCTTCCGACACGCCGAGCACGAGCAGCGGCACGCTCATGCCACAGGCGAGCGAGAAGAGCGCGGTGCCGCCGAGCACCACGTCGCGGGTCTGGCTCAGGTAGACGAGCGCTCCGGCGAGCGGCGCGACGACGCACGGGCTGACGATCAGCGCCGAGATGCCGCCCATCGCGAACACGCCGGCGACGCGCCCGGCGGGCAGCTTGTTGCTGGCGCGATGCGCATGGCCGTGCACGGCATGCGGCAGGCGAAGTTCGTAGAAGCCGAACATCGAGGCGGCGAGCGCCAGCAGGCCGACCGCGAACAGGCCCAGCACCCACGGTGTCTGCAGCGTCGCCGCGAGACCCTCGCCGACCAGGCCGGCGGCGATGCCGAATGCGGTGTAGACGAGCGCCATGCCGAGCGAGTAGCTGGCCGCGAGGATGAAGCCGCGGCGCCTGGAAACGTTGGCGCCCTGGCCCGCGATCAACGAGGACAGGATCGGCAGCATCGGCAGCACGCAGGGCGTGAACGACAGCAGGACGCCAGCGACGAAGAACACGCCGACGATGGTCCAGAAGCGGCCGCTGTGCAGCGCCGCATCGATGCGGTCGCCTGTCGGGGACGCGTTGCCTGGCGCCGTCGCGGCCGACGCGCCCGGCGACAGCGTCGACAACGCGCCGCCCGTTGCGCCCTTTGCACCCGTGTCGCCCGTCAATCCCGCTGCTGCCAGCAAACGCACCGTGCCGTCGCCGCCGAACCCGGCGAGGCTGACGGCCAGTTCCTGCTCCTGCGGCGGATAGCAAAGCCCGCGGTCGGCACAACCCTGGCTCGTGACGCTGAGCTTGAATTCCGAAGGTGCCTGCGCTATGGGCAGCGCGATGCGCAGCACACCGCGATGCGTCTCGACGTCCTTCTGGAAGGTCTCGTCGAACTTGACCTTGCCGGGCGGCACGACGGCGCTGCCGAGCGTCACGCCTTCGGCCGCGAACCTGAACTTGTCGCCGTAGAGGTAGTAGCCCGGCGCGACTTCGAACTGGATCTCGACCTGGCGCGCATCGGTCGCGCGGCCCGACAGCACGAACGCGCGCTCGGGCTCGAGGAAGTCCTCTGCGCCGAACGCTGCGCCGCCCATGATGACGAGCAGCATCGCGACCCACACGGCGCGCAAAGTCAATGCACGCACGGCGGACGGCACTCGAAGGGACGGGAGCGCTTGCATAAGTGCTTCAGGCTGGCAACAAGGTCGCATGGCAAACGCCATTCTGACGGAGTGGCCCGAGCGGGAATGGTTCCACTGGCTTGAGCTGCGCGCGCAGTACCTCTACCGCGATCGCGCCGGCAAGCGCCAGGGTCAACCCGCCCCGTGCGGCCGCCCAGAGGCGCCTTGCATCGCAACATATCGGCAGCGGGCGGCGCGTGGCGCCGCGGCTGCGCCTACTCGGCGCTGTCGGTCGCCGGCTCGGCAGCGATCTCAGGCCGGTCGACGAGTTCGACGAAGGCCATCGGCGCGTTGTCGCCGACGCGAAAGCCCATCTTCAGGATGCGCGTGTAGCCGCCCGGGCGCGCCTTGTAGCGCGGGCCGATCTCGGCGAACAGCTTGGTGACGACGTCGCGATCGCGCGTGCGGTCGAACGCAAGGCGGCGGTTGGCGAGCGTCGGCTCCTTGGCGAGCGTGATCAGCGGCTCGACGACGCGGCGCAGTTCCTTCGCCTTCGGCAGCGTGGTCTTGATCGCCTCGTGCGTGAGGAGCGAGTTGCACATGTTGCGCAGCATCGCCTGGCGATGCTCCGATGTGCGGTTGAGTTTGCGAAGTCCGTGACGGTGACGCATGGTGCTGATTTCCTTTCACTTGCTTATGGGCCGGCAGCCGTATCAGGTACTACCGGGTGCACCGGGCCGCAGATAGCTTGGCGGCCCCTTCTTCGACTGCGCCGAGGCGCAGTCGTCATCCGATGACGGCGCCTCGGCGCCGTCTTTCCTGTCTGCGCTAGCGTTTGTCCAGGCCCTGCGGCGGCCAGTTCTCGAGCCTGCCGCCGAGCGTGAGCCCGCGCGAGGCCAGCACTTCCTTGATCTCGTTGAGCGACTTGCGGCCGAGGTTCGGCGTCTTCAGCAGCTCGGTCTCGGTGCGCTGGATCAGGTCGCCGATGTAGTAGATGTTCTCGGCCTTCAGGCAGTTGGCCGAGCGCACGGTCAGCTCAAGCTCATCGACCGGGCGCAGCAGGATCGGGTCGAACGTCCCCGAGCGCGGTTGCTGCGGGCTGTCGAAGCCGCCGACCTGTTCGCCGATGTCGATCTGGGCGAAGACGGCGATCTGCTCGACGAGGATCTTGGCCGAGGCGCGGATCGCCTCTTCCGGCGTGATCGCGCCGTTGGTGACGATTTCCATCACGAGCTTGTCGAGATCCGTGCGCTGCTCGACGCGCGCGCTCTCGACCGTGTAGCTCACGCGCGCAACCGGCGAGAACGACGCGTCGAGCACGATGCGGCCGATCGACTTGGTCGGCTCGTCGCCGTAGCGGCGCATCGTGCCGGGCACGTAGCCGCGGCCCTTCTCGACCTTGATCTGCATGTCGAGCTTGCCCGCCAGCGACAGGTGCGCGATGACGTGCTCGGGGTTGACGATCTCGACGTCGTGCGGCGTCTGGATGTCGCCCGCCGTCACCGGGCCTTCGCCCTCCTTGCGCAGGACGAGGGTGACCTCGTCGCGGTTGTGCAGCTTGAAGACCACGCCCTTCAGGTTGAGCATGATGTGCACCACGTCTTCCTGCACGCCGTCGATCGTCGAGTACTCGTGCAGCACGCCGGCGATCGTGACTTCGGTCGGCGCGTAGCCGACCATCGAGGAGAGCAGCACGCGCCGCAGCGCATTGCCCAGCGTGTGGCCGTAGCCGCGCTCGAAAGGCTCGAGCGTGACCTTGGCGCGATTGCCGCCGAGCGGCTCGACGTTGATGGCTTTGGGTTTCAGCAGATTGGTTTGCATTGAAGTCCTGTTCGTTTCAATACCCTCGGCTCGTTACACCGATAAGGCTGATGGACCGCGCCGGTCTTGAGGGATCTCGTCGCTTCGTGCCGGCATGCGAAGCGCCGCCGAGATGGGGTGCCGGCCGAAGACCGGCGCCCCGCTGTCTTGTCGCCGCGCGAGGCGTTATCTCGAATACAACTCGACGATCAGCGCTTCCTTGATCTCGGCGCCGAACTCGTCGCGGTCGGGCGCCTTCTTGAAGACGCCTTCGAGCTTGGACGGGTCGACCGAGACCCACGCCGGCAGGCCTTGCGCCTCGGCGAGCTTGAGCGACTCCGTCACGCGCAGTTGCGACTTGGCCTTCTCGCGCACCGCGACGACGTCGCCCGCCTTGACCATGTAGGAGGCGATGTTGACGACCTGGCCGTTGACGGTGAGCGCCTTGTGGCCGACGAGCTGACGCGCTTCGGCGCGCGTCGAGCCGAAGCCCATGCGGTAGACGACGTTGTCCAGGCGCGATTCGAGCAGCGCGAGCAGGTTCGCACCGGTATTGCCCTTGCGGCGCTCCGCCTCGGCAAAGTAGCGGCGGAACTGGCGCTCGAGAATGCCGTACATGCGCTTGACCTTCTGCTTCTCGCGCAGCTGAAGGCCGAAGTCCGATGTGCGTGAGCCGGACATCCGGCCGTGCTGGCCGGGCTTGGCCTCGAACTTGCACTTGTCGCCGATCGGGCGACGCGCGCTCTTGAGGTAGAGGTCAGTGCCTTCGCGGCGGGAGAGTTTGGCCTTGGGGCCGAGATAGCGTGCCACTTGAGATCCTTTTCAATCTGACGCAGGGCGCTTCGGAGTGAAGACCTTGCGCGAGTCCGGCGCGTGTTGTTATGGGGCGCTCGAACGTTGGCGTTGTGAAGCCGAGAATCTTGCCATCGGGCTTCAATGAAACCGCCGGCAGGTGCGAGTGACGCACCGGCCGGCGCACGAAATTGACCAGGCTAGATGCGCCGGCGCTTCTGCGGACGGCAGCCGTTGTGCGGTACCGGCGTCACGTCCGAGATCAGGTTGATGCGGATGCCGAGCGCGGCGAGCGCACGCACCGACGACTCGCGCCCCGGGCCGGGGCCCTTGATGCGAACGTCGAGGTTCTTGATGCCCTGCTCCTGCGCCGCACGGCCGGCCATTTCGGCCGCCACCTGGGCCGCGAACGGCGTCGACTTGCGCGAGCCCTTGAAGCCCTGCCCGCCGCTCGAGGCGCAGGCGAGCGCGCCGCCCTGGCGGTCGGTGATGGTGATGATCGTGTTGTTGAACGACGCGTGCACGTGCGCGATGCCGTCCGCAACGTTCTTGCGGGCCTTCTTGCGCACGCGCTGGGCGGCGGTATTGGGTGCTTTTGCCATGGTGGGCTTCCTTCAGACTGTTCCGGCGCGGGTCGGTTCTCGACGTGTGGTCACTTCTTGACGCGAAGACGAATGGTCACTTCTTGACACGATGACGATTGGTCACTTCTTGACCATGGCGCCGGATTTGCGCGGGCCCTTGCGGGTGCGCGCGTTGGTGCGGGTGCGCTGGCCGCGGACGGGCAGGCCGCGGCGATGACGGAAACCACGGTAGCAGCCGAGGTCCATCAGGCGCTTGATGTTGATCGACATCTCGCGCCGCAGGTCGCCCTCGATCGCGATACGGCCGATCTCTTCGCGGATGCGCTCGAGGTCGGCGTCGCTCAGGTCCTTGATCTTGCGATCGAAGGGCACACCGGCGTTGGTGCAGATCTTCTGCGCCGTCGAGCGGCCGATGCCGTAGATCGCGGTCAGGCCGATCTCGGTGTGCTTGTGAGGCAGGATGTTGATGCCGGCAATGCGTGCCATGTCTTATGTCCTCTGTGTCCTTGCTGCCCGCTTGTCGATCGTTGCGGGCCTGTACGTTGCGTCGGCGCTGGGCCGCGGTCGGTCGCTCGGTGATTCGTCCGCGGCCGATCTCAGCCTTGGCGCTGCTTGTGCCGCGGATCGGTGCAGATCACGCGCACGACGCCCTTGCGCCGGATGACCTTGCAGTTGCGGCACATTTTCTTGACGGATGCTGCGACTTTCATTTGCTACTCCTCGACCCTGCGACGGGTCCTTCTCGATTCAATGCGTTCTCACTTGGCCCGGAACACGATGCGTGCCCGGCTCAGGTCGTAGGGCGTCAACTCCACCGTCACCTTGTCGCCCGGCAGGATGCGGATGTAGTGCATGCGCATCTTGCCGGAGATGTGACCGAGCACGATGTGCCCGTTCTCGAGCTTGACGCGAAACGTCGCATTCGGGAGATTCTCGAGGATCTCCCCCTGCATCTGGATGGCGTCGTCCTTCGACATGCGTTGGGTTTCTGTTGATTCCGTTGTGTGTGAGGTGGTTCGTCCGGCCTTCAGCCGGCCTTGAAATTCGCCTTCTTCAGCAGCGACTCGTATTGCTGCGACATGACATAGGACTGCACCTGGGCCCAGAAGTCCATCGTCACGACGACGATGATCAGGAGCGAGGTGCCGCCGAAGTAGAACGGCACGTTGTACTTGAGCACCAGGAATTCAGGCAGCAGGCACACGAGCGTGATGTAGATCGCGCCGCCGAGCGTGAGGCGGGAAAGAATGCGGTCGATGTGACGCGCCGTCTGGTCGCCCGGCCGGATGCCCGGAATGAAGGCGCCGCTCTTCTTCAGGTTGTCCGCCGTCTCGCGGCTGTTGAAGACGAGCGCGGTGTAGAAGAAGCAGAAGAACACGATCGCCGCGGCATAGAGCATCACGTAGATCGGCTGGCCCGGGGACAGCAAGCCGGCCAGGTCCTTCAGCCAGCGCATGCTTTCGCCGGTGGCGAACCAGCCGACCGCGGTCGCAGGCAGCAGGATGATCGACGACGCGAAGATCGGCGGGATCACGCCCGACATGTTGAGCTTCAACGGCAGGTGCGAGGACTGCCCGCCGTAGACCTTGTTGCCGACCTGGCGCTTGGCGTAGTTGACGAGGATCTTGCGTTGCCCGCGCTCGACAAAGACGACGAAGTAGGTCACCGCCGCGACCACGAGGACGATGAATATCGCGATGGGTATGTTCATCGCACCGGTGCGCACGAGTTCGAGCAGGCCGCCGATCGCGCTCGGCAGGCCGGCAGCGATGCCGGCGAAGATCAGGATCGAGATGCCGTTGCCCAGGCCGCGCTCGGTGATCTGTTCACCGAGCCACATCAGGAACATCGTGCCCGAGGTCAGGCTCACCATCGCGGTGATGCGAAAGCCGAAACCCGGGGTGATGACGAGACCCGGCGAGCTTTCGAGCGCGATCGCGATCGACAGCGACTGGAAGAGCGCGAGACCGAGGGTGCCATAGCGCGTGTACTGCGTGATCTTGCGGCGCCCGGCTTCGCCTTCCTTCTTCAGCGCCTCGAGCGTCGGCACCACGTAGCTCATCAGCTGCATGATGATCGACGCCGAGATGTAGGGCATGATGCCGAGCGCAAACACGGTGAAGCGCGACAACGCGCCGCCCGAGAACATGTTGAACAGGCTCAGGATGCCGCCCTGCTGGCCCTTGAAGAGCTGCTGCAGCGCGACCGGGTCGATGCCCGGCACCGGAATGTGGGCACCGAGGCGATAGACGACGAGCGCAAGCAGCAGAAAAGTCAAGCGACGACGCAGGTCGCCGAACTTTCCGCTCTTGGCCAGTTGATTCGCGTTGGTTGCCACGTGAAGTCAGGTTCCTTGAAAGTGCTGCGCAGGCTCAGGCGACCGAGCCGCCCGCCGCCTCGATCGCGGCCTTGGCGCCGGCGGTCGCAGCGATGCCGGTCAGCGTGACCTTCTTCGTCAGCTTGCCCGACGCGAAGACCTTGACCGCGCGCACGAGCTCGGGCACGAGCCCGGCCTGCTTCAGGGTCAGGACGTCGATTTCCGTGACCGGCAGGCGCTCGAGGTCCGACAGCCGCACCTCGGCGTTGAAGCGCAGCGTGCGCGACTTGAAGCCGCGCTTGGGCAGGCGACGCTGCAGCGGCATCTGGCCGCCTTCGAATCCGACCTTGTGATAGCCGCCGGCGCGCGACTTCTGACCCTTGTGGCCGCGCCCCGCGGTCTTGCCGATGCCGCTGCCGATGCCGCGCCCGACACGGCGCTTGGCGTGCTTGGCGCCTTCGGCCGGCTTGATCGTGTTGAGTTCCATGTTCGTGTCCAGTCTGCGGCGCGGTTCAGAGCACCTGCACGAGGTAGTCGACCTTGTTGATCATCCCGCGCACGGCCGGGGTGTCTTCGAGGACGGAGACGCTGTTGAGCTTGCGCAGGCCGAGGCCGCGCACCGTCGCGCGATGCGTCTCGCGCGTGCCGGCGACGCTGCGCACCAGCTTGACCTTGACCGTCTTCTTCTCGCTCATCTTCGTTCTCCGATTCGTTCTCGCTCCGGCGCTCAGCCGAAGATCTCTTCGACCGTCTTGCCGCGCTTGGCGGCGATGTCCGCCGGCGTGCTCGTGCGCTTGAGTGCGTCGAGCGTCGCGCGCACCAGGTTGTAGGGATTGGTCGAGCCGAGGCTCTTGGCGACGATGTCCGTCACGCCCATCACCTCGAACACCGCACGCATCGGGCCGCCGGCGATGATGCCGGTCCCGGGTGGCGCGGGTGCGACCAGCACATGCGCCGCACCGTGCTCACCCACCACGCGGTGGTGGATCGTGCCGTCCTTGAGCGAGACCTTGATCAGGTTGCGCCGCGCGTCCTGCATCGCCTTCGTCATGGCGACCGGCACTTCCTTCGACTTGCCCTTGCCCATGCCGATGCGGCCGTCGCCGTCGCCGACCACGGTCAGCGCGGCGAAGCCGAGAATGCGCCCGCCCTTGACGACCTTGGTGACTCGATTCACCGAGATCATCTTTTCCTTCAGGCCGTCTTCGCTCGCCTCGGTCGGCGCACGGGGTTGAAACTTTGCCATTGTCAGAAATCCTTGGTCGCTGCTTTTTGCGAATCTATTGCGTGGCTGCCGCGCGTCTGTCGCGCGCCGTTTAGAACTGCAGGCCGGCCGCGCGCGCGGCTTCGGCCAGGGCCTTCACGCGGCCGTGGTAGGCGTAGCCGGCGCGGTCGAAGGCAACCTTCTCCACCCCGGCGGCCTTGGCGCGCTCGGCGATGCGCTTGCCGACGATCTCGGCGGCCGACGCGTTGGCACCCTTGCCGGCGGCGCCGAGTTCCTTGCGCAACTCGGCCTCCGAGGTCGAGGCGCTCGCCAGCACGCGCGCGCCATCGTCGGAAATGATGCTGGCGTAGATGTGCAGGTTCGAGCGGAACACCGTCAGGCGCGCCACGCGCTGCGTGGCGATGCGGCTGCGCGTCGAACGCGAACGGCGGAGGCGCTGCTCTTTCTTGGTCAACATGGTGCGGCTCCTTACTTCTTCTTGGTCTCTTTGAGCGAGACCTTTTCGTCGGCGTAGCGGATGCCCTTGCCCTTGTAGGGCTCGGGCGGACGGAGCGCGCGCACTTCGGCGGCGATCTGGCCGACGACCTGGATGTCGGCACCCTTGATCACGATCTCGGTCTGCGACGGCGTGGTCACGGTCACGCCGGCCGGCATGTCCTTGACGACCGGGTGCGAGAAACCGATCTGGAGGTTGAGCTTGGCGCCTTGCGCCTGCGCGCGAAAGCCGACGCCGACGAGCGTGAGCTTCTTCTCGAAGCCCTTGCTGACGCCGCTGACCATGTTGGCGAGCAGCGCACGCATCGTGCCCGACATCGCATCGGCGCCAGGCGCGTCGCTCACCGGCGCAATCACGATCTGGCCGTCTTGCTTGCTGACGGAAACCAGCGGGTTCGCGGCACGCGCGAGCGTGCCGAGCGCGCCCTTGACGCTGATTTGCTCGGCGGTGATCGACACGTCCACGCCCTGCGGGACGGCGATCGGCATTTTTCCTACGCGGGACATTGCAGCCTCTCTTCGGTCAATCTTTGCGTGTCGACGTCGATCACGAGACGTAGCACAACACTTCGCCGCCAATGCCGACCTGGCGGGCCTTGCGGTCCGTCATGACGCCACGCGGCGTGGTGACGATGGCGACACCCAGGCCGTTCATGACGCTCGGGATGTCGTGGCGGCCCTTGTAGACGCGCAGGCCGGGACGGCTCACACGCTCGATGCGCTCGATCACCGGACGCCCGGCGTAGTACTTGAGCGCAATCTCGAGCTGCGGCTTGGCGGCCTCGCCGCGAACGGCGAAATCGTCGATGTAGCCTTCGTCCTTGAGGACCTGCGCGATCGCCACTTTCAGCTTCGACGTCGGCATCGCGACAACGGTCTTTTCCACCGCCTGCGCGTTGCGGATGCGCGTCAGCATATCGGCGATAGGATCACTCATGCTCATGCGAAATTCTCCTGATCGGCCCGATTACCAGCTGGCCTTGATGATGCCGGGGATGTCGCCCTTGAAGGCGAGATCGCGGATCTTGTTGCGGCCCAGGCCGAACTTGCGGAAGGTCCCGCGCGGACGCCCGGTGAGCGCGCAGCGATTGCGCTGACGCGTCGGATAGGCGTTGCGCGGAAGCCTTTGCAGCTCGAGGCGCGCGGCATAGCGCTCCTCGTCCGACTTCTTCGCGTCGTTCGCGGTCGCCTTCAGCTCGGCATACTTCTTTGCGTACTTGGCGACGAGAGCGTCGCGCTTGAGTTCGCGCTGGATGAGGGAAGTCTTGGCCACGGTCAGCCCTTTCAGTTCTTGAACGGGAACTTGAAGCCCGCGAGCAGTGCCTTGCACTCGTCGTCGGTCTTCGCGGTCGTCGTGATGCTGATGTTCAGACCGCGCAGCGCGTCGATCTTGTCGTAGTCGACTTCCGGAAAGATGATCTGTTCCTTGACGCCGACGTTGTAGTTGCCGCGGCCGTCGAACGCGCGACCCGAGATGCCGCGGAAGTCCCGCACGCGCGGCAATGCGATCGTGACGAAGCGATCGAGAAATTCGTACATCTGCAGGCCGCGCAGCGTGACCATGCAGCCCACGGGCACGTTGTCGCGGATCTTGAAGCCGGCGATTGCCTTCTTCGACTTCGTGACGACGGGCTTCTGGCCGGCGATCTTGGAGAGATCGGACACGGCGTGGTCCATCACCTTCTTGTCCGCCACCGCTTCGCTCACACCCATGTTGAGCGTGATCTTGGTCAAGCGCGGCACCTCCATCGTCGACTTGTAGCCGAACTTCTTGATCAGTTCGGGCGCAATCTGGTCGCGATAGACCGCCTGCAGCCGGGCGCGTTGTTGTTGAGCCATGTGCGTGCCCCTCAAGCAGTGATCTGCTCGCCGCTGGACTTGAAGACGCGAACCTTCTTGCCGTCGGCGAGCAGCTTGATCCCGACACGGTCGGCCTTGGCCGTCGTCGCGTTGTAGATCGCCACATTGGATTGATGAATCGGCATCGTCTTGCTGATGACGCCACCCGTCGTGCCCTTCATCGGGTTGGGCTTGACGTGCTTCTTGACGAGGTTGACGCCCTCGACGCTCAGGTGATCGGCATCGATGCGCGCGAGCACCTTGCCGCGCTTGCCCTTGTCACGACCGGTCAGAACGATGACCTCGTCGCCGCTGCGAATCTTGTTCATGGACAGTCCTTTGACCTTGCGCTCAGAGCACTTCGGGTGCGAGCGAAACGATCTTCATGAAGCGCTCGGTGCGCAGCTCGCGCGTCACCGGGCCGAAGATGCGCGTGCCGATCGGCTCGAGCTTGGCGTTGAGCAAGACGGCGGCGTTGCCGTCGAACTTCACGAGCGAGCCATCCTGGCGGCGCACGCCCTTGGCCGTGCGAACGACGACGGCGCTGTAGATTTCGCCCTTTTTCACCCGGCCACGCGGCGCAGCTTCCTTGATCGAAACCTTGATCACGTCACCGATGCCCGCATAGCGCCGCTTGGAGCCGCCCAGCACCTTGATGCACATGACGGACTTGGCGCCAGTGTTGTCCGCGACGTCGAGCCGCGATTGCATTTGAATCATGTCAGTCCCCAACTTGTCCCATCGCGCCGATCGCGAATGCCGCGGCGGCGCGTTGGTCAGTCTTGGGCCCGTCACCAAGGCGTCCCCGATGGGCCGTCCCGGCGGTATGGGCGGAGCCGTTGTCTCGTTTCCCCTCGTGGCGAGAGGGCGATATTGCGGCGAAGTCTTGGATTATGCCACGAAAAAAGCGGCAGCGTCAAACAGTTTGCGCGAACAGAACTGGCAGCGCCTCATGGCGAGGCGCCACCCCCGCGCGCGGTCCAGCCTCAGGCCTTGGCCTGCGCCAGCATCGTGGCCGCGTCGCTGACCTCGAACTTGCCCGGTCCTTCGATGTTGAGCGTCTTCACCACGCCGTCGTCGACCAGCATCGAGAAGCGCTGCGCGCGCACGCCCATGCCCTTGGAGGTGAGGTCGAGCGTGAGCCCGGTCGCGCGCGCGAAGTCGGCGCTGCCATCGGCCATCATGCGCACCACGCCCTGGGTCTTCTGATCGCGCCCCCAGGCGCCCATCACGAAGGCGTCGTTGACCGACACGCACCAGATCTCGTCGATGCCGGCCGCCTTGAGTTGCGGGGCCATCTGGACATACCCCGGCACGTGCTTGGCCGAGCAGGTCGGCGTGTAGGCGCCGGGCAGGCCGAAGAGCGCGATCTTCTTGCCTGCCGCCTCTTTGTGGATGTCGAAGCTGTTCGGGCCGATCGAGCAGCCGTTGCCTTCGACTTCGATGAATTCCTGCAGGCTGCCCGCGGGCAGCTTGTCGCCGACTTTGATCATGGAATCTCTCCTTGCATTGGTTTGTGAAACGACGCCCGAATGCCTGCGATGCGATCTACAACGGGCAACGGCCGGTCGCCAAATATGTCAGCGATCCGACCGTCGTGTCGAGCGGCCCGCAAATGACCCCTTTCAGGGTAGCGCGGGCAGTAAAGATGTCAGAGCACGCGCGCCTTCTCGATCAGACGGGTCACGACCCAGGCCTTGGTCTTCGAGATCGGCCGGCATTCCGAGATCTCGACCACGTCGCCGGACTTGCACTCGTTGTTCTCGTCGTGCGCGTGGTACTTGCTCGTGCGGGCGACGATCTTGCCGTACAGCTCGTGCTTGGTGCGACGCTCGATGAGCACGGTGATCGTCTTCGCGCGCTTGTCGCTGACGACCTTGCCCACGAGTGTGCGCGTGTTCTTCACCGGCGCAGCGGCGGCTTGCGTTGCTTCGCTCATTTGGCGCCCTTCTTCTTCTCGGCCAGCACCGTCTTGGCGCGCGCGATGTCGCGCCGCGTCTTGCCGATGGCAGAGTGGTTGTTCAGTTGCTGGGTGGCCTTTTGCATGCGCAGGCCGAAGTGGGCCTTGAGCAGTTCGGACACTTCCTTTTGCAGGCCGGCAACGTCCTTGCCGCGCAGTTCAGATGCTTTCATTGGGTTTGTCTCTCAGTTCGGTTCTCAGGCGCCGACCTGGCGCGACACGAAGGTCGTGCGCAGCGGGAGCTTGGCCGAGGCGAGCTGGAAGGCTTCGCGCGCGAGTGCCTCGGGGACGCCGTTGATCTCGTAGAGCACCTTGCCGGGCTGGATCTCGGCGACGTAGTACTCCGGGTTGCCCTTGCCGTTGCCCATGCGGACTTCCGCGGGCTTCTGCGAAATCGGCTTGTCCGGAAAGATGCGGATCCAGATCCGGCCGCCGCGCTTGACGTGGCGCGAGATCGCGCGACGCGCAGCTTCGATCTGGCGCGCCGTGATGCGGCCGCGCTCGGTGGCCTTGAGGCCGAAGTCGCCGAACGACACCAGCGCGCCACGCGTGGCGATGCCGGTATTGCGACCCTTTTGTTCCTTGCGGAACTTGCGACGTGCTGGTTGCAGCATGTTTGTTTACTCCCCTTTTGGCTCGGCAGCGGCCGGCGTGACCGGCGCGACAGCCTTGCGCACACGCTTGACGGTACCTGTCTTGGGCGCGTCCGCGGCGCCCGCCGGCGTCGCAGCCGCGTCGCCAGGCGCGGCGGCGCGCGGCGCGCCGGCACCCGGCCGGCCGCGACCGGTCGGCGCACCAGGACGCGCACCGCGACGCGGGCGGCGATCGTCGCCTTCGGCGTCGGGACGGGCCACGAGGCCGGGCGAATCACCATTGGCGAGGCGATCGCCACGGTAGACCCAGCACTTGACGCCGATCACGCCGTAGGTCGTCTTCGCTTCCGAGAAGCCGTAGTCGATGTCGGCCTTGAGCGTGTGCAGCGGCACGCGGCCTTCGCGGTACCACTCGCAACGCGCGATCTCGATGCCGTTCAAGCGGCCCGACGACATGATCTTGATGCCCTGCGCACCCAGGCGCATCGCGTTTTGCATCGCGCGCTTCATGGCGCGGCGGAACATGATGCGCTTTTCGAGCTGCTGCGTGATGCTGTCGGCGATCAGTTGCGCGTCCACTTCGGGCTTGCGCACTTCCTCGATGTTGACGGCCACCGGCACACCGAGGCGACGCGTCAACTCGGCCTTCAGGTTCTCGATGTCCTCGCCCTTCTTGCCGATCACGACACCCGGACGCGCCGAGTAGATCGTGATGCGCGCGTTCTTCGCCGGGCGCTCGATCAGGATGCGCGAGACGGCGGCGTTCTTCAGCCGCGCCTTCAGGAACTCGCGCACCTTGAGGTCTTCGGCCAGCATGCCGGCGAAGTTCTTGCTCGACGCGTACCAGCGCGAGGACCAGTTGCGGGTGACGGGCAGGCGAAAGCCGGTCGGATGAATCTTTTGTCCCATGTCGTGCCCTTAGTTGCCGACGGTGATGTAGATGTGCGCGGTCGGCTTGCTGATGCGGTTGCCGCGGCCCTTGGCGCGCGCGGAAAAGCGCTTCAGCGTGGCACCCTGCTCGACGAAGATCGTCTTGACCTTGAGCTCGTCGATGTCGGCGCCGTCGTTGTGCTCGGCGTTCGCAATCGCCGACTCGAGGCACTTCTTGATGATGCCGGCGGCCCTCTTCGGCGTGAGCGTCAGGATGTTGAGCGCCTGGTCGACGGGCCGGCCGCGCACCAGGTCGGCCACCAGCCGGCCCTTGTCGGCCGAGAGGCGAACGCCACGAACGATTGAACGGGTTTCCATCGTCGTCTTTCCCTTATTTCCGGTTGGCCTTCTTGTCGGCCGGGTGGCCCTTGAACGTGCGCGTGAGCGCAAATTCGCCGAGCTTGTGGCCGACCATCTGCTCGGTCATGTAGACCGGCACATGCTGCTTGCCGTTGTGCACGGCGATCGTGATGCCGATGAAGTCCGGCAGGATCGTCGAGCGGCGCGACCAGGTCTTGATCGGCTTCTTGTCCTTCGAGGCGACTGCCTTCTCGACCTTCGCCTGAAGGTGGTGGTCGACGAACGGGCCCTTCTTGAGTGAACGAGTCATGCCGTTCCCCTTACTTCTTGCGACGCGAGACGATGAACGTCTGCGTGCGCTTGTTGCTGCGAGTGCGATAGCCCTTGGTCATCGTGTTCCACGGTGACACCGGCACCTGGCCTTCGCCGGTGCGGCCTTCACCACCGCCGTGCGGGTGATCGACCGGGTTCATCGCGACGCCACGCACCGTCGGGCGGATGCCCTTCCAGCGCTTCGCGCCGGCCTTGCCGTACTGGCGCAGGCTGTGCTCTTCGTTGCTGACTTCGCCGATCGTCGCGCGGCAGTCGATGTGGATGCGGCGGACCTCGCCCGAACGCATGCGAACCTGCGCGTACATGCCTTCACGCGCCAGCAGCGTGCAGGCGGTGCCGGCCGAACGCGCGACCTGCGCGCCCTTGCCGGGCAGCAGCTCGATGCAATGGATCGTCGAGCCGACCGGGATGTTGCGGATCGGCAGCGTGTTGCCGGCCTTGATCGGTGCTTCGGCGCCGGACATCAGCGTGGCGCCGACTTCCAACCCGCGCGGCGCGATCACGTAGCGGCGCTCACCGTCGGCGTAGCACACGAGCGCGATATGCGCGGTGCGGTTCGGGTCGTATTCGATGCGCTCGACCTTCGCCGGAATGCCGTCCTTGTTGCGCACGAAATCGACGACGCGGTAGTGGTGCTTGTGCCCACCGCCCTTGTGCCGGATCGTGATGTGGCCGTTGTTGTTGCGGCCGGCGTTCTGCATCTGCGGCTCGAGCAGCGACGCTTCCGGGCGGCCCTTGTACAGATGCGCATGCACCACCTTGACGACGGCGCGGCGGCCGGGCGAAGTGGGTTTGACTTTGACGACGGCCATTTAAGCGCCCTCCCCGGCGAAGTTCAGCTCCTGTCCCGCCTTCAGCGAGACATAGGCCTTCTTGACGTGATCCCGACGGCCAACCGACTTGCCGGTGCGCTTGACCTTGCCCTTGTGCTGCACGGTCTGCACCGACTCGACCTCGACCTTGAACATCAGCTCGACCGCGGCCTTGATCTCCGGCTTGGTCGCATCGCGCAGCACCTTGAACAGCACCTGGTTGTGCTTCTCGGCGACCATCGTGCCCTTTTCGCTCACGATCGGCGCGACGAGCACCTGCGCGAGGCGCCCCTCGTTGAGTTTTTGTACGGCGCTCATGCCAGCATCTCCCTCAGTTGCTCCATCGCGCCCTTGGTCACGAGCACCTTCTTGTAGTGCACGAGCGAGAGCGGATCGGCATAGCGCGGCTCGACGATCAGCACGTTCGCGAGGTTGCGCGAAGCGAGCATCAGGTTCTCGTCGACCTGCTCGGCAATGACGAGCACCGAGTCGAGGCCCATCGCCTTGAGCTTGGCGGCGAGCGCCTTCGTCTTGGGCGAATCGACCGCGATCGAATCGACCACCGCGAGGCGACCTTCACGCGCCAGCTGCGAGAAGATCGCCGCCATACCGGCGCGGTACATCTTCTTGTTGACCTTGTGGGTGAAATTCTCGTCCGGGCTGTTCGGGAAGATCCGTCCGCCTCCGCGCCACAGCGGCGAGCTGGTCATGCCGGCGCGCGCGCGACCGGTGCCCTTCTGGCGCCACGGCTTCTTGGTCGAGTGCTTGACCATCGTGCGGTCCTTCTGGGCCCGCGTGCCCTGACGGGCATTGGCCTGGAAAGCGACGACGACCTGATGCACGAGCGCTTCGTTGTAGTCGCGCGCAAAGACGGTATCGGGCGCGTCGACCTTGGACGTCGCCTGACCTTGATCGTTGAGGAGCTCGAGCTGCATCACTGGGCTCCCTTCGTGGCTTTGGCCTTCACGGCAGGTCGCACGACGACATGGCCGTTCTTCGCCCCCGGCACCGCGCCGCGCACGAGCAGCAACTGGCGTGCCTCGTCGACGCGCACGACATCGAGGTTCTGGATGGTCTTCGTCACGTCGCCGCGATGGCCGGACATCTTCTTGCCCGGAAACACGCGACCCGGGTCCTGCGCCATCGAGATCGAGCCCGGCACGTTGTGCGAACGGCTGTTGCCGTGCGAAGCACGCTGCGAGCCGAAGTTGTGGCGCTTGATGGTGCCGGTGAATCCCTTGCCGATCGAGGTGCCCTGCACGTCGACCTGCTGGCCGACGGCGAACATCGCGACCGGGAGCTGCGCCCCCGGCTGATAGCCGGCAGCCACATCGGCCGAAACGCGGAATTCCTTCAGGACGGTACCAGCTTCGACACCCGCCTTGGCGAGGTGACCGGCTTGCGGCTTGGTCACGCGCGACGCCTTGCGCGCGCCGAACGCCACTTGCAGGGCGTTGTAGCCGTCCGTCGCTTCGGTCTTGACCTGGGTGACGCGGTTGTTGGACACGTCGAGCACCGTCACCGGCACGGCGTCGCCGTCATCGGTGAAGATGCGCATCATGCCCACCTTGCGGCCCAGCAGCCCGAGATGGTTGCTAAGACTCATGGTTTTTCTCCAGCCCCGGCACGAAGCCGACGCCTTTGTTTCGAATGCCCGACATCGATTGGCCGGACTGACTGTTCGCCGGGTGCGCGAGGCGCCTGACGATCCCCGCGCACACTGAACGAGTCAGCTTGCAGCGAGGAGAACCGGGAATTATAGCAGTCGCGCGTGAACGCGCAATGCCACGCTCGCCGGCGTGATCACTACTGCAGCTTGATCTCGACGTCCACGCCCGCGGGCAGGTCGAGCTTCATCAGCGCGTCGACCGTCTTGTCCGTCGGGTCGATGATGTCCATCAGGCGCAGATGGGTGCGGATCTCGAACTGGTCGCGCGAGGTCTTGTTGACGTGCGGCGAACGCAGCACGTCGAAGCGCTCGAGCCGCGTCGGCAGCGGCACCGGGCCCTTGACGACGGCGCCGGTGCGCTTGGCCGTGTCGACGATCTCGAGCGCCGACTGGTCGATCAGCTTGTAGTCGAACGCCTTCAGGCGGATACGGATCTTTTGCTTTTGCATGACTGTCTTTCAAAGAGCGTTGCAGCCCGGCGACACATGGCCGGGGATGCGGGATGGGGAATTTGGCGCGCCGGAGAGCAGGCTCACCCGCGCGCGCAT
>JAMLIM010000007.1 GCA_023954175.1 Rhizobacter sp.
GGGGCACCGCTCACCGCGTCAAGGGTGCGCCTGTGGCCGGGCTGCGCCCGCCCTTGACTCGGCACGCGGCGCGGGGGTACGGCGCCGGTACGGCTCGCTGCAGGACTCGCTCCACTTGTCGAGATCGGACCAGCGCCAGGCGACCGCCCGTGGCCCGACGTGGACCGGTGCCGGGAAGGTACCGCTGGCGATCAGGCGGTAGATCGTCGAACGTCCGAGACCGGTGGCCGCGATGACGGTGGGCAGGCGTGCGAAGAGCCGCGGCGCTTCGGCGGGGAGAGTCGATCGGGTCTCGGCGTGCTTCATGACGATCGGGGGGAGCTACCAGGCAAGCGCGGGTCACGAAGTGCTTAGCTGGCCCGATGCATCGTCTTCGATGCGGATCGTCAGAGAGTAGCTCTCTTCGAGCTCGAGGCCGGCGATGATTTCGGGCCGAAAATCGTCACGCTACGATCGGCGGCGGTGGGCTGCGATAGGTACAGCGACGGAAACGCCTCGAAATCCGGCGGCGCAATGTCGGGCGCGTCGCAGCGCGGAGAAGCTTTGGACTGGCGGCGTCGCGAAACGCTCCCGCAGTCCTGGCCTCGCCCGCAAGGCGCGTCCTCCCAACGGCCACCGCCGACATGCAAGCCTGCGCCACTCGGTTCAGTCAAGCACGTCGCTGATTGTGGGCAGGTAAGGGGTACGACGGCCTACCGGGCGCGCAGGCCTTGGAAACAATAGGCGTAAGGATGACGCTCTCTCCGCCAGGTCGCCAGGCTTTTCTTGGTGTGGCACGGCGTATTTCGTGCGTTCCCACCATCAAACCCGCCAACAGCGATCGCCGTCAGGTGTTCAGCTTGCGCCCGAGCCGCTGCTCGACCGTCGCCACCTTGGATTGCAGTCGTCCGGTCGGGCCGGCGCGGTAGTCGATCTTGATGTTGACGCTGATACGCGGGCAATCGCTTGCCAATGTTTCGAAGCAGGCAGTGACGACGCCCATGACCTCGGCCCACTCGCCTTCGAGGACTGTGCCCATCGGCGTCAACTGGTATGGCACCCCACTGCGGTCGATCACGTCGAGGATTCGCGCCACTTGCGCGCTGACGCTTTCGCCTTGCCCCAGCGGCGCCATCGAGAATTCGAGCAGAACCATCACCGTCTCCCTGTCGTGACGTGGATCGATACGGATTGTGGATCCGCGCGCCGTTGGCTGGCTCAGCTTGAAGACCGGAGCGCGGTGAAGAACATGAAACACCTTCCGGTCGCCTGACGGTCTGTCGCGTTTCGCTCAGACCGGAAGAACCGCGCGCCGCGCAACGGCATTCAGCTCCGTGACGCGTACGCCCCCGGCCCGAGCTGCAGTCGCGCAAGTTGGCTGCGCACCGCGCGCAGCACCGACCCCAGCCACCAGGTCAGTCGTGCCGACAGGCCCCCCGCCACGATCGCGATCTGCACCTGCGCCGGGCCGAGCCCGCCGATCAGCACGCGGCCCTTGCCCAGGGCGTGCTCGCTGCCGGCGCGCAGTACCGTGTCGCCCGCCTCGCCCTCGCCGGTTAACCAGGTGGCGCCGCACAGCACCCGCACCCGGCCTTCACGGCCGCCATCCAGGATCAGCATCTGCTCGTGATCGAGGTCGATCGTTGCAATCGTCTGGATCTCGTTCCTCATCGCCATCTCCATTCGCACTGTGCATCCATCCGTGCCCAGTGACGCTATTGGAGGCGTAGTCAGCTGGTGTGACAAACGAAAAGATCGCAGTTGATGGATGCGTGCGTTGCATGTATGGTGCGTCAATGGCCAAACCCCCAACGAGCGACAGGCGCCGGCGACGCCCGATCGGCCTGGCCGCGCTGCGCGGCTTCGAGTCGGCGGCCCGGCTGCTGTCCTTCACCGCCGCGGCAGCGGAGCTCAACCTGACCCAGTCCTCGATCAGTCGACAGATCGCGGGGCTGGAACAGCAGGTCGGCAAGCCGCTCTTCGTGCGCAAGACACGGGCGCTCCTGCTCAGCCCCGCCGGCACGCAACTGCTGCATGCGGTGCGTCAGGCGCTCAACGGCATCGACATGACGGTCGACGAGATTCGCGGTGCCGCGGGTGTGCGGCGCGTGACACTGAGCACCTACGCGTCGTTCGCATCGCTCTGGCTCGTGCCGCGACTTGCGCTGTTCCAGCGCCTCCATCCCGATATCGAGATCAGGCTCGACGCGTCCGACCGCATCGTCGACTTGCAGGACGAGGATGTCGACATCGCCATCCGCTGGGTACCTACAGGCAAGCTGCCGCCCGGAGCAACGCTGCTGATCGACGACGTCGTCGCGCCGGCCCTCAGCCCGCAGCTGCTCGGTGGGGTGAAGTTGCACGCACCCGCTGATCTAGCCAACTGGCCGCTGCTGGACCTGGACAGCAGCGTCCCCGGCACGCAGCGGTTGAACTGGACGACCTGGTTCGACTACGCCGGCGCCGGCACGGTCGAGCCCGCGGCCGGGCGACTCGTCTTTTCCTTCCTCGACCAGGCCGTGCAGGCGGCCGTCCGCGGCCAGGGCGTTGCGCTCGTGCGCTCCCCGTTTCTGCAGGATTGCGTGGCCAACGGCGATCTGGTCATGCCCTTTCCCCGGATTCGCATGCCGATGAGCTATCGGCACGTGCTCGCCGTCAACCCGGCCGGCGCGCGCAAGCCGCACGTCGACACCTTTCTCGCCTGGTTGGCCGAGCAGTTCGAGCAGGCGCCGCGCCTCGGGGACTGAAGCTCGAACGGACGCTTGGGTCGCGGCGCCCGGCCGAAGGCGCGAACGGCCGGCAACTGCTGCGGCGAGGCAGCATCAAGGCATGCCAATGCGCCACAATGACCAACGGCCCAGGCACATCGCCTAAGCCGTTGATTTGATTGGTGGGCCCTGAGTGACTCGAACACTCGACCTACGGATTAAGAGTCCGCTGCTCTACCAACTGAGCTAAGAGCCCCACATTTGAAATTCTAATCGCTGGTGGGTTGTGCGGGATTCGAACCCACGACCAACGGATTAAAAGTCCGCTGCTCTACCAGCTGAGCTAACAACCCGGCAAGCCCGCGATTATATCGGGCGGCGTGTGCGCCACCGGCAACAGGCGCAGGACTTCGCTCGCGGCAACCATGCCGAAGGTCGCGGTCACGCTGACACTCGAGCCGTAGCCCTGGCAATTCAGGCTGCCGTCGAGCGCGCAATCGTCGCCGTCACCGCTTTGCGGGCGCTGCACCGGCTCGCGCGAGAACACGCACACCAATCCGAAGCGCCCCTTGCCCGGCGCGCCATGGTGTTTGCGCAGGCGCTGGCGCAGTGATGCGAGCAGCGGATCGTGCGTCACCTCGGCCAGATCGGCGACGGCGACCTCCTGCGGCAGGCGCTTGCCACCGGCCGCGCCGGCGATGACGAGCGGTGCAGCGTTTTCGCGCGCCCAGGCAGCGAGTACGAGCTTCGCGCGCGGGTCGTCGCAGGCGTCGATCACGACATCGACCGGATCGGCCAGCATCGCGGGCCAGTTCTGCGCATCGACGAACGCATCGACGACACGCACCTCGCAGCCGGGATGGATGTCGGCGATGCGCCGCATCAGCGCCTCCCCCTTGGCCATGCCGAGCGTCGCGCCGAGCGCCTGCACCTGGCGGTTGATGTTCGATTCGGCGACGTGATCGAAGTCGATCAGGGTCAGCGCCGCGACGCCGCTGCGCGCCAGCGCCTCGGCGGCCCAGGAGCCGACGCCGCCGAGGCCGACGACGGCGACGCGCGCGGCGCGCATGCGGGTGTATGCAGGCTCGCCGTAGAGCCGGCGCAGGCCGCCGAAGCGGCGCTCGAGATCGGCGTCTGCGGAGGCGCCCACGACAGCTGGCTTGCTCATGCCGCCGCTGCCGCTGTGCCGCTCACGCCGCGCATCCCGATCAAGCCCCGCGCTCGATGCGCCAGGCCTGCAGGCGCAGGGCCCCGACCGCGCCCGCGAGGATGGCCGCCAGTGCGACGAAGCTCGTCAGTCCCAGCGTCGAGACACCCGAGATGCCCTGCCCGATCGTGCAGCCCAACGCGGTCACGCCGCCGATGCCCATCAGCATCGCGCCGAGCAGATGGTCCGCCGTGTCCTGCACGCCGCGAAACGCTTCCCAGCGGAAGTGCCCCGACGCGAGCGCCTGCGCGGCGGAGCCTGCGACCATGCCGGCGACGGCGACGATGCCCAGCGTCAGCCGGTTGCTCGCGTCCGAGAAGACCATCAACCAGTCGAGCGCGTAGCCGACCGGCGCGACGAAGGAGAGCGACTCCATGCGCCGCGAATTCGTCGCCAGGAAGGCCGGCTCGAGCGTGTTCGGGTCCTCCGCGACAAAGCCGAGCACGCCCGACAGCCACCAGACGGCGACGACGATCGCGCCGATGCCGAGGCCCGCCAGCAGCGTCTCGTCGCGCCGTCCTTCGGGGCGCGCCAGCGCCCAGGCGATCAGGCCGCCGCCCATCAGCGCGCCGAGCGCGAGCGCAATCACGGCCCTGGGTGCGCCGAACGCGTGCGCTGCGAGCGAGGGCAGATCCTGCTGCGCGGGCAGGTTGACGTAGACGGTATCGACACTGGCGACGCGCGCGACTGCCGGCAGGCCCTTGAGTGTCGCGATCGCGGACAGGCCGAGGACGATCGCCACGACGAGCGCCTTCAGATTGCCGCCGCCGACACGCACCAGCGTCTTGCTCGCGCAGCCCGACGCGAACACCATGCCGAAGCCGAACATCGCCCCGCCCACGAGCGCCGACAGCCACATGAAGCGCGTGCCGCCGTAGAGGCTGCTCGCGGGGTCGACCCAGCCGAGCCACACCATCGCGTTGAAGCCGACCATCGCGACGCCGATCGCAAGCAGCCACATGCGCATGCGCGTCCAGTCGCCCATGACGACGATGTCCGATACCGCGCCCATGGTGCAGAAGTGCGTGCGCTGCGCAATCGCGCCGAACGCCGCGGCAAGCACGAATCCGCCCATGAGCACCTGCAGCGACAGCGCCTGCAGATCGGGCACGGACGGGCTCACGTCGGCGCTACTTCAGTGCCGAGATGCGCTCGCGGGCGACCTGTGCGGCCTCCGCCTTCGGATAGGCCTTCAGCAGATCGTCGAGCGTCTTGCGCGCGCCCTTCGAGTCCTTCAGTTCGAGCTGGCAGTTCGCGAGCGAGAGCAACGCCTCCGGCGCGCGCGGGCTGTCGGGCACGGCCGTCACGAGCGAGCGGAAGGTGCCGATCGCCTGCGCGTAGTCGCGCTTGCCGTACTGCGCGTTGCCGAGCCAGAACAGCACCGACTCGGTGTAGCCGCTCTTCGGAAAGCGCTTCTGGAATGCAATGAAGGCATTCGCCGCAGCCGTGAACTCGCCCTTGCGGAAGATCGTCATCGCCTCGTCGTAGGCGCGGCGCTCGTCCGGGCTGGCCATGAACTCCTTGCCGTCGACCATGACCATCTGCGGCTCGAACTTGCCAAGCCGTTGATCCGTGCTCTGCTGCAGGTCCTTCTGCCGTTGCTGCACCTCGGCGAGGTCGCGCGCAAGCTGCTCGTTCGTGCCGCGCAGCTTGGCGATCTCGCCGCGCAGCAGTTCGATCTGGTTCGACAGATCGAGCAGCGCGCCGCGCATCTGGTTGAGCTGCTCGCTTTGCTCCGTCTGGCGCGCCTTCAACTGCTCGCTGTTCTGGTCGACACGCTTGCGCAGGTCGAGGATCGCCTTGCGCGCTTCGTCGTCCTCGAACAAGGCCGCATGCGCCACCGGTGCGGCCAGCGCGCCGGCGAGTGCGGCGAGCGCGAGCAGCGCGCGCAGCGTCGTGCGGCCGGGGTTCGACACGGGGCGCATCAGTGCAGCTTGAGCTCGGCGCGGCGGTTCTTCGCCATCGACTCTTCGTCGCTGCCCATCGCCACCGGGCGTTCCTTGCCGAAGCTCACCGATTCGATCTGCGCCTCGCTCGCGCCGAGCAGCACGATCGCGTTGGCGACCGCTTCGGCGCGCTTCTGCCCGAGCGCGAGGTTGTACTCGCGGCCACCGCGTTCGTCGGTGTGGCCCTCGATCACGAGCCGCTTCGATTTGTCCGACGAAAGCACCCGCGCATAGACCTCGATGATGTTGCGGTACTGATCCTTGACGATGAAGCTGTCGAAGTCGAAATAGATCACGCGCGGCGTGTTCGCAATGGCTTCGGCATTGGCCTTGTTCAGGTCGACCGAGGTCACTTTCGATTGCGAGGTGCCGCTGGCGCCTGCGCCACTGGCGGCGTCGGACACGCTGGTCGGCGTGCGGGTCTCGACCGGCGGCGCGTTCTCGTCGAGCTTCACGTCCGAGGCGCAGCCTGCGAGCAGCACCGCGGCGATCAGTGCGCCCCATCTCCATTGCTTCGTGTTCATCGTTGCGTTTCTCCTTGAGTAGATCGTGGTTCTAGCGGCCGAAGGGCCCCCACACGGGTTCCCGCACGTCGGTCTGCGAGACCGCGAGCGAGGTCTTGATCCGGCCGTCGAGCGTCGTCGTCATCAGCACGTCACGGCCCTGGGCCCGGCTCGCGTAGACGATCAGCCTGCCATTGGGCGCGAAGCTCGGGCGCTCGTCGTTGCTGGTGTCGGTCAGCATGCGCGGCGGGGCGTCGCCACCCAGATCCATCAGCGTCAGCCGCATTGCGCTGCCCTGGCGCGCGATGTAGGCCAGGTTGCGCCCGTCGGGGCTGATCGCCGGGCTGATGTTGTAGGCCCCGGCAAAGGTGACGCGTTGCGCGCTGCCGCCCTCGGCCGGCATGCGATAGATCTGCGGGCCGCCGCCCCGGTCGCTGACGAAGAACAGGCTCTTGCCGTCCGGCGAGAACACCGGCTCGGTGTCGATCGAACGGCTCGAGGTGATGCGCCGCAGGTTGCCGCCGCTGCGGTCCATCAGATAGATCTGCGAGCCGCCGTCGCGCGACAGCGTGACGGCAATCGTCTTGCCGTCGGGCGAATACGCCGGCGCGCTGTTCGAGCCGCGGAAGTTCGCGATTGCACGGCGCTTGCCGCTCGCCACCTCCTGCACCCAGACGACGGCCTTCTGCGTCTCGAACGAGACGTAGGCCAGTTCGCGCCCGTCGGGCGACCAGGTCGGCGAGATGATCGGCTCCGGGCTCGACAGCGCGACCTGCCCGCCCTCGCCGTCGGCATCGGCGATGCGCAGCGCGTACTGGCGGCCGGCCTTGGTGACGAACGCGATGCGCGTCGAGAACACGCCTTTCTCGCCGGTGAACTTCTCGTACACCGCATCCGCCACGCGATGCGCGGCGAGCCGCAGGTCGGCCGCCGGCACGGCCGTGCTCTGCGCCAGCACCGGTTGGCCCTTGACGACGTCCCAGAGCCGGAAGCGTATGTCGTAGCGGCCGTCGGCGAGGCGCGAGACCGATCCCGTCAGCAACGCGTCGGCGCCGCGCGCACGCCAGTCGGCAAGCACCGGCTGCGCCACTTCGTCGATCACCTCGGGCGCATCGACCGGCCGGAACAGGCCGCTGCGCTCGAGGTCGGCGCGGATGATCGCCGACACCGGTTGCGGCGCCTTGTCCTCGTCCTTGAACTTCGCGATCGCGATCGGCAGCTGGGTGCCGCCGACGCCGGAGATTTCGACCCGAAACTGCGCCAGGGCGGGTGCGCCGAACGTCATCCCCAACGCGCACGCGCCCGCGGTCAGCAGGCCCCGGCGCGAGAGGAATGGTGAAGGGCGGGCTTCTCGTTGCATCAAGTTCGTTCCATCTTCGCAGTTGCTGTTGTCACCGATGGGCGCGCGGCCATCATCGGCGAAGCCGGGTGACCCCCGGGACGAAAGCACGTCGCAAACCCGTTCGCTTGAAGACAAGGCTGACGGCGAGGTTGGCGACGTGTCGCGTGCGGATCATCCGGCGAGGAATTGAGGGGCCATTGTAGGCAGCCATGCATCGAGCAGCACGGCGCACCCGGGCCTTTCCACGTGCAGCGGATAATCGACCGCGCCGCCGTGGCACCGACTCATGCAGACCTTCAAGCAACGCATCAAGCGCATCCTTCCCTACTTCGCGAGCAGCCGCTGGGGAATCGTCGTCGCCATCCTGGCGTCGATCGTCGGCGCCGCGACCGAGCCGGTGCTGCCGGCTTTGATGCAGCCGCTGCTCGACAAGGGCTTCCAGGCCGGCGGCATTCCACTGTGGCTGGTGCCGATCGTCATCATCGGTCTGTTCACGATTCGCGGTGCGGCGGTGTTCGTCGCCAAGTACTCGCTCTCGTGGGCGGCCAACGGCGGCATCCTCGTGATGCGGGCGGCGATGTTCGAGCACCTGCTCGCGGCGCAACCGACGCTTTTCTCCAGGCATTCCGCGAGCAGCCTGACCAACACGCTCGTCTACGAGGTGCAGGGCGGCGCGAACCAGCTCGTGCATTCCGTCCTCGGGCTGGTGCGCGATTCGCTGACGCTCGTCGCGATGCTGTCCTACCTGTTGTGGCTGAACTGGAAGCTGACGCTCTTCGTCGCCGTGCTGATCCCGTCGGTCGGCGTCGTCATGCGCGTGCTCAGCAAGCGGCTGCACCGGCTCACCGTCGCCGGCCAGACGGCGACCGATCAGCTCGCCTACGTCGTCGAGGAGAACGTGCTCGCCTGGCGCATCGTGCGCCTGCACGGCGCGCAGCAGAGCGAGAGCACGCGCTTCGCCAAGAGCTCGGCGGCGATGCGCCGGCTGGCGATGAAATCGGTCGCCGCGGCGTCGACGATGACGCCGGTGACGCAGATCCTCGCCGCCTGCGCGATGTCGGCGGTGATCGTCGTCGCCCTCTGGCAGAGCACGACGGCGGGCACGTCGGTCGGCGCCTTCGCCTCCTTCGTCACCGCGATGCTGATGGTCATCACGCCGATCAAGAACCTGTCCGAGGTCGCGGCGCCGATCACGCGCGGGCTGGCGTCGATCGAGCGTGGGGTGAAGCTGATCGACGAAAGCCCGCTCGAGACCGGCGGCACGCACGACCCCGGCCGGGCGCGCGGCGCTTTCGAGCTGCGCGACGTCACGCTGCGCTACAAGGACGAACAAGCCACCGCCGCGCTCGAGCGGGTGACGCTGACGATCCCGGCGGGCGAATCGGTCGCGCTCGTCGGGCCGTCGGGCGCGGGCAAGTCAAGTCTCATCAACCTGCTGGCGCGCTTTCTCGAGCCGAGCGACGGCACCATCACGCTCGACGGCGTGCCGCTCGCGGATTGGGACGTGAAGGCGCTGCGCCGCCAGTTCGCGCTCGTCAGCCAGGACGTCGTGCTCTTCAACGAGACGGTCGCCGCCAACGTGTGCCTGGGCGCACCCTTCGACCGCGAGCGCGTGAACGACGCGCTGCGCAGCGCGAACCTGCTCGACTTCGTCGCCACGCTGCCCGACGGCATCGACTCGACGATCGGGCACAACGGCAGCGAGCTCTCCGGCGGCCAGCGCCAGCGCATGGCGATCGCGCGCGCGATCTACAAGGACGCGCCGATCCTGATCCTCGACGAGGCGACCTCGGCGCTCGATTCGGAATCCGAGCGCCAGGTACAGGCCGCGCTCGACGTGCTGATGCGCGGGCGCACGACGATCGTGATCGCGCACCGGCTGTCGACCATCGAAGGCGCCGACCGCATCGTCGCGCTCGAGGCGGGCCGCGTCGTCGAGCAGGGACCCCACGACCAACTGCTTGCGCAGGGCGGCCTCTACGCCCGTCTTCATAAACTTCAATTCAGGAGTTGACCCCATGCCGAATCCATCGATCAGCCGCTATCCGGTCCCCGAACTCGCGAACCTGCCCGACGACATCCGCGAACGCATCCTGGCGGTGCAGGAGAAGTCCGGCTTCGTGCCCAATGTGTTCCTCTCGCTCGCGTACCGACCCGACGAATTCCGCGCCTTCTTCGCCTACCACGACGCGCTGATGCTGCGCGAATCGGGCTTGTCCAAGGGCGACAAGGAAATGATCGTCGTCGCCACCAGCAGCGTGAACCAGTGCCTGTACTGCGTCGTCGCGCACGGCGCATTGCTGCGCATCTTCGAGAAGAAGCCGCTCGTTGCCGACCAGGTCGCCGTGAACTATCGCAAGGCCGAGATTCCGCCGCGCCAGCGCGCGATGCTCGACTTCGCGATGAAGGTCTGCACCGCGTCGGGCACGGTGGGCGAAGCCGATTTCGAAGCGCTGCGCGCGCATGGCTTCAGCGACGATGACGCCTGGGACATCACGGCGATCACCGCCTTCTTCGGCCTGTCCAATCGCATGGCCAACGTCACCGCCATGCGGCCGAACGACGAGTTCTACCTGATGGGGCGCGTGCCGCGGGCGCCGCGCTAGTTCGCACGCCGCGCGGCGACGACCCTGGGCAATGAATGAAGCGCCGATCGCCAGCGCAATGAACGAAGCGTCGAGCGCCCTCGCCACCGAGCGTCATCTCGATCTGGGCTGCGGCGCGCGGCCACGCAATCCGTATGGCCGGCGCCATCTCTACGGCGTCGACCTGAACCGGCCGCAAACCGACATCGCCTTCGAGTTCGCATCCGCGAACCTCGCACTCCAACCGATCCCGTTCGCGTCGGATCTGTTCGGCTCGGTCTCCGCCTTCGACTTCATCGAACATGTGCCGCGCGTGCTCAACGGCGCCGAGCCGAACACGACCTGCTTTCCGTTCGTCCGCCTGATGGACGAGGTGTGGCGCGTGCTCGCGCCGGGCGGGCTCTTCTACGCGCTCACGCCGTGCTACCCGAGCGCGCCCGCGTTCATGGACCCGACGCACGTCAACATCATCACCGACCGCACGCACGAATACTTCTGCGGCGAGCAACCGATCGCGCGCATGTACGGATTCGAAGGGCGCTTCACGGTACGCCTTGCGCGCTGGGTGATTCCGGAGCATTCGTACACCAACGCGCCGCTGACCTGGCGCCAGTCGCTCGCGCGCTGGAATCGCGAGCGGCGTGGTCGGATGGTCTACTTCCTGTGGGAACTCGAAGCGGTGAAGCCCGCGCGCGGCGCCGAGCCAAATGCAAGGTGATACGACGCCGCGCACGAGCCTGATCCTGCTCGCCTGCAATCAGGCCGCGACGGTGCGCGCAGCGGCCGAGAGCTGCCTCGCACAGCGCGGCGACGCGCTCGAGATCGTGTTGTCCGACGATGCGTCGAGCGATGACACCTACGCCGTGCTGCGCGAGGTCGCGCAGTCCTATCGCGGGCCGCACCGGGTGCGCGCGCAGCGCAACCCGGTCAACCTCGGCATCGGCGCGCACTACAACCGGCTGATCGCGGAAACAAGGGGCGAGTTGATCGTCACCGCGGCGGGCGACGACATCTCGCTGCCGCATCGGGTGGCGACGCTCGTCGCCGCCTGGCGCGCGAGCGGCGAGCGCGCCGAGTTGATCGCGAGCGACTGCATCTCGATGGCGCCCGACGGCAGCCTGGGCGAGCGCATCGTCAACGACGACCTGGCGCGCTGCAGCGTCGAGAGCTGGTGTCGCAGGCGCCCGTTCACGGTCGGCGCGACGCACGCCTTCACGCGCCGCATGATGGAGCGCTTCGGCCCCTTCGTGCCTGACCTCTGGTACGAGGACATCGTGATGGGCCTGCGCGCCATCATGACCGGCGGCGCGCTGACGGTGGCCGAGCCGCTGGTGCACTACCGCAGCGGCGGCAGCTCGCGCCCCACGCTGCCGGCCAGCGGCGACGAACTCGTGGCGCGCGCACGCCGACAGAACCGGCGCGTGCTGGCCGAGATCCTGCAGCACACGCTGGACGCCCGCGTCGCCGGCTTCGAGGCGCAGGTCGCCGCGGCCCTCGCGCCGACACTCGCGAAGGAGCGCTACCTGGCGTCGATGATTGATGCGCCCGACACGAGCGCGCGCTGGCAGGCCTGCCGCAACGCCAGCGCGCTGCCGCTCGGCTGGCGGCTGCGCAAGTTCGCAACCTATTCCTGCCCCGAGCAGGCCTCCTGGATCAAGCTCGCGCAGGCGCGCCTGCGGGGCCGAAGCGCAGGCTGGACCGAGCCGCTGGTGCGCTGACGGCGCGCGCCTTCGGCGCTGCCCTCTTTGCCCGCGACCGGCTCGCTGCCCGCTACCATCGAGCCCCTGGCCGACCAACCGCAACCTGCAGCGCATTCATGGCCCATCCCCAGCAAGCCGAGTTCTTCAGCGCCGTGCGCGAGCACTACCCGCAGCACTTCGATCGCGCGCGCGTGCTCGAGGTCGGCTCGCTCGACATCAACGGCTCCGTGCGCGAGATGTTCTCCGCGTGCGACTACAGCGGCGTCGATTTGCAGGAGGGTCCGGGTGTCGACCTGGCCTGCCCGGGCCACCTGCTCGCGCTGCCGACCGGCCACTTCGACACGGTGATCTCCGCCGAGTGCTTCGAGCACAACCCCTTCTGGCGCGAGACGCTCGCCAACATGCTGCGCATGACGCGCCCCGGCGGCCTGGTGCTCATGAGTTGCGCGACCACCGGCCGCAAGGAACATGGCACGACACGCACCAACCCCGACGCCTCGCCGTTCACGGTGCAGGCCAAGTGGGACTACTACAAGAACCTCACCGCGCGCGACCTGGCGCGCGGCGCGAATCTGCCCGGCTGGCTCGTCGACTGGCACGCCTGGGTCAACTACGTCAGCTGCGACCTCTACTTCATCGGCCTGCGTCACGGTGGTGAAGCGACCATCGCCCCCGCGCTGGTGACGTCGTTCGACGCGCGCTACGCGATGAACGCGACGGCCAAGTCGCTGCGTCGCGGGCTGAAGACGGCCCTGCTCGGCGATCTGCGCTCGCGCCCCTGAGGCAATGCCAGATCACGACGGCAGCCGCGCGAGTACGGGCCCGCTTGCATCGCTGCTGCTGATCGCGTTCAACCAGCAGGCGACGATCGCCGAGGCGATCGCCGGCGCGCTGGCGCAGACCTATTCCCCGCTCGAGATCATCGTCTCAGACGATGCCTCGACCGACGACACCTTCGTCGCGATGCAGGCGGCCCTTGCCGGTTACGACGGGCCGCACCGGGTGGTGCTCAACCGCAACCCCGTCAATCTCGGCATCGGCGCGCACCTGAGCAAGCTCGTGGCGCTCTCGCACGGCGAACTGCTGTTCGTTACCGCGGGCGACGATGTGTCGCTGCCGCAGCGCTGCGAGCGCGTCGTCGAGACCTGGCTGGCGTCGGGCAAGCGGCTGGACCTGATCGCGAGCGCGCTCGTCGACACCGACGCCGACGGCAGGACGCACGCGACGATCGCCCCTGCCGACCTCGGCGCCTACCGCAACGCTGCCGACTGGATCGCGCGCCCGCCCCACGTCGTCGGCGCCGCGCAGGCCTGGACGCGGCGCGTGTTCGAGCGTTTCGGGCCGCTGCCGGCGGGCGTCGTCGCCGAGGATTTGATCATGGTGTTCCGCGCAATCGTGAGCGGTGGTGCGCTGACGCTTGCCGAGCCGCTCGTGCGCTACCGCCGTGGCGGCCTCTCGGGCAGGCGCCGCGCGCTGAGCGCCGCGCAGGTCATCGAGCGCTGGCGCAACAACAGCCGGCACAGCCTGATCGAGCTGCCGCTGCTGCTTGCCGACGCGCGCGAAGCGGGGCAGCTTGCTGCGGTCGAGGCACCGCTGACGGCGCAACTCGCGCGCGAAACGCTGGTGCGCGATCTGTTCGCAGCCGATGTGTGGATGCAGCGTGCGCAACTGCTTTTTCAGGCCAACCAGGTACCGCTCGCACAACGGCTGCGGTTCGCCGTTTACGCGCTGTGTCCGGCCCTGCTTGCACCGCTGTTCGCCGCCAAGCGCCTGCGCTGGAACCGCGTTGCCGGCAAAGGTGCTGGCCGATAATCCGGCGCGAGCCCATGCCCGCCGAACTCGTCTTCTCCAACCACGGCCTGCGGCACTCGGGCGGCATCGAGCGCTACCTGCTGACGCTGGTCGATGCGCTGCATGCGCGCGGCGTCCGGCCCACGGTCGTCGCCCACACCTTCGATCGCAAACTCCCTGAGTTCGGCTGGGTCGACCCGGTATCGATCCGCACCTGGGGTCTGGGCGGCCCGCTGCGCGACCTGTGGTTCGACTGGCGGCTGCGCCGGCTCAAGCGTGCGCGGGGCTGGTACCCGCTGATCGCGCTCAGCCAGACTGCGGCGGCCGACATAGCGATCTGTGGCGGCACCCATCCGGGATTCCTCGCGGCGATGGGGCGCCGCACGCGCTGGAAGGATCGCCTCGCAATCGGGCTCGAGCGCCGCCACTTCGGCGGCGCAGCGCTCGTGGTCGCACATTCGCGTTTGATGGCGGCGCAACTGTCCCGCTACCACGGTATCGAGGCGGACAAGGTGCAGGTGCTCTATCCGCCGGTGAACGCTGCACGCTTCCACGCTGTCGACGCCGCGCGGCGTCAGGCCTTGCGCGAGCGCCTCGGGCTGCCGGGCGACCGCGCCGTGTTCCTGCTCGCATCGACCGGCCACGCGCGCAAGGGGCTCGATCTGCTGATCGATGCGCTCGGCCACAGCGCGCTGCCGGTGCTGCTCGTCGTCGCCGGCCGGCCGACCGGGCTCAGTGCGCCGAATCTGCGCGAGCTGGGCTTTCGCACCGACATGGAGGACATCTACCGCGCCGTCGACTGCACCGCGTTGGCCTCGCGCTTCGAGCCCTTCGGCCTGGTCGGCGTCGAGTCTGTGCTGTGCGGCACACCGCTGATCGGCGAGGCCGCCATGGGCTGCATGGAGGTCATCCGCGCGCCGGCGGCGATACCCTTTTGCATCGACGAACCCGGCAGCCTGCAGGGTGCGATCGATACGGCGGTGGCGCGCTGGCGTGAAGGCATCTTGCGCGTCGCCGACCCGCTCGCGGCACTCGGGTACGACCCTTCGGTCGACACGCACCTTGACGAGCTGCTCGCGCGCGCGGCCGAACTGCGCGCGGCGCGGACGCGGGATCGGAGCGCCCGCGCATGATCCACGCGCCGCCGGTTCACATCATCGAGCCGAGGCTGGTCGACAACGTCGGCCATTGCCTGAGCCTGGTGCGTGCGCTCGCCACCGCGATCGACGAGGCCGGCGCCGGCAAGCGCCTCACGGTCTGGGGCGGCGCCGGTGCGGCCGCAGTGTGGACCGGCCCCGGGCAGCTCCGGCCGTACTTCCACCGACGTTGGCGCCGACTGCAGGCGCTGTGGCTATTGCGCCGCCTGCTGCGCGAGCCCGGCCGCATCCTGATCGCGACCGCCGGCACGGCCGACCTCGTGATGGCCGACTGGGCCGCCGCGGGCCGCACCATCGCGCCGCACAAGCTCCATCTGTTCGTGCACTGGGTCGGCGCGAAGGCGGACAAGGCCAGGCTTCTCACCAGGATCGCGCGGCGCCAGCCGAACCTGCGCATCTTCGGGCCGACGCGCGCGGTGGTCGATCTCTTCGCGCGCTGCGGCTTCGAGGCGAGCCTCGCGCCCTACCCCGTTGCCTCCGTTGCCCCCGTCGCCCCCGTCGACTCACCCGCCGACCTCGAAGCGCCGGCTGAAACCGCGCCCTTCCGGCACCTGCTCGTCGCCGGCGGCGCGCGCATGGACAAGGGGCTGGATCACGTGGTCGCGCTGGTCGAGGCGATGCAGGCGCGCGGCATGAAGCTGCCGATCACCGTGCAGACCTCGGCCGAAGCGCAGCACGCGCGCGACGACGAAGTGGCGGGCCTGCTCGAGCGGCTGCGCCGATCGAGCTACGGCGGTCTCGAGCTTCACGCCGAGCCGATGTCTGCGGATGCCTATCGGACGCTGTTCAGCGGTGCGGTCGTCGTCCAGCCCTACCGCGCGCGCGACTTCGCGGACCGCGTGAGCGGCGTGACGCTCGACGCGCTCGGCGCGGGCGCGCCCGTCGTCGCGACCGAGGGCACCTGGATGGCGCGCCTGATCAAGGCGCACGACGCCGGCATCGCCGTCGCCGATCTCGGCGCGGCGAGCCTGCTGCAGGCGATCGAGACGGTGCTCGCCGACCACGCGGGGTTCGCGGCGCGCGCCCGGCGCGCGTCGGCGCGCGTGCGCGAGGCGCATTCGGCCCGCACGCTGGTCGACGCCCTGCTTGCCGGGGAGGCAGCGTCGTGACGCAGGCGCGTCTGTCGGTGATCGTCATCACGCGCAACGAGGCGCAGCGGCTGCCGACCTGCCTCGCCTCGGTCGCCTTCGCCGACGAGCTGATCGTCGTCGACTCGGGCAGCACCGACGGCACGCAGGCCCTCGCCCGCGACCTCGGCGCGCGCGTGATCGAGACCACCGACTGGCCCGGCTTCGGCCCGCAGAAGCAGCGCGCGCTCGACGCCGCGACGGGCGACTGGGTGCTCTCGATCGACGCCGACGAGTGGCTCGACAGCACGCTCGCCGCGGCGATCCGGCAACTGCTCGCGGACGATGCGGGCCGGCCGGCGGCGTTCCGCGTCGATCGGCTGTCGGCCTTCTGCGGCCAGTGGATGCGCGCCGGAAGCTGGTACCCCGACCGGCTGGTGCGCCTCTTCCGCCGCGGTCGCGGGCGCTTCTCCGACGACCAGGTGCACGAGCGGCTGCTGATCGACGCGCAGGACGACACCCCCGCGGGCACGCAATGGCCGACGCTGCCGGGCCTGCTGCTGCACAACAGCATCACCAGCCTGCACGACGGCATCGAGAAGATGAACCGCTACACCACCGTCCGCGCGCTCGACCTGCGCCGCCGCGGGCGGCGCGGCGGCGTCGTCGTGGCGCTGACGCACGGGCTGTGGGCCTTCATCCGCTCCTATGTCCTCCGGCGCGGCTTCCTCGACGGCAGGCTGGGTTTCGTGCTCGCGCTGCTGGACGCGCAAAGCTCGTGCACGCGCTACCTGAAGCTGTCGCTGGACGGCGCGCCTGCGCCGCACGAGTTGCCCCATCCCGGCGGCAGTCGACGCCCCTCAGGCGCGTCCGAGGGCGATCCGGGTTCGGCACCGCCCCAATAGTTCAAGCGGCAGCGCAGCGCCCCACGGCGTCACGACGACGCGGTCAACGCGTCGTCAACGCGCCGGCAATGCGGGCGGCTTCGGATGCAGCCGCGCCATCGCCAGCGCATCGACGTAGACGCCGTCGCGCAACGCGTAGGCCCGGTGCGTGCCCTCGGGCTCGAAGCCGAACTTGCGATAGAGGGCGATCGCCGCCACGTTGTCGGTGTAGACCGTCAGCTCGAGCCGCAGCGCACCGGCCCAGCGGTCGGCGTAGTCGCACATCGCGGCCATCAAGGCCGAGCCGACGCCCTGGCGCTGCGCCTCGCGCGCGACCGAGATGCCGAGCGTCAGCACATGGCGGCGACGCAATGCCAGCCCGGCCGGATGCAGGCCGGCAGAGCCGACGACCTCGCCGTCGCGCTCGGCGATCAGCAGCAGGTCGGGCTTGCCGGGAGCGTAACTATCGGCAAGCCTCGCCTTCCAGACCTCCTCGCTCGTGAATGGAAGTTGCATCATCCCGGCATAGACCGCGGGATCGCCCATGATGCGTGCGAGCGCGGCAGCGTCGGAGAGCGTAGCGCGCCGGATCGTGATCGCTTCCGTAGTCGCGTCCACAGCGCGGCGGCGCGGGCCCATCGTCAGACGCGCTCCGCCACCCAACCCTGCACCGAGTCGAGCGCGGCACCGAGCCGGCTCGGGTCCGTCCCGCCCGCCATCGCCAGATCGGCCTTGCCGCCGCCCTTGCCGCCGACCTGCCGGGCGACGAAGTTGACGAGCTCGCCGGCCTTGAGGCGCCCCGTCGCGTCGGCCGTCACGCCGGCCGCAAGCTGCACCTTCGCGCCATCGACGACCGCAAGCACGATCGCTGCGCTCTTCAACTTGTTCTTCAGCTGGTCCATCGTCTCGCGCAGCGCCTTCGCGTCGGCGCCGTCGAGCGTCGCCGCGAGCACCTTGAGGCCACCGACGTCGACCGCGCGCGCGACCAGCTCATCGCCCTGCGACGACGCGAGCCGGCCCTTCATCGCCGCGAGCTCGCGCTCGAGGTGGCGGATCTGGTCGAGCATCGCGTGCACGCGCGCGTTGACGTCGCCGGTCGAAACCTTGAGCGTCCCGGCGACGCCGCCGAGCGTGCGCTCCATCTCCTGCGCATAGGCGAGCGCGTTGTCACCGGTGAGCGCCTCGACGCGACGCACACCGGCCGCGACGCCGCCCTCGGCGACGATCGTGAAGAAGCCGATGTCACCGCTGCGTGCAACGTGCGTGCCACCGCACAGCTCGCGGCTGGTGCCGATGTCGAGCACGCGCACCTCGTCGCCGTATTTCTCGCCGAACAGCATCATCGCGCCGGCCTTCTGCGCCTCGTCGATCGGCATCACGCGCGCCTGCGTCGCGGTGTTGGCGACGATCTCGGCGTTGACGAGCTGCTCGATGCGCCAGATCTGCTCGTCGCTGAGCGGTGCGTTGTGCGCGAAGTCGAAGCGTGTGCGTTCGGGCGTGACGAGCGAGCCCTTCTGCTGCACGTGCGCGCCGAGCACCTCGCGCAGCGCCTTGTGCATCAGGTGCGTCGCGCTGTGGTTGCGCACGGTGCGCGCGCGGCGTTCGGCATCGACGCGGGCGACGAAGTTGTCGCCGATCTCGACCTCGCCTTCGAGGATCCGGCCGTGATGGCCGAACACGCTCGCCTGGATCTTCTGCGTGTCCTCGACGATCACGCGCGAGCGCGCATTGCGCAGTTCGCCGCTGTCACCGACCTGGCCGCCCGATTCGGCATAGAACGGCGTGTGATCGAGCACGACGACGACATCGTCGCCGGCCTGCGCACGCTGCACCGGCGTGCCGTCGAGGTAGAGCGCAACGACCAAGCTGCGCTCACACACCAGGTGCTCGTAGCCGTGGAAGGTCGTCGGGGCGCCGTCGTAGACGAGGCCCTGCGCCATCTTGAACTTGGCCGATGCGCGCGCCTTCTCGCGCTGCCGGTTCATCGCCGCCTCGAAGCCCGCGCTGTCGACGGTCACGCCGCGCTCGCGGCAGACGTCCGCGGTCAGGTCGAGCGGGAAGCCGTAGGTGTCGTGCAGCTTGAAGGCGGTCTCGCCGTCGATCTGTCTTGTGCCGCCGGCGAGCGCGGCCTCGAGGATCTCCATGCCGTTGGCGATCGTCTGGAAAAAGCGCTCTTCCTCCTGCTTCAGGACGTCGGTGATGCGCAGCTTGTCGCGCCGCAGTTCAGGATATGCATCGCCCATCTCGTCGGCGAGCGGCGCGACGAGCGTGTGGAAGAACGGCCTCCTCGCGCCGAGCTTGTAGCCATGGCGGATCGCACGGCGCGCGATGCGGCGCAGCACGTAGCCGCGGCCTTCGTTGCCGGGGATCACACCGTCGGCGACGGTGAAGGCGCAGGCGCGGATGTGGTCGGCAATCACCTTGAGCGACGGCGAGTCCTTGTCGACGCCGCTCGCGCCCGCGGCCTCGACGGCCTGCCTGGCCGCCGCGAGCAGGTTCACGAACAGATCGATCTCGTAGTTGGAATGCACGTGCTGCAGCACCGCCGCCAGGCGCTCGAGCCCCATGCCGGTGTCGACGCTCGGCTTGGGCAGCTTGTGCATCACGCCCGCCTCGTCGCGGTTGAACTGCATGAACACGAGGTTCCAGATCTCGATGTAGCGGTCGCCGTCCTCGTCCGGCGAGCCGGGCGGGCCGCCCGCGATCTCGGCGCCGTGGTCGTAGAAGATCTCGGTGCATGGGCCGCAGGGGCCGGTGTCGCCCATCATCCAGAAGTTGTCGGACGCGTAGCGCGCACCCTTGTTGTCGCCGATGCGCACGATGCGCTCGGCCGGGACGCCGATCGTCTTGTGCCAGATGTCGTAGGCCTCGTCGTCCTCGGCGTAGACCGTGACCCAGAGCTTCTCGGCGGGCAGCTTGAAGACCTCCGTCAACAACTCCCACGCGAAGCGAATGGCGTCGTGCTTGAAGTAGTCGCCGAAGCTGAAGTTGCCCAGCATCTCGAAGAAGGTGTGATGGCGCGCGGTGTAGCCGACGTTTTCGAGGTCGTTGTGCTTGCCGCCGGCGCGGATGCACTTCTGCGCCGTCGCGGCACGCGCATACGGCCGCTTGTCGAAGCCGAGAAACACGTCCTTGAACTGGTTCATGCCGGCGTTCGTGAACAGCAGCGTCGGGTCGTCGCCCGGGACGACGGGGCTCGACGCGACGACGGCATGGCCCCGGGCCTCGAAGAATTTCAGGAACTGGGAGCGGATCTCGGAGGCCTTCATGGACACCCTTGTTGGACACGGCACGGCGGCCCGGCGGCCGCAAGCGTCGGATTTTAGGCGGCCGGCGCTTGGACGACGCCCGCAGGCCACGCCCACGCGCTAGGATCGTCGGCGCCGGACAACGAAAGCCTCACGATGCCCCACCACCCCAGCCCACCCCCGCCCGCAGGCCCGCTTGCCGGCGTGCGCGTACTCGACCTGTCGCGCGTGCTGGCGGGCCCGTGGGCGGCGCAGATGCTCGCCGACTACGGCGCCGACGTGATCAAGGTCGAGCGCCCTGGCGAGGGCGACGACACCCGCGCCTGGGGCCCGCCCTGGTTCGGCGACGCGGCGGATCGCATGTCGGCCTACTACCTGTGCGCGAACCGCGGCAAGCGCTCGATCGCGATCGACATCGCCAGCAGCGCGGGGCAGGCGCAGATCCGCCAGCTGGCGCGCGAAACCGACGTGCTGATCGAGAACTACAAGGTCGGCCAGCTCGCGCGCTACGGGCTCGATGCGGCGTCGCTCCAGGCGCTGAACCCGGGCCTCGTCTATTGCTCGATCACCGGCTACGGCCAGACCGGCCCCGACGCCGCGCGCGCCGGCTACGACTTCGCGATCCAGGCCGCCGGCGGCCTGATGAGCATCACCGGCGAGCGCGACGGCACGCCCGGCAGCGAGCCGCAGAAGGTCGGCGTCGCGGTGGTCGACGTGATGACGGGCGTCTACGCGACGAGCGCGATCCTCGCCGCGCTGCACGAGCGCCACCGCACCGGGCGCGGCGCGCACATCGACATGGCGCTGCTCGACGTGCAGGTTGCGATGCTCGCGAACCAGGCCAGCAACCACCTCGTCGGCGGCCGGGTGCCGAAGCGCCTGGGCAACGCGCACGCCAACATCGTGCCCTACCAGGTGTTCGCGACGGCCGACGGCCACATCGTGCTCGCGATCGGCAACGACGCGCAGTTCGCCAAGCTCTGCGCCCTCGTGGGGCAGGCCGCGGTGGCACGCGATGCGCGATTTGCCACCAACGCGCAGCGCGTCGCGCAGCGCGCCGAACTCGTGCCGATGATCGCCGGCTGGATGCTCGCGCGCGGCACCGAGGAATGGGTCGGCGCGCTCGATGCCTGCGGCGTGCCCTGCGCGCCGATCCGCGACATCGCGCAGGTCTTCGAATCGGCGCAGGTTCGCGCGCGCGGCATGCAGGTGGCGCTCGAAACGGCCGACGGCCGCGACATGCCTGGCGTGGCGTCGCCGGTCGTGTTCGACGGTCGGCGCGCCGTCGCGGCGCAGACGCCTCCTGCGCTCGACGAACAGGGCGATGCCATCCGCGCCGCGCTCGACGCGTCGCCGGGCTGGCCGCCGGCCGAACCGAAGCGCGGAGCCGGCGCTTGACCACCTTGGCCCTGCATCCGAGCGCCGGCCGAGCGAATGGCCCCCGCGCCAGCACGAAACGCCACGCCATGCGCCTGCGCAAGCGGTTCGCTGTACCCTAGAGAGTTCGGAATTCCCCCCGGCCGCCGGCGCGGCGGCCCTTCCAGACGGAGAACCTCAGCATGGACATGAAGACTTCCCCCCTCGCGACATTGAAGGACCCGACCCTGCTCAAGACCGACGCCCTGGTCGATGGCAAGTGGCTGCGCGGCAGCCGCCGCTTCGACGTGACGGACCCGGCGACGAGCGCCAAGCTCGTCGATGTGGCCGACCTCGGCGTCGACGAAACGCAGGCGGCGATCGACGCCGCCGCGCGCGCCCTGCCCGCCTGGCGCGCGAAGCCGGCCAAGGAGCGCGGCGCGATCCTGATGGCATGGTTCCGGCTGATGCACGAACATGCGGACGACCTCGCGCGGATCATGACGGCCGAGCAGGGCAAGCCGCTCGCCGAGGCGCGCGGCGAGGTGATCTACGGCGCGAGCTTCATCGAGTGGTTCGCCGAGGAAGGCAAGCGCGTCTACGGCGAGACGGTGCCGACGACCGACCCGAACAAGCGCTACCTCGTCATCAAGCAGGCGATGGGGGTGTGCGCCGCGATCACGCCGTGGAACTTCCCGAACGCGATGATCACGCGCAAGGTCGGCCCGGCGCTCGCCGCCGGCTGCCCGGTGATCGTCAAGCCGGCCGGGCAGACGCCGCTGTCGGCGCTCGCGCTGGCCGAGCTCGGGCAGCGCGCCGGCCTGCCGGCGGGTGTGCTCAACGTCATCACCGCTGCCAAGTCGGCTGCCATCGGCAAGCTGTTGTGCGAGAGCGAGACGGTGCGTCACCTGTCGTTCACCGGCTCGACCGAGGTCGGCCGCATCCTCGCCGCGCAGTGCGCGCCGACGATCAAGAAACTCTCGCTCGAGCTCGGCGGCAATGCGCCCTTCATCGTGTTCGACGATGCCGATCTGGACAGTGCGGCCGACGGCGCGCTGATCAGCAAGTACCGCAACGCCGGCCAGACCTGCGTCTGCGCGAACCGGCTCTATGTGCAGGACAACGTGTACGACGCCTTCGTCGAGAAGCTCGCCGCCAAGGCGCGCGGCATCAAGGTCGGCAACGGCTTCGAGGCCGGCGTGACGCAGGGGCCGATGATCGACGACAACGCCGTCGCCAAGATCGAGAGCCACGTCGCGGATGCGCTGAAGAAGGGCGCGAAGGTGCTCACCGGCGGCAAGAAGTCCGGCGATCGCTTCTTCGAGCCGACGGTGCTGATCAACGCGACGAGCGACATGCTGTGCGCGCGCGAGGAGACCTTCGGCCCGGTGGCGCCGGTGTTCCGCTTCAAGACCGAGGAAGAGGCGATCGCACTCGCGAACGACACCGAGTTCGGCCTCGCGGCCTACTTCTACAGCCGCGACATCGGCCGCATCTTCCGCGTCGGCGAGGGGCTGGAGTCGGGCATGGTCGGCGTCAACACCGGGCTGATCTCGACCGCCGAGGTGCCGTTCGGCGGCGTCAAGCAATCGGGCCTGGGGCGCGAGGGATCGCGTCACGGCATCGAGGACTATGTCGAGATGAAGTACCTCTGCCTGGGCGACATCAACAAGTAGCAATGCGGCGCCGTCGGCGGGCACCGCCCCGCCGCGCGGCGCGCCTCAAGGCGGGTCGATATCGCCGTCGTTGGCGGCGCCCGTGTCGCGCCACTGGCTTTCGCGCCAGTTGACGAAGCCGTCGCGTCCGCTGATCTGCGCCGCCGCGGCGGAAGAGAGCGCCTGGCGCAGCAGCACGCTGGCGTCATTGCCGTCGGCAGGAAACTGGCTGATGCCGATGCCCGCTGCGATCGCGGCACTCTGGCCGGACAGCGAGAACGTCTGGCGCAGCGCCTGCAGCAGCTTGCGTGCGACGAGCTCGGCGTCCACCGGCTCCTCGGTCGATGCCAGCAACAGCGCGAACGTGTCCGCCGTCAGCGCGGCGACGACATCGCTCGAGCGCACCGCTGCCCGCAGCCGCACGGCGACCTTGCGCCGCAGCACGTTGGCGGACTCGCTGCCGAGCGTCGCCTCGATCGTGTCGAAGCCTTCAATGCGCAGCGCGAGCAAGGCCATCGGCGCAGGCTCGCGCCCGCGCAAGGCGAGCAACTGGCTCATGTGGTCGATGAGCTGCTGCCGATTGGGCAGGCCGGTGCGCAGATCGGTCGCGCTCGCCTTGCGCGCCTCGAGCTCGATGCGCTTGCGCTCGACGGCCAGGCGCAGGCTGCGCGCGGCGTCGATCGCGGCCGCGTCGGTGGCGACCGGCAGCGAGAGAACGTCCTGCACGCCGGACTGCAGCAGGCGCAGCGCCAGCGCCGCGTCGAGCGCACCCGCGATGCGCACCACGACGGCCATGTCCGGTGTCGCCTGCGCGAGGCCGGGCCAGGCCGGCAGTTGAGACGCTTCAGCGGCGCTCGCGTCGATCATCACGCCGTCGAACGCACGCTCGCCAAGCGTTGTGCTGGCTTCCCCAAGGCTGGCGCAATGCGTGACTTCGAACGGCCCGAACGGCGCGTCGGCAAGCCTTCGATCGATGACGGGCGTGGCCGCTCCATCCGTCCCGATCCAGAGAATCCTCAGTGCGGCACTTTGCAATTCAGTCCCTCCGATGCCTGCCCTGGCCGGGCAAGTTCGTTCGCGCCGGCCGTTCTGCGCCACCCGCGCCTGCGCGACGCCACCGAACGCGTCAACGATGCCACTTGCATCGTAGCGGCGAACGAAGCCGAGCATATCCCGCCGATTACGCCCGCCGCGGCTTTCACGCCGTCGTCCGCAGGCGCTGCGTTAGCATGGTTCTCGAACCTGCCCCAGGGCCGGGCCCGGGAAACACTGGAGCCAGACATGAAGCGACGCTTGTTTTTCATTGCGGGCATGCAGGCCGCAGGCATGAGCCTGGCGCAGATGCCGAGCCTGGACAGCCTGATGAAGGACGTTCCCAAGCTGCCGGCGGCGACCGGCGCCACGGCGGGATCGTCCAACGTCAAGACCGACATTGCCGGCATCAAGGAAGCGCTCGCCATCGGCACCGAGAAGGCGGTGAACAGCCTCTCGAAGCCGAACGGCTACTTCGGCGACCAGGCCGTCAAGATCCTGATGCCCGGGAGCCTGCAGAAAGTGGCCGACGTGGCGCGCATGGCAGGCTACGAGAAGCAGGTCGACGCATTCATACTGAGCATGAACCGCGCCGCCGAAGCCGCCGTGCCGCTCGCGGCCAAGATCTTCGCCGACGCGATTCGCAACATGAGCGTGGACGACGTGCGCGGCATCCTCACCGGCGGCGACACCGCGGCCACCGACTTATTCCGCCGCAAGTCGGGCGACAAGCTCTTTGCGGCCTTCAAGCCTGTCGTGTCCAAAAAGATCAACGAGGTTGGCGCCACGCGCGCCTACAAGGACATGATGGGGCAGTACCAGCAAGTGCCCCTCATGCAAACCAAATCGCTCGACCTCGACGACTACGTCACCCGCAAGGCGCTCGACGGCGTGTTCTATAGGGTCGGCCAGGAAGAAAAGCAGATCCGCACCAATCCGGCTGCGCGCACGACCGAACTGCTGAAATCGGTCTTCGGCAAATAGCCAAGCGGCGCAGGCCGTGCCGGCGTCCGCGCGCAACAGGACGCTTCGGAGCGAAGTCCATTGCGCCCGTCGCCGAGACAGGTTTCTGGTGTGCGAGCCGCCAGTCGATCGCCGCGCGTGAAGGCGCGTGAGGGCAGCCTGTGATCGCGTAAACTTGGCGCCGCTGCGGGTGTAGTTCAATGGTAGAACGGCAGCTTCCCAAGCTTCATACGAGGGTTCGATTCCCTTCACCCGCTCCACTTCACCGCTCCAGTCCCCGAACGCCCCCGCGGCCTCGCCCGCAGGTGCGGTGCTCAAGGATTGGTCGACAATTCCCGGTTGATGATCTGACGCGCGCGGCGCATCGCGTAGAACAGCGCGTCGCGCGCCGTGCCCCAGCGGTAGCCGCAGGCAAGGCTCTCGTCGCGGAAGGTCTCGGCGCCGCGCGGGGATCCATCGTCGATGCGCCTGACGACGAGGGCTGCGATGTAGCCTTCGCCGAGTGGCGCCTCGACCGCGCCGGCGTAGATGCGAAACGGGCCTTCGGTACATTCTTCGAACTGCACATGGACCTCCAAGGCAAGCGCCTTCGCCCGCCAGGCCCCCGACTATGTGCCGCGCACGCGCGGCTGGGTATCCACCAGAGGGACGACACCCAAAAGGGGGAGAAGGCACAGCGCTTTCCCGTTCGTGCGACCGTGTTGCAAATACTCGGCGTCGTGGCCCGCCCGCGATTCAGCCGGCGATCCGCGTGCCGGAGCCCGGTTTGAACGCCTCCGCACCCGCGATCGACGCCGCATCCGCGCGCCGCGCGCTCGTGTTGCTCGTGATCCTGACGCTGGTCTGGGGGTCGACCTGGCCGCTCTTCTCGATGGCGGTGCACGAGGTCTCGGTCTGGACCTTCCGCGCGATTTCGGTGACGGTCGCCGGTCTGGTCGTGCTCGGCGTCGCGCGCTTTCGCGGGCAGTCCTTGCGCATCCCGCGCAGGCACTGGCCGCGCGTCGGTATCGCGACCTTCTTCTACTTCGTGCTGTGGAACATCGCGAGCACCTACGCGGCGATCCTGCTGCCTTCGGGCCAGGCGGCGGTGGTCGGTTTCACGATGCCGCTGTGGTCGGCGCTGATCTCCTGGGCGCTGCTCGGGGAGCGGCTCGGCGCGCGCCTCGTCCTCGGCATCATGCTCGGAGCAACCGCCGTGCTGCTGCTGATGGTGCCGAGCTTTCACGCCTACGCCAGGGCGCCGGCCGGCCTTGCGATGGGCCTCGTCGCCGCGATCGGTTGGGCGACCGGCACCTTGATCATCAAGCGCGGCAGGCTCGATGTGCCCGCCACCGTGCTGACCGGCTGGCAGTTGCTGGTCGCGGCCGTGCCGACCGCGATCGGCGCCGCGATTCTTGGCGACGGCGTCTGGTTCATGCCGTCGTGGCAGTCGATCGCGGTGATCACCTACATCGCGCTCGTGCCGATGGCGATCGGCAACGTCAGCTGGTTCGCGATCGTCGACATCCTGCCGGTCAACGTCGCCGGGTTGTCGGTCGTCGCGGTGCCGGTGGTGGCGATGCTCGCCGGCGCGCTGGTGCACGGCGAGCCGCTTGGCGCGATCCAGCTGACGGCGATGGTCTGCTGCTTTGTCGCGCTCTGGCTCGTGCTGGTGCGTCCGGGCCTGCGATAGGCGACGGCCCGCGCGGCCTCGCCGCCGCAGGCGGTCGGTCGGTCAGTCGGTGTCGCTAGCCTATTTCGGCCGGGACGATTGGGACGTCTGGGACGCCTGCGTCGCCTGATCGCGCATCCGCCTGCGCAACTCGCGTTGCGCGTGTTCGCGCTCGCGCCATTCCTTCTTCGCGGCCCGGTAGAGCGAGACGCACAGCAGCATGATGACGAACGAGAACGGCAGCGCGGCGACGATCGCCGCGGTCTGGATCGCCTTCAGCCCGCCCGCCAGCAACAGGCTGATCGCGACGAGCGCGAGCAGCGAGCCCCATACGGCCTTCAGCCGCAGCGACGGGTTCGCGTTGCCGTGCGAGCTGAGCATCGCAAGGACCAGCGTCGCCGAATCGGCCGAGGTCACGAAGAACACCATCACCAGGAGCGTCGCCACGCCGGACAGCAGGGCGCTCGCCGGCAGCGCGTCGAACAGGCGGAAGATGGCGATCGACGGATCGAGCTTCGCCGCCTCCGACAACGGCACGTGGTCGAAGATCTCGAGATGCAGCGCGCTGCCGCCGAAGACCGAGAACCAGGCAAAGCACATCAACGCCGGCACCAGCAAGGTGCCGGAGACGAACTCGCGAATCGTGCGCCCCTTCGAGACACGGGCGATGAAGAGCCCGACGAAAGGCGACCACGACAGCCACCAGGCCCAGTAGAAGATGGTCCAGTCGCCGACCCAGCTGCTCTCGCGAAACGGCGTCAGGCGCAGGCTCATGCTCACGAAGGCGTCCAGATAGCCACCCAGCGCATCGGTGAAGGTGTCCAGGATGGCGCCCGTGGGGCCGACGATGAACACCGCCGTCGCCAGCAGGCCGGCAATGCACAGGTTGATCGTCGACAGCCACTTCACGCCGCGCTCCAGCCCCGACAGGGCGGACGCCATGAACATCACCGTCGTCACGACGATGATCACGACCTGCGCGGTAATGCTGATCGTCACCCCGAACACCGCGTTCAGCCCGCTGTTGATCTGCATCGCGCCCAGCCCCAGCGAGGTGGCGACACCGAAGGCCGTCGCGACGACCGCGAACAGGTCGATCAGGTCCAGCCAGCGCGACTTCGGGTTGACGTTCAGGCCACCCATCGTCGAGCTGAAGTTCAAGCCGCCGCCGCGCGCCTGGAAAAACGCGATCGCCAGCGCAACCAGCGTGTAGATGGCCCACGGGTGCAGGCCCCAGTGGAAGAACGAATAGCGCATCGCCGCGCTGGCGGCGCCGGCCGACATCGGCGTGACACCCGGCGGCGGCGAGCGGAAGTGCGACAAGGGCTCGGCCGCGCCCCAGAACACGAGCCGGATGCCCATGCCGGCGGCGAACAGCATGGCAGACCAGGACAGGTTGGAGAACTCGGGCTCCTCGTCGTCACCGCCCAGACGCAGGGTGCCGTAGCGGCTGAACGCGAGGAACAGGCAGAACACGACGACGCCGAGCACGACCCACAGAAAGAGCCAGCCGAATCATTGGGTCGTGTGGGCGAGGGCCGTATTGCCTGCCGCGCCGAGCGACGCGGGCGAAGCCAGGCCCCACACGACGACGCTGCCGACGATCGCAATCGCCGTGTACAGCAGCATTGAGTGCTTTTCAGTCGCGTCCGCTTGATTCATAGGTCTCGATTCTTTTTTGTGGTTGCGTTACGCGAACGACCGCGGTCGCCGGCGCCTTCCCGGATCACGAGCACATCCGCCGCACCGCCGCGTGTTGTCGCAGCAGCCGGAGCGTACCGCAAGCACTTGCACACGACCACCTCCGGCGCGACGCCCGCACGCGCGCAGAGACGGCACTTCCTTTGCGCCTGCGGGGTCGTCGCGGACGTGAAAACGCCGCGCGTCCCGACCCGAAGGTGGGGGCGGCGCGGCGGCGCGCGGTGCAGGGTCAGGCGTGCTTCTTGTCGAAGAACTGTTCGTCCTCGGTCGAACCCTTGAGCGCGGCGGTCGAGGATTGCGCCTCGATCGTCGTCGTCACGGCATCGAAGTAGCCGGTGCCGACTTCGCGCTGGTGCTTGACGGCGCTGAAGCCCTTATCGGCGGCGGCGAACTCCTTCTCCTGCAGTTCGACGAACGCGCTCATGTTGTTGCGCGCATAGCCGTAGGCGAGGTCGAACATCGAGTAGTTCAGGCTGTGGAAGCCGGCGAGCGTGATGAACTGGAACTTGTAGCCCATCGCGCCGAGTTCGCGCTGGAACTTGGCGATCGTCGCGTCGTCGAGGTTCTTCTTCCAGTTGAACGACGGCGAGCAGTTGTACGCGAGCAGCTTGCCCGGGAACTTGGCGTGGATCGCGTCGGCAAAGGCCTTCGCGAATGCGAGGTCGGGCTTGCCCGTCTCGCACCACAGCATGTCGACGAAGGGCGCGTAGGCCAGGCCGCGACTGATCGATTGCTCGAGGCCGTTCCTGGTGCGGTAGAAGCCCTCGACCGTGCGCTCGCCGGTGCAGAACGGCTTGTCGTTGTCGTCGACGTCGCTCGTGACGAGGTCGGCCGCTTCGGCGTCGGTGCGCGCGAGCAGCACGGTGGGCGTGCCCATGACGTCGGCCGCGAGGCGCGCGGCGACGAGCTTGGCGACCGCATCACGCGTCGGCACGAGCACCTTGCCGCCCATGTGGCCGCACTTCTTGACGGATGCGAGCTGGTCCTCGAAGTGCACGCCGGCGGCGCCCGCCTCGATCATCGCCTTCATCAGCTCGAACGCGTTGAGCACGCCACCGAAGCCGGCTTCGGCATCGGCAACGATCGGCGCGAAGTAGTCGACATCGTTCTTGCCTTCGCTCCACTGGATCTGGTCGGCACGCGCGAAGGTGTTGTTGATGCGCTTGACGGCCTTGGGCACCGAATCCACCGAGTAGAGCGACTGATCCGGGTACATCTCGCCGTTGTCGTTGGCGTCGGCGGCGACCTGCCAGCCCGACAGATAGATCGCCTTCAGCCCGGCCTTGACCTGCTGCATCGCCTGGTTGCCGGTGAGCGCGCCAAGCGTGTTGACGAAGGGCTCGGTGTTGACGAGGTTCCACAGCTTCTCGGCACCGCGCTTGGCGAGCGTGTGCTCGATCGCGATCGAGCCGCGCAGGCGCACGACGTCGGCCGCGCTGTAGCTGCGCGTGACGCCCTTCCAGCGTGGGTTCTCGGCCCAGTCCTTCTCGAGGGCGGCGGCTTGTTGTTCGCGGGTCTGAGTGGTCATGAAAGTTTCTCCAGTGGGTTCGTTGAGGAAGGAAATGGAGCGCCGGGTGGCAGCGACTTGACGCGACAAGGATAGCGCGGGCGCCTTTCGCTGAACACACTTATGTCTTATATAAGACAAAAATGTTTGTGCTGTAAATTCAACAACTTAAGTCACGCGTTCCATGATGCGACATCTCGTTTTTCGGGATGAAAGAATTTGCGGCGGCGCAGCATCACGCGTTTTCACGATACGCAACGTGCGCCGCGCGTGGTGGAATTCGCCGCGGCGCGCGCAGCGGTGCGTATGATCCCGCGCAGTTCACAACGCCCGCGGCGCCCTGCGCCGGACCCGACCGCATGAGTTCGTTCGCCTTCCTCTCGACGCATGCCTTCCTGAAGGCGCCGATCGGTGACGCCGGCATGCGGTTTGGCATCGCCGGCCTCGCGTGGGACGGCAGCGTGACGAACCGGCCCGGCGCGCGCTTCGGCCCGCGCGCGATCCGCGAAGCGAGCCACATGCTGTGCGACGGCGTGCACCCGCTGTTCGACACGACGCCGCTCGGCGCGTTGACCGACCTCGGCGACCTCGCGCTGCCGAACACCAGCCTCGCCTCGATGCGCGAAGCGATGGCGCCGCAGGTGGAAAAGCTCCTCGCGCAGCACCACATGGTCTGGCTGGGTGGCGACCACTCGATCACGCTGCCGCTGCTGCGCGCCTACCGTGCACGACTGGGCCGGCCGCTGGCCGTCGTGCACTTCGACGCCCATTGCGACACCTGGGAAGATCATTTCGGCGAGCCCAGTGGCCACGGCACCTGGGTCCATGAAGCGATGAGCGAAGGCCTGGTGGTCGATGAATGCTTCATGCAGATCGGCATCCGCTCGGCCGGGCTGCGCGAGGCGCGCGAGTATGTGCGGGACCGCGGCGGCCTGATCCACACGGCTCGCGACCTGAGGGGCATCGAGCGCCCGGCGGACCTTGCCGCGTTGCTCGCGCCCTGGCGCGATCGCGTGGCGCGTCATGGCAACCCGCCGCTGTACCTGAGCCTCGACATCGACTGCCTCGACCCCGCCTTCGCCCCCGGCACCGGCACGCCCGAGCCCGGCGGCCTGAGTACCAACCAGGTGCTCGGCCTGCTGGAGGAACTCGCGGACATGCCCTGCGTCGGCATGGACTGCGTCGAGGTGGCGCCGCCCTACGATCACGCCGAACTCACGAGCTACGCGGCGGCGAGTTTCGTCTGGACCTATCTCTGCGGACAGATCGCGCGCCACGCGCGCGACGCCGCTACACCGGCAGCGCCGTCGTCTTCTTGACGGTTCGCAGCACCAGCATCGAGTTCGATCGCGAGACGCCCGGCAGGCGCATCAGCACCTCGGAGTGGAAGCGCTCCAGGTCCTCGGCGTCGCGATAGGCGAAGCGGATCAGGTAGTCGTTCGCGCCCGCAACGTAGTAGCAGTCGAGGATCTCGGGCCGGTCGCGCACGGCCTGCTCGAAGGCCTCGAGCTGCGGCGTGTTCATGCTGTCGAGGTTGATGATCGTGAAGCTGATGCCGTGGCGGCCGACCGCACGCGGGTTGACGAGCGCAACGTACTGCGCGATCACCCCGCTGTCCTCGAGCTGCTTGACGCGCCGCAGGCAGGCCGACGGCGACAGATGAACGCGCTGCGCGAGGTCCAGGTTCGAGAGCCGCCCTTCGCGCTGCAGCTCGGTCAGGATCGCGCGGTCGATCGAATCGAGTTTCACTTCCGGGGTTCTGGGCGGCATGTCGTGCGAATGTGACGGCTGTTGTTCGCATGATATTGTGCAGAGCGGGGTTCGCCCCGATCGTTTGAGCAAGCACATTGCGCCCGCCCACGCATAGACTTGCGCGTTGCCAATCCGAAGTGCGGAGCCTGCCGTGACCACCAATCCGAAGACCGATTCCAAGACGTCGCTCGAAGCCTATTGGATGCCGTTCACCGCAAACCGCCAGTTCAAGCAGGCCCCGCGCATGTTGGCGCGCGCCGAAGGCATGTACTTCTGGACGCCCGAGGGCCGCAAGATCCTCGACGGCATCGCCGGCCTGTGGTGCGTCAACGCCGGCCACGCGAGCCCGAAGGTGGTGCAGGCGATCCAGGCGCAGGCGGCCGAGATGGACTTCGCGCCGCCCTTCAACATGGGCCATCCGAAGGCCTTCGAGCTTGCCGAGCGGCTGGTCGAGATCCTGCCCGCCGGCATGAACAAGGTCTTCTACACGAACTCGGGCTCCGAGTCGGTCGAGACCGCGCTCAAGATGGCGATCGCCTACCACCGCGCGCGCGGCGAGGGCTCGCGCACCCGGCTGATCGGCCGCGAGCGCGGCTATCACGGCGTCAACTTCGGCGGCATCTCGGTCGGCGGCATCGTCGCCAACCGCAAGATGTTCGGCACCCTGCTCGCCGGCGTCGATCACATCCGCCACACGCATGACCTGGCGCGCAATGCCTATTCGCGCGGCGTGCCCGAGCACGGTGCGGAGTTCGCCGACGACCTCGAGCGTCTCGTCGCGCTGCACGACGCATCGACGATCGCGGCCGTGATCGTCGAGCCGGTCGCCGGATCGACCGGTGTGCTGCTGCCGCCCAAGGGCTACCTCGAGCGGCTGCGCGCGATCTGCGACAAGCACGGCATCCTGCTGATCTTCGACGAAGTGATCACCGGTTTCGGGCGCCTGGGTTCGCCGTTCGCGGCGACGCACTTCGGCGTCACGCCCGACCTGATGACGGTCGCCAAGGGCCTGAGCAACGGCGCGGTGCCGATGGGCGCGGTGTTCGCGAAACAGCACATCCACGACACGTTCATGAACGGGCCGGACCACCTGATCGAGTTCTTCCACGGCTACACCTATTCGGCGCACCCGCTCGCCTGCGCGGCGGCGCTCGCGACGCTCGACACCTACGCCGAGGCCGACCTGCTGACGCGCGGCGCGAAGATGGCGCCGTACTTCGAAGACGCGCTGCATGCGCTCAAGGGCCTGCCGCACGTGATCGACATCCGCAACATCGGCCTCGTCGGCGGCGTCGAGCTCGCGCCGATGCAAGGGCAGCCGGGCAAGCGCGCGTTCGATGTGTTCCTCAAGTGCTGGGAACGCGGCGTGCTGATCCGCACCACCGGCGACACGATCGCGCTGTCGCCGCCGCTGATCATCGAGCAGTCGCACATCGACGAGATCGTCGGCACGATCGCCGACGTGCTCAAGCACGCGGCCTGAAGTCACTCCGTCTGAAGCACCGCAGCACCACGACCACCGGAGGGCTTGCCTAGCGCATCGCACCCATGTCCTTGTTCCGAGCCGATCAATCGCTAGCCTCGCACTCCTACTACGCGGCCACCGTGCCGCAAGGTCCGTGCTTTCCGAGCCTCTCGGGCGAACTCGAATGCGATGTCGCCGTTGTCGGCGGCGGGCTGGCAGGGCTTTCGGCGGCGATCGAACTGGCGGACCTGGGGTTCGACGTTGCGTTGCTCGATGCGCGCCGCATCGGCTATGGCGCTTCGGGGCGCAACGGCGGGCAGGCGCTCGCCGGCCTGGCGTGCGAACAGTCGGTGATCGAGTCGCAGCTGGGCGCGGCGGACTCGCGCGCGGTGTGGGACATGACGCTCGAAGCGATCGCGCTGATCCATGCGCGCTGCGAGCGCTTCGGCATCGACTGCGATTGGCAGGGCGGCTATCTGTCGCTCGCGACGAGCGAACGCAAGGGGCGCGAGCTCGCGCAGTGGCATGAGCACATGCAGCGCCGGTACGGCTATCAGGCGACGCCGATCGGCCCCGGCGAGGTTGGCGACTGGATCGCGAGCCCGCGCTTTCACAGCGGCCTGCACGACCCGCTGTCCGGGCATCTCCATCCGCTGAAATACTGCATCGGCCTGGCGCGCGCGGCGGACAAGCTCGGCGTGCGGATCTTCGAGAACTCGGCCGTCACTTCGCTCTCGCACGGCACGACGGCCACGCTGCACACCGCCGACGGCCGGCTGCGCGCCCGACACGTGCTGCTCGCCGGCAACGTCTATCTGAACGGCGTCGCGCCGCTGCTGGCGCGGCGCATCATGCCGGTCGGCACCTACGTCGTCGCGTCCGAACAGCTCGATCCTGCACTCGCACGCTCGCTGATCCCGTCGCGTGCCGCGGTGTGCGACACCAATTTCGTGCTCGACTACTTCCGCCCGACGCCCGACGACCGGCTGCTCTACGGCGGCCGCGTCAGCTACAGCACCGTCACGCCGCCGAACCTGGAAGCGAGCATGCGCGCGCGCATGGCGCGCACCTTCCCGCAGCTCAAGGGGACGCAAGTCGAATACGCCTGGGGCGGCTTCGTCGACATCTCGATGAACCGGGCGCCCGATTTCGGCCGCCTCTCCGACATCGGCGGCGGGCGCGAGGCGGCGAATGTCTACTACCTGCAAGGCTTCTCCGGCCACGGCCTCGCGCTCACCGGTCTTGCGGGCAAGCTCGTCGCGGAAGCGATCGGCGGCGACGCCACGCGCCTCGACACCTTCGCCCGCATCCGCCATCGCCCCTTCCCCGGCGGGCCGATGCTGCGCACGCCGGCGCTCGTGCTCGGCATGGCCTACTACCGCCTGAGGGACATGCTGTGAATCACGCCAGCCACCCGCACTCCTCCGCGCAGGGCAGCGCGTCGGCCGATCGGCCGGTCGTGCTCGTGCCCGCCGACAACCGCATGCTGGGCGAACACCCCTTCCACGTCGCCGGCAAGAAGTACGTCGACGCGGTGCGACTGGCCGGATGCCTGCCGCTCGTCGTGCCCTGGGCCGGTGCCGACGAGGTGGACGAGTTGCTCGCCCTCGCCGACGGCGTGCTGCTGACCGGCTCGCCCTCCAATGTGCACCCGAGCCTGTTCGGCCAGGAGGTGCACAACCCGGCGCTGCCGCTCGACCCGGCGCGCGACGAGTGGACGCTGCCTTTGACGCGCCGGGCGCTCGCGCTCGGTGTGCCGCTGTTCGCGATCTGCCGCGGCTTCCAGGAGACCAATGTCGCGCTCGGCGGCACGCTGCATCAGGCGATCCACGAACTGCCCGACAAGGAGGGCCACCGCGCCGCGCCGACCGACGCCTCGGCCGACGCGCAGTACGCGCCCGCGCACGAGGTCCACATCGTGCCCGGCGGCGTGCTCGAGGGCATCGTCGGTGCCGGCAGCGTGCGCGTCAACTCCGTGCACGACCAGGGCGCCGACCGCCTGGCACCGGGCGCGCGCGCCGAGGCCCTGGCGCCGGACGGTCTCGTCGAGGCCTTCTCGATGCCCGAGGCGATCGGCTTCAACCTGTGCCTGCAATGGCACCCCGAGTGGAAAGCCGCGGAGAACCCGCTGTCGATGAAGCTGTTGCGCGCGTTCGGCGCGGCGTGCCGGCGCTTTCGGGAACAGCGCCGGGTGCCGGAGAGAGTCCCGGATTGATCGGGTCGAAGCTCGCGCCTGGCCGCGCGCCGGCGCCAGGCCACCGCAAGGTGGCCGCACCCCAGACACCCGAGAGACACCCGAGAGACTCACACAGGCAGACCATCGTGGACAAGAGCAAATTTACATTCGCCGACCTGGAACAGTGGTTCGACGAACGACGCGTGACGGAGATCGAGTGCCTCGTGCCCGACCTCACCGGCGTGGCGCGCGGCAAGATCCTGCCGCGCGAGAAATTCACCGAAGATCGCGGCATGCGACTGCCCGAGGCCGTGGTGGCCATGGGCGTGACGGGCGAGTTCCCGGAGGAAGGGCCGTACTACAACGTCATCAGCCCGAACGACCGCGACATGCACCTGCGGCCCGATCCGAGCACGGTGCGCATCGTGCCCTGGGCAACCGACCCGACCGCGCAGGTCATCCACGACTGTTTCGACCGCGACGGCAATCTCGTCCCCTTCGCGCCGCGCTCCGTGCTGCGCCGCGTCTGCGGCCTGTTCGACGCCGAAGGCTGGAACCCGGTCGTCGCGCCCGAGGTCGAGTTCTATCTGGTTGCCCGCAACACGGACCCCGACATTCCGCTCAAGCCGCCGATCGGCCGCAGCGGACGCTCGGAGACCTCGCGCCAGGCCTATTCGATCGACGCGGTCAACGAGTTCGATCCGCTGTTCGAGGACGTCTATGCCTATTGCGAGCAGATGGAGCTGAACGTCGACACGCTGATCCACGAGGTCGGCGCCGGGCAGATGGAGATCAACTTCTTCCACGACCACCCGCTCGGCCTGGCCGACGAGGTGTTCTTCTTCAAGCGCACGCTGCGCGAGGCGGCGATGCGCCACGACATGTTCGCCACCTTCATGGCCAAGCCGATTGCCGGCGAGCCGGGCAGCTCGATGCACATCCACCAGAGCATCGTCGACAAGGCGTCGGGGCGCAACATCTTCAGCAACGAGGACGGCTCGCCAAGCCCCGAGTTCTACTGGTACATCGGCGGCCTGCAGAAGTACATCCCGGCGGCGATGGCATTGTTCGCGCCCTACGTCAACTCCTATCGCCGGCTGGTGCGCTCCAACGCGGCGCCGATCAACCTGCAATGGGGCACCGACAACCGCACGGTCGGCATCCGCTCGCCGGTCGCAACCCCCGCTGCACGCCGCCTCGAGAACCGCGTCATCGGCGCCGACGCCAATCCGTATGCCGCGTTTGCGGCGACGCTCGCCTGCGGATACCTTGGCATCCGCGAGCGCATCGAACCCTCGCCCGAGTGCAAGGGCGACGCCTACCTCGGCGAATTCCAGTTGCCGCGCAGCCTCGGCGAGGCGCTCGACTTCCTGCGCGAGTGCAAGCCGCTGGCCGAGGTGCTCGGGGAATCCTTCGTCACGGTCTACACCGAGATCAAGGAGATCGAGTACGCCGAGTTCATGCGCGTGATCTCACCCTGGGAGCGGGAGCACTTGTTGCTGCACGTCTGAGCCTGGGAACGCCCGGCTCGCTTTGCATTGGAGACTTTGGAATGAACACAGCGAACACTTCGCCGACCCCGCCCGCCGCCCGGCGCAGCACGAAGCAATGGCAGGCCGCCGACACGGCCCACTTCCTGCACCCGTTCACCGACTTCAAGGCGCTCGCCGACAAGGGTTCGCGCGTGATCACGCGCGCCGAGAACATCTACCTCTGGGACAGCGAAGGCAACAAGATCCTCGACGCGATGTCGGGCCTGTGGTGCGTCAACGTCGGCTACGGGCGGCAGGAACTGATCGACGCCGCGACGCGGCAGCTGAAGGAGCTTCCCTTCTACAACAGCTTCTTCCAGACCGCGACGCCGCCGGCGATCGAACTCGCGGAGCTGCTCGCCGAAGTCACGCCGCCGCAGTTCAAGCACGTGTTCTTCTCCGGTTCGGGCTCGGAAGGCAACGACACGATCGTGCGCATGGTGCGCCGCTACTGGGACGTCAAAGGGCAGCCCGAGCGCACGGTGATCATCAGCCGCAACAACGCCTATCACGGCTCGACGATGGCGGGCGCCTCGCTCGGCGGCATGAGCGGCATGCACGCCCAGGGCGGGCTGCCGATCCCCGGCATCGTGCACATCGAGCAGCCGTTCTGGTTCGAGCTCGGACGGGACATGACGCGCGAGGCCTTCGGCCTCAAGGCGGCGTCCTGGCTCGAAGACAAGATCCTCGAGGTCGGCGCCGACAAGGTCGCCGCCTTCATCGGCGAGCCGGTGCAGGGTGCGGGCGGCGTGATCATTCCGCCCCCGACCTACTGGCCCGAGATCCAGCGCATCTGCGACAAGTACGGCATCCTGCTCGTCTCGGACGAAGTCATCTGCGGCTTCGGGCGCAGCGGCAACTGGTGGGGCTGCGAGACCTTCGGCTACAGGCCCGATCTGATGACGTTCGCCAAGGGCGTGACCTCGGGCTACATCCCGCTCGGCGGCGTGATGGTCGGCGACCGCGTCGCCAAGGTGCTGATCGACGAGGGCGGCGAGTTCAACCACGGCTACACCTACAGCGGCCATCCGGTCGCCTGCGCGGTGGCGCTCGCCAACATCCGCCTGATCCAGCGCGAGGGGCTGGTCGAGAAGGTGCGTGACGACCTCGGCCCCTACCTGGCGCAGCACTTCGCGAAGTTCGCCGAGCACCCGCTGATCGGCGAGGCGCAAAGCGTCGGCATGATGGGCGCGCTGCAGATCGTGCGCGACAAGGCGAGCGGCGAGACCTTCGATCCGGTGCACGACGTCGGCATGCTCTGCCGCGGGCACTGCTTCGGCAACGGGCTCATCATGCGCGCCGTCGGTGACCGCATGATCATCGCGCCGCCGCTCGTGATGACGCATGCGCAGATCGACGAGATGGCCGCGCTGATCCTCAAGTGCCTGGACCTGACCTTGTCGGACATCAAGCAACGAGGCTGGCTGTGAGCACACCATGCCGCATGCCGCCTACTTGCGGCCTGCCGGCGGGCGCGTCCCGCACTGGTGCGCGCGCGCAACGCCCCGGATTTGCCCGTAGCCAAGGCCGGGCTCCGCCTCGATAGACTCGCCCAGTTTGCTCGAATCGACCGACTAGAAACGTTCCCAAAACCAGTTGCCGGAGAACCTCGGATGAATCCCACAAGACACCTGTTGAGCGCCCTCGCCTCGATTGCCGCCGCAACCTTCGCCCTCGGATGGGTGCCGCCCGCGGCGGCGCAGGAAGAGGAGAAGGTGCTCAACGTCTACAACTGGTCGGACTACATCGCCGACGACACGATCGCGAACTTCGAGAAGGAAACCGGCATCAAGGTGCGCTACGACAACTTCGACAACAACGAGATCGTGCACGCCAAGCTCGTCGCCGGGAAGACGGGCTACGACATCGTCGTGCCATCCTCGTTCTGGGCCAAGATCCAGGCCGATGGCGGCCTGCTGCGCAAGCTCGACAAGTCGCAGTTGCCCAACCTCGTGCACATGGACCCCGAGGTGCAGCGCACCCTCGCCAAGCTCGACCCCGGCAACCAGTACATGGTCAACTGGATGTGGGGCTACACGACGGTCGGCATCAACGTCGACAAGGTCAAGGCCGCGCTCGGCAGCACGCCGATGCCCGAGAACGCGTGGGACCTCATCTTCAAGCCCGAATACATCTCCAAGCTCAAGTCCTGCGGCGTGAGCTTTCTCGATTCGCCGACCGAGGTCATCCCCGCTGCCCTGCACTACCTGGGCAAGGACCCGTCGAGCAACAACCCGGCCGACTACACCGGTGTGGCGCCGCTGCTCAAGAGCATCCGGCCCTACGTGACGCTGTTCAGCTCGTCGGGCTACATCAACGATCTGGCGAGCGGCTCGATCTGCGTCGCGCTCGGCTGGTCGGGCGACATCAACATCGCGCGCCAGCGCGCGATCGACGGCAAGACGGGGCAGAAGATCGAAGCCCTGCTGCCCAAGACCGGTGGCCTGCTGTTCTTCGACGTGATGGTGATCCCGGTCGATGCGCCGCACCCCGGCAACGCGTACAAGTTCATGAACTACATCATGCGGCCCGAGGTCGATGCGAGCCTGACGAACAAGGTCTTCTATGCGAACCCGAACAAGGATTCGAAGAAGTTCATCAAGCCCGAGGTGGCGAACAACCCGACCGTCTTCCTGTCCGACGAGGAGATGAAGAAGATGGTGCCGCCGGGCGCGTTGAACAACGACACGCGACGCGCGATGACGCGCCTCTACACGAGCTTCAAGACCGGGCTCTGACGCGAGACGGCGGCGCCTCCGACATGGCGCCGCAGACGCCGCCCGCGGCCAGCACAGGAAATCGAGCCCATGAGTAGCGATCCGGTCCCGGTGAACAGCCCGACCGACCAGCCGGCCTTCTTGCAGATCGACGACGTCGTGAAGGACTTCGGCGGCGGCGCCGTTGCCGTCAACCACGTCAGCGTCGACATCGCGCAGGGCGAGATCTTCGCCCTGCTCGGTTCGTCGGGTTGCGGCAAGACGACCCTGCTGCGCATTCTTGCGGGCTTCGAGACGCCGACCTCGGGGCGCGTGCTGCTCGAGGGCAAGGACATCGGCGGCCTTGCGCCCTACGAGCGGCCGTTCAACATGATGTTCCAGTCTTACGCGCTGTTCCCGCACCTCACGGTGTGGGACAACATCGCCTTCGGCCTGCGGCGCGACGGCATGGCCAAGGGCGCAATCAAGGAGCGCGTCGGCTCCATGCTCAAGCTGGTGCAGCTCGACAAGTTCGCCAAGCGCAAGCCGCATCAGTTGTCGGGCGGCCAGCAGCAGCGCGTCGCGCTGGCGCGCTCGCTCGCCAAGCGGCCGCAGATGCTGCTGCTCGACGAGCCGCTCGGCGCGCTCGACAAGAAGCTGCGCGAACAGACGCAGCTCGAGCTCGTCAACATCATCGAGGAGGTCGGCGTCACCTGCGTCATGGTGACGCACGACCAGGAAGAGGCGATGACGATGGCCACCCGCATCGCCGTGATGAGCGAAGGCCGCGTGCTGCAGATCGGCGCGCCGGGCGACGTCTACGAAACGCCGGCGACGCGCTTCGTCGCCGACTTCATCGGCAACGTGAACCTGATGGAGGGCCGCGTCGAGGTCGACGAACCCGACCACGCCGTCGTGCGCTGCGCCGACTGCACGCACTATGTCGGCCACGGCGTCACGGGCACGGTCGGCATGGCCGTCGGCGTCGCCGTGCGGCCCGAGAAGATCAGCCTGCAGGCCGACGAGCCGGGCGGCACGCACGGCTTTCACAACAAGGTCAAGGGCACGATCAAGGAGCTGTCCTACTTCGGCAGCTTCACCGTCTATCACCTCGAACTGTTGAGCGGCGCAGTCCTCAAGATCAGCCAGATCAACGCGGCCCGCCACCGCGATGCGACGCTCACCTGGGGTGACACCGCGTGGGCGAGCTGGCCACCCACCTCGCAGGTCGTGCTGACGCAATGAAGCGTCCACCCAAGCCGCGCTTCCCCGACGCGACGCCGACGGGCCTCGTCGCGGCGTGGGTCGCGCGCCACCCGGGCCTGGCGCGCTGGTTCAGCGGGCGCGTCGCGGTGATCGGCGTGCCCTACCTGTGGCTGCTCGTGTTCTTCATGCTGCCGTTCCTGATCGTGCTCAAGATCAGCGTCTCCGAGATCGACGGCGTGCACTTCAAGGACGTGCTGACCTTCAACGACACGGTGCTCGCGCTGTCGCTCAAGCTCGGCAACTACGTCTTCATCACGCAGGACGACCTCTACTTCCTGACCTATCTGTCGAGCATCAAGTACGCGGCGATCACGACCGTGCTGTGCCTAGCGATCGGCTATCCGTTCGCCTACTTCATGGCACGTGCGAAGCCGGCGGTGCAGCCGGCGCTGCTGATGCTCGTGATGCTGCCCTTCTGGACCTCGTTCCTGCTGCGCGTCTACGCGTGGAAGGGCTTGCTGAGCGAGAACGGCCTCGTCGCCGAGCTGCTCACCGCGTTGCGCATCGACCACCTGCTGCTCGCGGCAGGGCTGATCCCGGCGCTCGACAAATACATGAACACGCCGTTCTCGCTCGTGCTCGGCATGATTTATTCGTACCTGCCGTTCATGATCCTGCCGCTCTACGGCAACCTGGCGAAGATGGACCTGCGCCTGCTCGAGGCGGCGACCGACCTCGGCGCGACGCCCTTCGTCGCGTTCTGGCGCGTGACGGTGCCGCTGTCGAAGGCCGGCATCATCGCCGGCTCGATGCTCGTCTTCATCCCCTGCGTCGGCGAGTTCGTGATCCCCGAACTGCTCGGCGGCCCGCAGACCTTGATGATCGGCCGCGTGCTGTGGGACGAGTTCTTCAGCAACAACGACTGGCCGATGGCCTCGACCGTCGCCGTCGTGATGATCCTGCTGATCATCGTGCCGCTCGCGATCTTCAACCGCTACCAGGCGCAGGCACAGGAGCTGCGGCGATGAAGCGGCGCGCAACGCTGTTCGGTGCCGGCTTCAACCGCCTGTTCGCGCGAAGCTGGCTGACCGCGGGCTACCTGTTCCTGTTCGTGCCGATCCTCGCGCTCGTCGTCTATTCGTTCAATGCGTCGCCGGTGCCCAACACCTGGAGCGGTTTCAGCTTCAAGTGGTATGCCGCGCTCGCCAAGGACCGGGAACTGCTCGACGGGCTGTGGCTGTCGCTGCGCATCGCGGTACTCACCGCGAGCGGCGCCGTGGTGCTCGGCACGATGGCCGCCTTCGCGCTCGTCAAGTACCGGCGTTTCGGGGGCCGCACGCTGTTCTCCGGCATGGTCAACGCGCCGCTCGTGATGCCCGACGTCATCATCGGCCTGTCGCTGCTGCTGATGCTCGTCACGGTGCAGCGCGCGGTCGGCGTTCCCGAGCGCGGCATCCTGACGATCTGGTTCGGGCACGTGCTCGTCGGCATGGCCTACGCGACGATCATGGTGCAGGCGCGGCTGCAGGACCTCAATCCGCAGCTCGAGGAGGCGGCGATGGACCTCGGCGCGCGGCCCGGCCAGGTGTTCGCGCTCGTGACGCTGCCGATGATCCTGCAGACGCTGCTGTCGGCCTGGCTGCTGACCTTCACGCTGTCGTTCGACGATGTCGTCCTGTCCGCCTTCCTGTCCGGACCGGGCTCGACGACGATGCCGCTCGTCATCTTCTCGCGCGCGCGCCTCGGCCTGAACCCGAGCGTCAATGCGATCGCCGCGGTGACGGTGCTGGTCGTCTCGATCGGCATCATCTTCGCGAGCCTCGCGCTGGCCAGGGCCGAGCGCAGGCGCGCGCGCGACATGGCCGCCGCCGCGCGCGGCGACGACTGAGCACCCTCTTTCGACAGCCCCGTTCGACCGATCACGACACGCACTTACCAAGACAACCGCCCCATGAGGAGAACCCCGATGAAGCTTTGGCACCCGACCGCACTCGCGCTGGCCCTCGCAGCGTGCTTCCCAACCCTCGCGAGCGCGCAATCGAACGAGGAACTGCTCAAGGAGCTGCGCGAGCTCAAGGCGCGCGTGAACGAACTCGAAGCCAAGCAAAAGGCGATCGAGGCCAAGGGCGACAGCGGCCAGTGGGGCATGACGCCGGCACAGCAGGCCGACCTCAACCGCGTCGTCGTCAAGACCGAGGCGATCGAGGACAACCGTGAGGCGAGCGGCCTGCAGGGCCTGAAGATCAGCGGCCAGATGCAGACTGCCTACATCTACAACCAGGGCCAGGATCTAGCCGGCTTCCAGTTCCTCGACTCGGTCGCCACCTACGGCTACAACTACTACAACTCCTACATCGGCATGGCGATGATCACCTTCGAGAAGGAGATGGAAGGCGGCACGATCTGGAAGCTCTCGCTCGCGCCGCAGCGCGGCGTCGGCTCGGTGATCGACGGCTACTCCGTCGTCCAGGAGGCGAGCGTCTCGGTGCCGCTGACCGATCTTCAGACGCGCTTCATCGCCGGCCAGATTCCGGACTGGTCGGGCTACGAGTACCTCGAGCCGACCAAGACGCCGCTGATCACGCACAACCTGCTGTTCGACTTCACGCTGCCGACCGGCTACATCGGCGCCGGCTTCGACGTGACACGCGGCAAGTGGCAGACCAAGGCGATGCTTGCGCAGATGAACCAGAACGCGAACTCCTCCGCCCGGCAGGGTTCGGTGTTCGCGTTCCGGGTCGACTACTCGAAGGGCGAATACGACGGCTTCGGCGCCGCCGGCGTCTACGGCTCGGCGCCCAACTTCGTCAACGGCTATCAGGTCGACACCGACACCTACAACAACTCCACCCTCGGGTTGATCGAGGTCGACGGCTACTACATCCGGGGCAGCTTGACCCTGCAGGGCCAGTTGAGCTACGGCATGCAGAAGAATGCGGCGATCACGCCCAACCAGAGCAATGGCGAGTTCCAGGATGCCTCCTGGTGGGGCCTGTCGGCACTCGCCGGCTACCACTTCACGCCGCGTCTGCAGGGCATCACACGCTTCGACTACATCGACAACTCGAAGAACGGCGGCGGCCTGCTCGGCTACGGCGCCGACTACGTCAACGGCATCGGCCCCGACGCCAACCTCGATTGCGGCACGGCCTACGTCAGCGGCTGCGACAAGGGCGCGAACCGCTATGCGCTGTCCGTCGGCCTGAACTACCTGTTCAACGAGTTCACCACCTTCAAGGCCGAGTACCGCTACGACTGGTCCAACCTCAACGTGTTCGAGAATCTCAGCAACAACACCTACCGCAAGTACAACAACGTGCTCGGCGCGTCGGTGGTGCTCGGCTTCTGACGGCAGCAGGGCCCGCTCGACCGCGCCGGCAGGGCTGGCGGGCGGCGTCTCGCAACATCTGAAGGCGGGTGAGGCGCCCGTCCGTCCCCGGCGGCCTCGCGGGCATAGGCCACCACCCGATGCGCGTGCACCCGCACTGCGCGATCATGCTTGTGAAGGAATCGAGATGAATGCGCCCTCCCCCGACTGGCACGCCGCAGCACGCGCGCTGCGCATCGACGGCCGCGCCCTGATCGGCGGCGAGCGCGTCGCGGCGCGCGGCGGCGAGACCTTCGATTGCCGCTCCCCGATCGACGGCCGCAGCCTCGGTGGGGTCGCGCGCGGGCAGGCGGCCGACATCGACGCCGCGGTCGAGTCCGCCCGCCGCGCGTTCGACGATGGCCGTTGGGCGCGCAAGGCGCCCGCCGCACGCAAGAAGACGCTGCTGCGCTTCGCCGACGCGATCCTTGCCGCGAAGGACGAGCTGGCGCTGCTCGAAACGCTCGACATGGGCAAGCCGATCCAGTACAGCCTGGCGGTTGACGTCGCGGCGACGGCGCGCTGCATCGCCTGGTATGCCGAGGCCGTCGACAAGATCTACGACGAGATCGCCCCAACGCCGCACACGGCACTCGCGCTGATCACGCGCGAGGCGATGGGCGTGATCGGCGCTGTCGTGCCCTGGAACTATCCGATGATCATGGCCGCGTGGAAGCTCGGCCCGGCACTCGCGGCCGGCAACAGCGTCGTCCTGAAGCCGAGCGAGAAGTCGCCGCTGACAGCGTTGCGGCTGGCCGAGATCGCGGTCGCTGCCGGCCTGCCCGAAGGCGTTTTCAACGTCGTCCCCGGCTACGGCCACGAGGCCGGCGAGGCGCTCGCGCTGCACATGGACGTCGACGCGATCGGCTTCACCGGCAGCACGCGCGTCGGCCGCAAGATGCTCGAGTACGCCGGGCGCAGCAACCTGAAGCGTGTCTACAACGAGCTCGGCGGCAAGTCGGCCTTCGTCGTCTTCGACGACTTCGCCGACACCGCCCGCGCCGCGAAGACGGTTGCGGGCAGCATGTTCTTCAACCAGGGCGAGAGCTGCAACGCGCCGTCGCGCGTGTTCGTCCATGAGCGTGTCGCCGACGCGTTTCTCGAGGTCGTCGCCGCCGAAGCGCCGAAGTACGCGCCCGGCGATCCGCTGTCGGGCAGCACCGAGATGGGGGCGATCGTCGACGCGACGCAGTTGAAGACGGTGCTCGGCTACATCGAGGCCGGCCGCAGCGAAGGCGCGCGCGTGCTCGCCGGCGGCAGCCAGGCGCGGGTCGAGAGCGGCGGCTTCTTCGTCGAGCCGACTGTCTTCGACGGCGTGACCAATGCGATGAAGATCGCACGCGAGGAGATCTTCGGCCCGGTGATGAGCGTGATCCGCTTCAAGACCGAGGCCGAAGCGATCGCGATGGCGAACGACTCGAGCTACGGCCTGCAGGCGAGCGTCTGGAGCGACAACATCAACCGCGCCCACCGCGTCGCGCGCGCACTCAAGGCCGGCACGGTGCACGTGAACCAGTACGATGAGGACGACATCACCGTGCCCTTCGGCGGCTTCAAGCAAAGCGGCAACGGGCGCGACAAGTCGCTCCACGCCTTCGACAAGTACACCGAACTCAAGACGACCTGGATTCGCATCGACGGAGAATGACGACCCCAAGACGCCATCGGCGTCGCCCCCCGAGGGGATCTCAGCCCCCTTGGGGCGGCCCGGCGGGGGCTGAGGCAACAGAGGAAGCAAGATGAACCACTCCAAGAACGAACAACTGATGGCCCGCAAGGCCGCGGCGACGCCGCGCGGCGTCGGCGTGATGGCGAGCTTCTTTGCCGAGCGCGCCGACAACGCCGAACTGTGGGACGTCGAAGGCCGCCGCTTCATCGACTTCGCCGGCGGCATCGCGGTGATGAACACCGGCCACGGCAACCCGAAGGTGCTCGCCGCGATCGAGGAGCAGCTGAAGCGCTTCACGCACACCTGTTACCAGGTCGTGCCCTACGAGAGCTATATCGCGCTCGCCGAGAAGCTCAATTCGATGACGCCCGGCACGCACGCGAAGAAGACGGCGCTTTTCTCGACCGGCGCCGAGGCGATCGAGAACGCGATCAAGATCGCGCGCTCGTACACCAAGCGCAGTGGCGTGATCGCCTTCTCCGGCGCGTTCCACGGGCGCAGCATGTTCGCCGTCTCGCTCACCGGCAAGGTGGCTCCCTACAAGCTCGGCTTCGGGCCGTTCCCGCCCGAGATCTATCACGCACCGTTTCCGGGTGAAGGGGTCGCACTCGACGACGTCAAGAAGGCCGTCGGCCACATCTTCAAGGCCGACATCGAGCCGAGCCGGGTGGCCGCGATCGTGTTCGAGCCGGTGCAGGGCGAAGGCGGCTTCAACGTGATCCAGGCCGAAGCCGTGCGCTGGCTGCGCGCGCTGTGCGACGAGCATGGCATCGTGCTGATCGCCGACGAGATCCAGACCGGCTTCGGCCGCACCGGCAAGATGTTCGCGATGGAGCACTACGGCGTCGTGCCCGACCTGATGACGATCGCCAAGTCGCTCGCCGGCGGCGTGCCGCTGTCGGCGGTGACGGGCAAGGCCGAGATCATGGACGCGCCGGCGCCCGGCGGCCTCGGCGGCACCTACGCCGGCAACCCGCTCGCGGTCGCCGCCGCGCATGCGGTGATCGACGTCATGCGCGAAGACAAGCTGCCCGAACGCGGGCAACGGCTCGGCGACCGGCTCAAGGCCATGCTCGGCACGATGCGCAAGGAGGTGCCCCAGATCGCCGACATCCGCGGCCTGGGCGCGATGGTCGCGGTCGAGTTCAGGCAAGCGGGCAATGGCGAGCCCGATGCCGACCTCACGAAGCGGGTGCAGGCGCAGGCGCTCGAGCGCAACCTGATCCTGCTTTCGTGCGGCGTCGACGCCAACGTGCTGCGCTTCCTGTTCCCGCTCACCGTGCAGGATGCGATCTTCGACGAAGCCCTGGACATCCTGAGAACTTCGCTGCGCGCCGCCGTGGCGCAATGACGGCCCAGGGCGGCGCGCCGTCACCGGCCGCGCGCGCTGCGCACGCCCCGTGGTGGGCCTACGCGAGCCTTGCCGCGAGCATGACGCTCGTCGGCAGCTACGTCGGCCTGTCCAAGCTGCTGGTCGCCGTCTTTCCGGTATTCCTGCTCGCATGGCTGCGCTTCGGCATCGCCGCCGTCGCGATGCTCGGCTGGCTGCGGCGTGCGCCGGGCGACCCGCCGCTCTCGGCGCGCGACCGCAAGTTGCTGTTCTGGGAGAGCTTCCTCGGCAACTTCATGTTCTCGATCTGCATGCTGTTCGGCGTTGCACTCACCTCGGCGCTGGCAGCGGGGGTGATCATGGCGGCGATCCCGGCCGCGGTCGCGCTGCTGTCCTGGCTCACGCTTGGCGAACGCATCGCCCGGCGCGTGGCGCTCGGCATCGCCTGCGCGATGGCCGGCATCGCCCTGCTCTCGCTGACGCGCAGCCCGGCCGGCCCGGCCGTCACCGAAAGCGGCACGCGCTGGCTGGGCAACCTGCTGCTGATCGGCGCGGTGCTGTGCGAGGCGAGCTATGTCGTCATCGGCAAGCAGCTCACCGCAAACGTCTCGGCCAAGCGCATCAGCGCGCTCGTCAATCTGTGGGGCCTCGCGCTCGTCACGCCGATGGGGCTGTGGATGGCGCTGTCGTTCGACTTCGGCACCGTCTCGTCCGCGATGTGGGCGTTGCTGCTCTTTTATGCGCTCGCCGCAAGCACGGTGACGGTGTGGCTGTGGATGACGGGCCTGAAGCACGTGCCTGCGGCGGCGGCCGGCGTCTACAGCGTGATGCTGCCGGTCAGCGCGGCAGCCGTCGGTGTGCTCGTGCTCGGCGAATCATTCGGCGCGGCGCACGGCGTCGCCTTCGTGCTGGCGCTCGCCGGCGTCGTGCTCGCGACCCGCCCCGACCTGCGTCCGCCGCCCTAGACTCGTCACACGACGGGCGACGGGCGTGGTGGCAACTCAGGCCGGGACGGCGAACTGCGCCAGCGCCTCGCGCGCCTGCGCCGCGACGGCGCGCGGCGGCATGAGCTTCATGCGGTGATCCGACCACACCTGGCGCCAGCGCCGCGCACCCGGCCGGCCGTTCCACAGGCCGAGCGCATGGCGCATCGCATGCGACCAGGGTGTGCCTTCGCGATGGAGGCGCTCGAGGTGATCGAGCCACCGATCCTCGACCTGCTCGCGCGAGACTGCCGGTCCGGGCACGCCGAAGAACGTCTCATCCCAGGCGGCCATCGCCCAGGGCTCGTGATACGCATGGCGGCCCAGCATCACGCCATCGACATGCCGCAGATGCGCCGCGATCGCCGCATCGCTCGCGACGCCGCCGTTGAGCACGATGGTCAGCGCCGGGAAGTCCCGCTTGAGGCGATAGACCACCTCATGGCGCAGCGGCGGCACCTCGCGGTTCTCCTTCGGGCTGAGGCCCTGCAGCCACGCATTGCGTGCATGAACGATGAACACGCTGCAACCTGCGTCTGCCACGGTGCCGATGAAATCGCGCACGAAAGCGTAGCTCTCGACGCGCCCGACGCCGATGCGGTGCTTGACCGTGACCGGCAGGCCCTCGGCCGCATCCTGCATCGCGCGCACGCAATCGGCGACCAGCGGCGCTTCGGACATCAGGCAGGCGCCGAACGCGCCACGCTGAACACGCTCGCTCGGGCAACCGCAGTTGAGGTTCACCTCGTCGTAGCCCCAGCGCAGCGCGAGACGTGTGCAGGCGGCCAGGTCTTCAGGCTCGCTGCCGCCGAGTTGCAATGCGAGTGGATGCTCGACGACGTCGAAATCCAGGTGGCGCGGCACGTCGCCATGCAGCAGCGCACCGGTCGTCACCATCTCGGTGTAGAGCCGGGTGCGCCGCGTCAGCAGCCTGTGGAACACGCGGCAATGCCTGTCCGTCCAGTCCATCATCGGAGCGACGGACAGGCGCCAGGCGTCGGGTGCGTGAGTCGAGGTCATCGTCGAAAGGGATCTGGATCGCACGGCGAGGCGAAGCCGTCGTGTGCGTTGCGTCGCAGGCGTGATTGTCGCCGGGCAGGGCCGGGACGCTCTGCCGGCCGCCGTCCATCGCGCCTTGGAGCGCAGCCGCGCACACCACAAGGCGGGATTTCTGCGCGCTCTTCGCCACCGCGGCGACTTGCGACAGCGCGGATCATGGGCAGAATAGTCCCTCCGCCCTGCGCTTTCGCGCTGGGCGGCCGGCAAACTCAGCGCGATGAGGGCAGTCATGGCAAGCGAACAACGCGCGGCAAATGCCGCATTCCAGCATGCGGCCGACGAGGCCGTGAGCCTCACGCCGGGTACGTCGGTCAGCGCCAAGCCGATCAGCGGCGAGACCTACCCCATGATGCGCCAGCTCGGCGGGCGGGCCTACCAGTTGCTCGCCGCCGCGCGCGCGGCCGACCACTTCATCGCCCAGGAGAGCGAGCAGGACCGCGATACCGGCACCTGGCTGATATCGACCGCCGTCACGCTGGCCGAGGAGATGACCGACGACATCGACGGCATGGCCAAGAACATCAGGGCCAGCACGAACGACGCGACGCTGGCGCAGGGTTTCCAGAAACTGCGCGCGCGTGCCCACCAGCTGTACGCGGCGACACGGGCGGCCGATCACTTCCTGGAGCAGGAGAGCAACGTCGATCGCAGCACCGGCTCCTGGCTCATCGCCTGCGCACTCGGCCTCGCCGACAAGCTCGCCAACGAGCTCGAGGATCTGGCCAACGGCATGCGTCGGGGCGCCGGCGACGCCGCGATGCCGACCTCCGATCGCCGCCCTGGGCCGGGCAGCACATCGCATTCCGCGATGGTCTGACGCGCCGAGCGGTTGCGGCTTCGGAGCGGCGCGGTTGCGCGCACTTCGGGCGCAGCGGGTCAGGCGATCGGGCTCACCACCGGCAGTTCGACTTCTGCGCGCAGCGCGAGCAGTTCGTTGACCACAAGCGCGCCGATGACGAGCGTGCCGCCGACGAGCGTCGCGACGCTCGGCGCTTCGCCGGCGCCGAGCCAGGCCCAGGTCACGCCGAGAATCACCTCGAGCAGGCCGAGCAGCGACACCTCCGGCCCCGGCAGCACGCGCGCCGCGCGAACGACGAGCAGGCAAGGTACGGCGAGCTGAAACACGCCGAGCAGGGCGAGCAGCGTCAGGTCGTGCGCAGACGCCTGAAAGGGCGTCGCCCAGGGCAGCACACCGAGCATCGAGACCAGCGCGCCGATCAGCACGGCACTCATCATGTCCTTGCCTTCTTCCGTCTTGCCGTGCTGGACGTGCTGCAGCAGCGTCCAGTTGATCGCCGCCGCGACGGGCACGCAAAACGCCACCGCGATGCCGATCAACTGATCGGCGTCCTTTGCGCCGGCCTCGTTCCCGAACATCCACGCAATGCCCGCACCGGCGACGCCGATCGCGCCCCAGGTGCGCGCGGCGAGCCGATGGCCGAGGACGAAACGCGACATCAGGGCCGTCAGCAAGGGCCCGATCGACATCGTGACAAGCACGTTCGCGACCGAGGTCAGCGTGATCCCGACCATGAACGCGGTGAACATCACCGACCAGCACAGACCCGAAGCCCACACCGGCCACGGCGAGCGCGCCAGCCGGCGCCAGAACGCCGCCCCGCGCATCACGCTGAACGCGATCGACAGCGCGAGCGCGTTGAATGCGCTGCGCCAGAACGTGATTTCGAAGCTGCGCGCCGCCTCGAGATGGCGCGTCACGACGCCTGCGATGCTCCACAGCAGCGTCGCGACCACCATCAGAAAAACCGCCTTGCGATGCGTCATCGCAGCACCTCTGCAGGAGTGATCAGGCTGCCTCGCGGCTCGCCCTCTTGCGGTCGTGTTCCTTCAGATGCCTTTTGCGCAGCCGGATCGACTTCGGCGTGATCTCGACGAGCTCGTCGTCCTCGATGAACTCGACCGCGTATTCGAGCGTGAGCTGGATCGGCGGCGTGATCTTGATCGCGTCTTCCTTGCCCGAGACGCGGAAGTTCGTGAGCTGCTTGCCGCGCACCGCGTTGACGACGAGATCGTTGTCGCGCGAGTGGATGCCGATGATCATGCCCTCGTAGAGCGGGTCGCCGGCGCTGACGAACATGCGGCCGCGATCGTCGAGCTTGCCGAGCGAGTACGTCACCGCCTCGCCGTCGTCCTGGCTGATCAGCACGCCGTTCTTGCGCCCGGCGATTTCGCCCTTGTGGGCCTCGTAGCCGTCGAAGATGTTGCTGATGAGGCCGGTGCCGCGCGTCAGGTTCAGGAACTCGTTCTGGAAGCCGATCAGTCCGCGCGCGGGAATCCGGTACTCCAGGCGGACGCGACCTCTGCCATCGGGCTCCATGTTGACGAGCTCGGCCTTGCGCAGGCCGAGCGCCTGCATCACGCCGCCCTGGTGCTGCTCCTCGACGTCGGCGGTGACCATCTCGATCGGCTCATGGCGCTCGCCGTCGACCTCGTGGTAGACGACGCGCGGCTTCGAGACCGCGAGCTCGAAGCCTTCGCGCCGCATGTTCTCGAGCAGGATCGTCAGGTGCAGTTCGCCGCGGCCGGAGACCTCGAAGATGCCGTCCTCGTCCGTGTCCTGCACCTTGAGCGCGACGTTGCTCTGCAGCTCGCGGTCGAGCCGGTCGCGGATCTGCCGGCTCGTCACGAACTTGCCCTCGCGCCCGGCGAGCGGCGAGTTGTTGACGCAGAAGTTCATCGTCAGCGTCGGCTCGTCGACGAGCAGCATCGGCAGCGGCAGCGGGCGTTCGAGGTCGGTCAGCGTGACGCCGATGCCGATGCCTTCGATGCCGTTGACAAGCACGATGTCGCCCGGGCCGGCGCTTTGCGCCTGCTGCCGCTCGAGCCCTTCGAACGTCAGCACCTGGTTGACGCGCGCCTTGACGGGCGTCGAATCCGGGCCGCTGTACATGGCGACGTCCTGCATCGGCTTCAAGGTGCCCTGGTTGATGCGGCCGATGCCGATGCGCCCGACGTAGGTCGAATAGTCGAGCGAGCAGATCTGGAGTTGCAGCGGGTCGTCCGGGCTGCCTTCGTGCGCCGGGACGTGCTGCAGGATCGCATCGAACAGCGGCGCCAGATCGGTGCCGACCTCGCCCTGCGCCAGGCTCGCCCAGCCGTTCAGGCCGGAGGCGAAGATGACCGGGAAGTCGAGCTGCGACTCGGTCGCGCCGAGCTTGTCGAACAGGTCGAAGGTCGCGTTGATGACGTAGTCGGGCCGCGCGCCGGGGCGGTCGACCTTGTTGACGACGACGATCGGCTTCAAGCCGAGCGCGAGCGCCTTGCGCGTGACGAAGCGCGTCTGCGGCATCGGACCCTCGACCGCATCGACGAGCAGCAGCACGCTGTCGACCATCGACAGCACGCGCTCGACCTCGCCGCCGAAGTCGGCGTGGCCGGGCGTGTCGACGATGTTGACGTGGGTGCCCTTCCACTCGACGGCGCAGTTCTTCGACAGGATCGTGATGCCGCGCTCACGCTCGATGTCGTTGCTGTCCATCACGCGCTCGGTGACCTTCTCGTTCTCGCGGAAGGTGCCACTCTGGCGCAGAAGTTGGTCGACGAGCGTCGTCTTGCCGTGGTCGACGTGGGCGATGATCGCGACGTTGCGAATCTGCTTGTGCATGCTTTGCTTTCGTTCTTTCGTACTTTCGGATTCAGGCGAGGACTTCGTGGCCTCGCGCATTGACCTGCAACAGGGCCTGCACTTCGGGCGGGCTGAGCAGCCGGTCGGCGATCAACTCGCCACCGGCGATGTGCGCGCTGCCGAGGAACGCGCCGCGCTGCGGCCCGTAGACGCGCACCTGCGCCGCATCGGCCGCATCGATGCGCCGGCGCAGGCCGCTCAGGAAGCGCCCCGCCTCGTCGTCGGCCAGGCGCACCGCGGGCCAGTCGGCCAGCAAGGTGTCGGCCGGTTGCAGCAGCGCGTCTCGCGCCGGCTCATCGAGCGCGGCGAGCGCCTCCAACGTGATCGACGCCTCGACGCGCAACGCGCCGCTCGCGGTGCGGCGCAGCGCCGCGAGATGCGCGCCGCAGCCGAGCGCTTCGCCGATGTCTTCGGCAAGCGTGCGGATGTAGGTGCCCTTGCTGCAGCGCACGTCGAGCACGAGGCGTTCTTCGCGCCATTCGACGATGTCGATCGCGAGGATGCGCACCTCGCGCGGCGCGCGCTCGATCTCGATGCCGGCGCGCGCATAGTCGTACAGCGCGCGGCCCTCGAGCTTCAGCGCCGAGTGCATCGGCGGCACCTGGCTGATGACGCCGACGAAGCGGCGGCAGACGGCGTCGATCTGCTCGCGCGTGACCTTGACCGGACGCTCGCGCAGCACCTCGCCCTCGGCATCTCCCGTGCTCGTCGTGCGGCCGAGCGCGAGCGTCGCGCGGTACGCCTTGTCGGCGTCGAGGCTGACCTGCGAGAACTTGGTCGCGGCGCCGAAGCACAGCGGCAGCAGGCCGGTCGCGAGCGGGTCGAGCGTGCCGGTGTGGCCGGCCTTCTCGGCGCGATAGAGGCGTTTGGCCCTTTGCAAGGCGTCGTTGCTCGACAGGCCAAGCGGCTTGTCGAGCAGCAGGACGCCATGCACCGGGCGGCGCACGATGCGGACGCGTTCGGGTTTCACGCGTTCAGTCCGGCGCCGCGCCGCCCGAGGTCAGGCCGCGCGCCCAGGGCAAGGCAGGCGCAGCTTCGCGACCCTCGAGGCCGCGCAGGTGAGTCGCGATGCGCTTGGCGGGCGTCATCCTAGTCTTCCTTCGCCCGCGTGGCGTTGGCTTCCTGGATCAGCGCGTTCAGCTCGGCGGCGCGTTCGGTCGTGCGGTCGAACAGGAAGTGCAGCGTCGGCACGGTGTGGATGCTCAGGCGCTTGAAGAGGCCGTTGCGCAGGTAGCCCGCGGCCTCGTTGAGCGCGGTTTCGCACTCCTTGGCGTCGCCGACGAGCACGGAGAAATAGACCTTGGCGTGCGCGTAGTCGGGCGTGACTTCGACCAGGTGCAGGGTGACGAGGCCGATGCGCGGGTCCTTCAGCTCGCGGATCAACTCGGCCAGATCACGCTGGATCTGGTCGGCGATGCGAAAGCCGCGGTTGGGGATGGATCGCTTGTGTCGCATGGTGTGTTGCGCTGTCGCTCCATGCACAAACCCCGCCAACTTTTCGGAGGGCGGGGCTTGTTCAGGGGGAGCAAGTGCCGCGTCAGAGCGTTCGTGCCACTTCCTTGACCTCGAAGAACTCGAGCTGATCGCCCTCGGCGATGTCGTTGTAGTTCTTCAGCTTGATGCCGCACTCGAAGCCTTCCTTGACCTCGCGCACGTCGTCCTTCTCGCGCCGCACCGAATCGACCTCGCCGGTGTAGACGACGACGTTCTCGCGCAGCAGGCGGAAGCGCGCGCCGCGACGCACGACGCCCGACGTGACCATGCTGCCGGCGACGGTGCCGATCTTGGAGGCGACGAACACCTTGCGGATCTCGGCCGTGCCGATGACTTCCTCGCGCTGTTCGGGCGCGAGCATGCCCGTCATCGCCGCCTTCACCTCGTCGACCGCGTCGTAGATGATGTTGTAGTAGCGGATGTCGACGCCGTTGCCTTCGGCGAGCTTCCTCGCGCCCGCATCGGCGCGCACGTTGAAGCCGATGACGACTGCCTTCGACGCGATCGCGAGGTTGATGTCGCTTTCGCTGATGCCGCCCACCGCGCCGTGCACGACACGCACCTTGACCTCGTCGGTCGACAGCTTGAGCAGTGATTGCGCGAGCGCTTCCTGCGAGCCCTGGACGTCGGCCTTGACGATGAGCGACAGCGTCTGCGACGCGCCGGCGGCGTCGAACATGTTCTCCAGGTTCGCGGCCTGCTGGCGGTTGAGCTTGACATCGCGGTACTTGCCCTGGCGGAAGGTCGCGATCTCCCGCGCCCGGCGCTCGTCGGCGAGCACCATGAACTCGTCGCCCGCCTGCGGCACTTCGGTCAGGCCCTGGATCTCGACCGGGATCGACGCCCCGGCTTCGGTGCAGGGCTTGCCGTTCTCGTCGAGCATCGCGCGCACGCGCCCGTAGCTCGACCCGGCGAGCACGACGTCGCCGCGCTTCAAGGTGCCCGACTGCACGAGCACGGTCGCCACCGGGCCGCGGCCCTTGTCGAGCTGCGCTTCGATCACGAGGCCCTTGGCCGGTGCGTCGACCGGCGCCTTCAGCTCGAGCACCTCGGCCTGCAGCAGCACCTGCTCGAGCAGCTGGTCGATGCCGGCACCGGTCTTGGCCGAGACCGGCACGAATGGCGACTCGCCCCCGAATTCCTCGGGCACGACGCCTTCGGCGACGAGTTCGGACTTGAGCCGCTCGACGTTCGCCTCGGGCTTGTCCATCTTGTTCATCGCGACGACGAGCGGCACGCCGGCGTCCTTCGCGTGGGCGATCGCCTCCTTCGTCTGCGGCATCACGCCGTCGTCGGCGGCGACCACCAGGATCACGATGTCGGTCGCCTTCGCGCCGCGCGCGCGCATCGCGGTGAACGCGGCGTGGCCCGGCGTGTCGAGGAAGGTGACCATCCCGCGCGGCGTCTCGACGTGATAGGCGCCGATGTGCTGCGTGATGCCGCCTGCCTCGCCGGCAGCGACGCGCGAAGTCCGGATGTAGTCGAGCAGCGAGGTCTTGCCATGATCGACGTGGCCCATCACGGTGACGACCGGTGCGCGCGGCAGCAGTTCGAGGTCGGTCTCGCTCTCGCCCTCTTCGAGGAAGGCCTCGGGGTCGTCGAGCTTGGCGGCGAAGGCCTTGTGGCCCATCTCCTCGACGAGGATCATGGCCGTTTCCTGGTCGAGCTGCTGGTTGATCGTGACCATCTGGCCGAGCTTCATCAACTGTTTGATGACCTCGGAGGCCTTGACCGACATCTTGTGCGCGAGGTCGGCGACGCTGATCGTCTCGGGCACGTGCACCTCCTGCGGCAGCAGCTCGGTCGGCGCGACGTAGGTCGACGGCGCGCCATCGTTGCGATCCCCTCTGCGCCCGCCACGCGGCGCACGCCAGCCCGGGCGCGACGCGCCACCGCTGTTGAGGGTCTTCAGGCCGCGGCGCTTGGCCGCATCGTCGGCCCAACTCGACGACAGCTTCTCGGACTTGATCGACTTCTTCTCGCCCGGCTTGGCCGCCGTGGCGGCGCCAGGGGCGCCCGGCGCACCGGCCTTCTTGTGGATCGTCCCCTTGATCTCGGCCACCACCGGCTTCCGCGGTTCGGCCTGGTGCGGCACGAGAACGCGCTTGGGCGCGTTCATCATCTGACGGATCGCCGCGGCCTCGTCCTCGGCCTGCTTGCGACGCTTTGCGAGGTCGGCAAGCCGCTGCTTCTCTTCGTCGACGACGTCGGCAGCCTTGATCACGCGCAGCGCCGGCTTGGCGGGCTCGGCCGCGTCGGGCGCGGCGGTGTCGTCCGCCGACGGCTCGGCCGTTTGATCGGCCGCGGCTTTCTCAGCCGCCTTCTCTGCAGCCTTGTCCGCCGCCTTCTTCGCAGCCTTCTCCGATACCTTCTTCTTCGGCGCGGCTGCGGCGGCCAGCGCCTCGGCCGCCAGTTCCGCGGCGGCCTTTTCGACCGCTTCGCGCTGGCGCAGCTCGGCAGCGTCGCGCTCGGCGCGCTCCTGCTCCTCGCGCTGCTGGCGCTTCTCGGCAATCTCTTCTTCCTGGCGACGCAGCAGTTCGGCCTGCGCATGCGCCTCTTCCTCGCGGCGGCGGAGTTCGACATCGTCGATCGCCGGCGTCATCGGCTCGGCGGCCGGCGCGTCGTCGCGCTTGATGAAGGTGCGCTTCTTGCGCACTTCGACCTGAATCGTGCGCGCCTTGCCGCTCGAATCGGCCTGCTTGATCTCGCTCGTCGACTTGCGCGTGAGCGTGATCTTGCGACGCTCGGCGCCCGCCGTCCCGTGCGCCGAGCGCAGGTGGTCGAGCAGGCGCTCCTTGTCGGATTCGGTCAGCGCATCGTCGGTCGATGCCTTCTCCACGCCGGCCGACTGGAGCTGCTCGAGCAGCGCCGCGGCCGAGCGGTTGAGCTCTGCAGCGAACTGGGCGACGGTGGTCACGGCCATGGGTGCTTTCCTTGCTTCTTTAGCTTGCGGTGCGGCGAGTTGCGCTCGTTCAAGTGGTGAACCAGTGCTCGCGCGCTTTCATGATCAGGGTCTTGGCGTGCTCTTCTTCGATGCCGGACATCTCGGTCAATTCGTCGACCGCGAGATCGGCCAGATCGTCACGCGTGTGAATGCCGCCGTCGAGCAGACGGGCGATGATCTCGGCGTCGAGGCCTTCGAGGTCACGCAGGTCCTGCGAGACGTCCTCGACCTTCTCCTCGCGCACGAGGTCCAGCGTCAGCAGCGCATCCTTGGCGCGCGTGCGAAGCTCGTTCACGGTGTCTTCATCGAAGCTCTCGATCTCGAGCATCTCCTGCATCGGCACGTAGGCCACTTCCTCGAGACTCGTGAAGCCCTCGGCGATCAGGATGTCGGCCACTTCGACGTCGACGTCCAGCTTGTCGACGAAGAGCTTGCGCAGGCTTTCGCTTTCCTCGTTCTGCTTGGTCTGCGACTCCTCCGCGCTCATGATGTTGATGCGCCAGCCGGTCATCTCGGACGCAAGGCGCACGTTCTGGCCGCCGCGGCCGATCGCGATCGCGAGGTTTTCCTCGTCGACGACGACGTCCATCGCGTGGCGCTCCTCGTCGACGACGATCGACTGCACGTTGGCCGGCGCAAGCGCGCCGATGACGAACTGCGCCGGGTCCTCGGACCACAGCACGATGTCGACCCGCTCGCCGGCGAGTTCGTTCGTCACCGCGTTGACGCGCGAGCCGCGCACGCCGACGCAGGTGCCGATCGGATCGACACGCCGGTCGTGCGACACGACCGCGATCTTGGCGCGCGAGCCCGGGTCGCGCGCGCAGCTCTTGATCTCGAGCAGGCCCTGCTCGATCTCGGGCACTTCGAGCGCGAAGAGCTCCATCATGAAGGAAGGTGCGCTGCGCGAAAGGATGATCTGCGGGCCGCGCAGGGTCGCGTCGACCTCGAGGATGACGGCCCGCACGCGATCGCCGACGCGCAGGTTCTCCTTCGGGATCATCTCGCCGCGGCGCAGCCGCCCCTCGACGCGACCGGATTCGACGATGATGTCGCCCTTGTCGAGCCGCTTGACGGCGCCGACGAAGATCTTGTCGCCGCGCGACAGGAAGTCGGTCAGCAATTGTTCACGCTCGGCGTCGCGGATCTTCTGCAGGATCACCTGCTTGGCCGCCTGCGCGCCGATGCGACCGATGGTCACGGAATCGATCGGCTCCTCGATGTAGTCGTCGACCTCGATGTCCTCGATCTGTTCCTGCGCTTCGAACAGCAGCACCTCGGCGTCCGGAATCTGCAGCCCGGCCTCGTTGGGCACGACGTGCCAGCGGCGGAAGGTCTCGTAGACCCCCGTCTCGCGATCGACCGAGACGCGCACGTCGATCTCGCCGCCATGCAGCTTCTTGGTGGCAGATGCCAGCGCCGCCTCGACGGCACCGAACACGACTTCGCGTTCGACGCTCTTCTCGCGCGCAATTGCGTCCACCAGCATCAACAGTTCGCGGTTCATTTCTTAACGACCTCCATCGACACCAACTGCGCGGCGGTCGGCCTGCGCAGCATCCTGCGGCGCCGCCGGCACGAAGCGGCGGCCCTTGAAATCGAGCTCCGGGACGAGCCGGGCTTCGCGTACTTCTTCCAACTCGAAGTCGAGCACCTGCTCGAGCGGCTCGGCCGGCGCTGGCCGCGCCGACGGCACGCGCGACTTGCCGCGCGTCACCGGCGCCGGCTCGGCCTCCAACTGCAGGCGCCAGCCCGCACCCGAAGGGTGCGCGAGCAGCGTGCCGCTGAAGCGCTTGCGGCCCTTGAACGGCAACTTCAGCGTCAACGCGACACGCTCGCCGGCGAAGCGGGCAAAGTCGGCAGCCTTCTTGAGTGGCCGATCGAGTCCGGGCGACGAGACCTCCAGGCGCTGATAGCCGCAGTTCTCGACTTCGAGGACGTGCTGAAGCTGGCGCGTGACCTTCTCGCAGTCCTCGACGACGATGAACTCGCCGGACGGATCGCCCTGCACGCGGTCGATGGTGACGCGCAGCAACCCGCCCGCGGACTTCTCGATGTCCACGAGTTCGTAACCCAGGCCCTTGACGGTGCCTTCGACGACGGTTTGCCAAGTCATCGCGCTGCGCTGCCCTCTCCTGTCAATGTGCTGCCAGTTGCCTGCTGGACCATGTGCAGGTCCGGCGCACCAGGAGTCAGACCTGCTTTATAGATCGCGCAAAAAAAAGTGGGCTGGAAGAATCCGCCCACGCAGCTTTCTTGCGAAAGGCGCATTGTAACGTGATCCGTCGCTACACGCAAGAACGGACACTGTCAACCGGGTTGCGGAGCGCCCCGCCTCGTCAGCGCGGCCGATCCCTCGGCAGCCGAGTTGCCGCGCGGCCGCTGGCGCTGCGGGCGCATGCCAAAATCCCCCTCAGTCGCCATCACCAACACAATGGAGAAAGCATGGGATTCCTCGCCGGAAAGCGATTCCTGATCACGGGTGTACTGTCCAACCGTTCGATTGCCTACGGCATTGCGCGCGCATGCCACCGCGAAGGCGCTGAACTCGCGTTCAGCTATCAGGGCGAGCGTTTTCGTGAGCGCATCACCGACTTCGCGCGCGAGTTCGGCTCGGAGCTCGTTTTCGACTGCGATGTCTCGGACGATGCGCAGATCGCGAGTCTGTTTGAAGATCTCGGCGCCGCCTGGCCGGAGTTCGACGGCCTGGTGCATGCGATCGGTTTCGCGCCGAAGGAAGCGATCTCCGGCAGTTTCCTCGATGGCCTGTCGCGCGAGGCGTTCCGGATCGCGCACGACATCTCGAGCTACAGCTTTCCTGCGCTCGCGAAGGCCGCTGCGCCACGCCTGCGAAACGGCGCGTCGTTGCTGACGCTGACCTACCTCGGCAGCCAGCGCAGCGTGCCGCACTACAACACGATGGGGCTTGCGAAAGCTTCGCTCGAGGCGAGCGTGCGCTACCTGGCCGTGAGCCTGGGCGATCGCGGGGTTCGGGTGAACGGCATCTCCGCGGGCCCGATCAAGACGCTCGCAGCCACCGGCATCAAGGACTTCGGCCGCATCCTCGACATCGTCGAGCGCAACGCCCCGCTGCGTCGCAACGTGACGATCGAGGACGTGGGCAACGTCGCCGCATTCCTGCTGTCCGATCTCGCCGCCGGCGTGACCGCGGAGATCACCTATGTCGACGGCGGATTCAGCCAGGTGATGGGCGGCGGCAACTGAAGGTTCGCACGGCGCCGGGGCAGACGGGCGCTGCGCATCGCTGCGGCAGATTCCGCAGAGTCGAGCGCCCGGCTGAGCTTCGGCCCCATCCACGAGCCCGCCCTGCCCTGTGCCCGGCGGGTTTTTCACGCTCGCACACTCGCGACGGACAAGAAAAAGCCCGCCGCGAATCGTTGATCCGCGGCGGGCGGCAAGTTGGCGTCCCCTAGGGGAAACGACCCGACACCCCTGGAACCCGCATGAATGCTGGGCTCCAGCGATGTGCTACACAACCACGTTCCCGGTGTTGTTACGCAGCCGGGTTGATAACTGTAGCACAGGACCCGGCAAGTTCGCGCTCAGAGAGCCGCAAAGCATTCCTCCTTGCCATCGACCGGACGCATCGTTGGACCAAACTGATGGCTACCTGAGGGTGACAACGCACCGCTCACCTTCGGCGCGGCCTCCCCCTTGTCCGACTTGGGCTTTGTCCGCGGCTCTCGCGCTTCAACGCCATAGCGATACGGGACCACCAGACGGTTGGAACACGGTTGCACTTGCGCCATCACTGAACCGGACGAGACGAGCATCTGGGCGTCGCGTTGATACCCCTACCGGGACTTGCGGCGGCGATGCCTATATGCCGGCCAGGGACGGATTGGCCGTCGCCGATAGAAACCTGAAACACCACATGAACGTACACGAACAGCTGACGCAACGCATCGAACATCTGAAGTCGCTCCAAGCCCTGCTGAACGGCGCCCGCGGAGCCTTCGCATCGCCAACGGTGACGCTGACATCCGACCAACTCGCCACGCTCGACACCTTGGTCTTCAGTGAGCTCTATGCAAACGAGAGGTCCGTCCGCAAGCTCGTTGCCTTGACCGAAGTCCTTCGGCGCCTCGAGCCGGGCGAGAGCATCTCAAACGTTGACCTGCCGGACTGACCGGTCTGCAAAGACTCGAGCCCTCGGAGGTCTTTCGGAAGAAGCGTTCAACGGCACAAGAAAGTGGCGCGGCTGCGGGGACACCGCGCGCCACATGGATGTCAGAGATTTGACGCTCGGCTCTCACGGCAACACCAGACCAGCGAATGTTGGCGCAGACGCTCTGCTCGATTTAGCCGGTGCCGAGGCCAGGGTAGCCAACTTGATTGCGCTCATGCGAGGCGCAGTTTGGGCAGGCACGACGCTACAGTGTTTCCCGTGGCAACCCCCACGGTAAAGGAATGGGGGCTTCCCCCACGGCAACATGACATGGCAGGTGTCGGCTGTTGACACGCGCCGGCCGACTTTGGGATGGTCGGCTGAGCGCGCGGTCTGCCCAGCCTTCGTTGACCTCCTTCGATATTGATCGCGGGGACGGGCGTAGCCCGTAGCGGATTCCCCGCGCCGGCGCAGATCAGCGGGGCCCTGCCGGCCTGGTTTGCTACTGCGCGCCTTGATAAGCTGCTGCCTTTCGGCCGTGCTGCGGCTGGCGGATCGACTCGTTGCCTGTCCCGACGATGCAGTGAAGAACCAGCAGCGCCGTGGTCACCTTTCGCCGCCGAACACGCCGGAATCACTCGGCGAAGTCCAGATTCGTCGCGATCATCACGCTGGTGTGCCTTCGTACGCGGCTGAGCAGGCGGGAACAGTAACGCACCTCATCCTCGGCCTGCTACTGAACGGGCAGGTGTTCAACCATCGAGGATGACCAAACTATGCGCGCTCAACGCGTCGCGTCCGGCCTTGCCTGCGCCTTTCTCCGTCTTGCATTGACCGTCGACCGTCGAGAACTGCACCTGCCGCCATGCCGGGTGATGACACGCCGACGGCCGGCCGCCAGGCGTTTTGCCAGCGCCTGCCCACCCATCAGCAATGACGTGCGCGTCGCCGGTGAAGCCGTTGCCAGTGTGCCCACCAGCTTGCGATCCACTGCTAAGACCCTTTGTTTTATTTTTCCGCCATGGCGCAATCGAATCCGCTGCGCAGCTGATCGTATCGCGTGGCCCGTGCCTTTGCCGCAGCAGATGCCGACCAACCAACGAGGACTTCGATGCCCGCACCTCCTCCCCACCACGTCTCTGCTCACCAGACCGGCTCCAGTGCCGGGCTACGTGCAGGCGTAGCTGTTTGAGCTCGACCGTCACGCGCCGACAGCGGCCGGCCTCCTCGGTGGCGCTTCGCCCGGCAGTCGGCTCGCAGTCCAGCCGTAGCGCGCTGCAGCCGGGCGCCACGGTAGCCGACATGCGCGATCGCCGCGCCTGCGGCGTCGGCGCCGCGTTCACAATCGCCCGAGCACGCCGACCACATGTCTCCACACTGACCTTTTGCCGGCAAACCTCCAGCTTCACCCCACCGCTACAGTACCGCGCGGGCCGTCAGCATCGATGGCCAGCACTCTGCGCCATCACACGGTCGCCACCAGCTGCGCAGCAATGGCGCATGCTGCAGTTCGGGCATGCGGCACACGCCGCCGCGCAACGCGCCGGGTGCTTCCTCTGCAGCAGCGGATAATGCTGCCAGTCATACCAATCGCGCCAGCGAGTCAATAATGTGACGGGCCGATCTGTCAGTTTAAATATCATTGACGACGCCGCCCGGATATGTTTCGCAAAAATGACTAGTTTTTGCCCAAATTATCATATTTTGAATGATGCGGTGCTTTTTTCGCGCCATCGACACTATAGATGCGCCGACGGCGCCGGCTTTTTCGCCGACATGGTGCCGCCGAACGGTGCCGTCGGCGGGCATCGAGGCGCGGCCACCGTGTCGATTAAACCGGTTTACCGCTGAACTACTGTGCTGATGGCGCACCTCGTCCCCACAACGCTGGCAGCGCCCCAGCCAGGCGTTGAGTTTTCGGTGACTGCCGAACCCATACGCATCGATCCAGATGCGTCACCGTCCTGACATTCTCCGACTCGATCTCTTTCCAGCCCGAGGCGACGCCGCAGTCGGGGTCGACCGTATGCGCGCACATGGCAGGCGCGTCTGCCGACGATGTGGCCCTGCCTTCTGATCTTATCGATCGCGGTCTTTCATGTTGTCAGATGCGGCCGCGAGGGACGCTTACCCAGCGCCGCAAAGTTGCGCGTATGCAGACGGTTATCCGCGACCCGCGGCTTCGGTAGGCCACGAAGCCAGAACGCCTGGGCTCGCGCAGCCATGCGCATATCTGTGCCCGGTAGGGATGCTGCCCACCAACTCCTCTTCGCTCCAGTCAACTGGAACGCTGCCGAGTTCGAATGCCAGCGGTAGAAGGCGTTGCCGATGCAGTTGACTCCGTTCGCTACGCCTGACGAGCCGGTGACGTGCGTAGCCGCCGCCGTACCCGCCGCCTTCGATCTCAACGTGCGCGCTCTGGCTGTGCGACGCTCGTGCTTGGGTCGCCGCGCGTCGGCCTTCAACGCCTGCTTGAGCGCCTCTGGAAGTCGGTCAGCTTGCTCGGCTGCACGCCGCGCCGGTACTTCGGCGGACCATCGACCTCGCCGCAGCCACTTCGCAACCGTGTTGCGCGACAAACCCCGTCATGCGCGAGATCTCGCTCCGGACTTCGTCTTCCGGCAGTACAAGCGCCGGATCCCGCCAATCATGTCCATGGTGCCATCCCCACGCCAGGCACAAAAAGGGCAGCAGGGTAGGTTGAACACCTGGCTCCAGATTTCAGTCGGCGCGGCTCTCAAAGTGGCTCGGATTTTCGGCTGGCGCCAACAGTCTTGGCGAACCGCTCGGCGAAACGCTGGTCATCCAGTAGTTCCAGCAGTGCCGAGAAAGACTCCGGGTAGCCGTTGTGCGGGGTCGCCGACAGGAACAGCTTGTGCTCGAAGTGTGGGGCGAGCAGACGAATCGCCTGGGTGCGCTGGGAGTCGGTTGCGTACTTGCCGCTGCCCGCCGGCGCCACGTTGTGGGCCTCGTCGACGAGCAACATATCGAAGCGGCGAGGGTAGTTGGACTGACCTGCGGCAGGAAGGACTTCGCGCATCAGGCGCAAGGGCCGTTCACGCTTCAGGAAGTCGATGGACGTGATGAGACGCGGATAGTGATTCCACGGGTTCACGTGCAGACCCCGGCTGCGACGAAGCTGCTTCATGGCTTCGCTGTCGACGATGCGGAAGTCGAGGCCGAACTTATCGCGCATCTGCTCGCGCCACTGAATCTGCAAACCGGAAGGACAGACGATGAGGACCGAGCGGATGCGGTGGCGAAGCATCATCTCCTGGATAACCAGACCGCTTTCGATGGTCTTGCCCAGGCCGACGTCGTCTGCGATGAGCAGGTTGACGCGCGGCATCTGTATCGCTCGGGCCAGTGGGTCGAGCTGGTAGTCCTCGATTTCGATGCCGCTGCGGAAGGGCGCCTGCAGGGTGCTGGTGTCGGTCTGCGAAACCGCCCCCAGCGGACCGCGTTCAGAAACGCATCCAGCTTCTGGTGGTCAAGTCGAAGCCATTGAACTCCTGGGCATCGATGCACGCTCAAGGACGGCAGTACCGGGTTCGAGCTCCCAGACCACCCGCAACTCCTCGCCGAGCGCGTCGTCCTCAACCGAGGACATTGATACCAGGTGCTGAGGTCGAACCCCTTCGGGAGCGGTACCAGCCTCAACCGTCGTGACAACGAAACGGCGGTTGCGTGCCTGGACGAGTTGCCCGTGCCGGCAGCGCTCGTGTGGCGGAGATGACCTCGAGCACTGTTCCCTCCCGTGGGCGCGACGGAGCGGGCCGAAGAGCCGCGAATTCTTAGTGCAGCCAGTCGGCACGGGCCGTCGGTGCGCCGCTTCGCGCCTTGGTGTTGACGAGCGGGGGAGCTCAGGGCCCCAGAAGACTGACGACGTAGGCATGACCGGGTTGCCCAGGGCCTTGGGGCGAAGGTGGTCGTTCAGGTCATCACCCCGTAGGGTCGAAATGTCGACGCGCACGAACGGCAGAGCGCGGAGAGAGTTGGCTGCAGGAGCTGGGCAACGTGCCCACGCGACTTCGAACGCGTCCGAAACTGGACTTCCTCAGCGAGGCCCCGGACGCTTGGATTGCGGCGGCAGTTTGGCGGGGTTACTAAGCAAGGGACCCGGGAGCAAGTTCAACCTGTGCAAGCCGTTAGCAAACCTGAAGCTGTGGGGTTGGCAGCCTTAACTTGGCTTCTTGGCAGCCCACACTTGTCTCGACAATTGCTTTCCAACCTACCCGGGATGGAATCCGTATCCGAGCAAATATAAAGCCGATTGCTATACAAAGGCGTCAATGACCAACTACCCCGTAGCGACGGGTCAAGGGGGAGATATTGATGCATAATAATCCAATATCTTTGGGGCTTTTCTCGGCCACGAATAATGAGCTTGGTAGCCATACTCTTACCAAGGAAAGTCGGGTATAAAGTCGACTTATCCTAGGCTCATCATGACTTAGCTGTGTTGCATCATTATGTGCTGCCGAGCCACGTGCACCGACCGCCACCCAGACAAAGTTGCCGCGGGCGCGAAAACGCCCAATGGACTCCCTCACTGTTGGCGCCAGCCGAAAATCGAGCCACTTTGAGAGCCGCGCCGACTGAAATCTGAGCCAGGTGTTCAACCTACCCTGCTGCCTTTTTGTGCAGCAGGGGATGAGGAGTGATCACCATGGACATGATTGGCAGGATCCGGCGCTTGTACTGCCGGGGCAAGAAGTCGGAGCGCGAGATCTCGCGCATGACGGGGTTGTCGCGCAACACGGTTGCGAAGTGGCTGCACGGCGAGGTCGATGGTCCGCCGAAGTACCGGCGCGGCGTGCAGCCGAGCAAGCTGACCGACTTCCAAGAGGCGCTCAAGCAGGCGTTGAAGGCCGACGCGCGGCGACCCAAGCACGAGCGTCGCACAGCCAAGGCGCTGTACGTTGAGATCAAGGCGGCGGGGTACGGCGGCGGCTACACGCGCGTCACCGACTTCGTCCGGGCATGGCGCCAGGGCGAAGGTCAAGCTGCATCGGCCAACGCCTTCATACCGCTGGCATTCGAACTCGGCGAGGCGTTCCAGTTTGACTGGAGCGAAGAGGGGTTGGTGGTGGGCGGCATCTACTACCGGGCACAGGTCTCGCACATGAAGCTGTGCGCGAGCCGGGCGTTCTGGCTCGTGGCCTACCCGAGCCAGGGTCACGAGATGCTGTTCGATGCGCATACGCGCGGCTTTGCGGCGCTGGGTGGCATCCCGCGTCGCGGCATCTACGACAACATGAAGACCGCGGTCGATAAGGTCAAGAAGGGCAAGGGCCGCATCGTCAACGAACGCTTCGCCACCATGTGCGCGCACTACCTGGTCGACCCCGACTTCTGCAACGTCGCCTCGGGCTGGGAGAAGGGTCGAGTCGAGAAGAATGTCCAGGACAGTCGCCGACGCATCTGGATCGATGCGGCCAAGGTCAAGTTCGGCAGCTTCACCGAACTCAACGCCTGGCTGGGGGCACGCTGCCGGGCGTTGTGGGACGAGGTGCGCCATCCCGAGCACGAGCAGTTCAGCGTGGCTGAGATGCTCGAGCACGAACGGCCGCACCTGATGCCCATGACGACGCCGTTCGACGGCTATGTCGAGAAGCCGGCGCGCGTCTCGAGCACCTGCCTGGTGTCGGTGGCGCGCAACCGCTACTCGGTGCCGTGCGAGCTGTTCGGGCAGCTGGTCAGCACGCGGCTGTATCCGGGCAGCGTCGTCGTGGTGGCCGACGACAGAATCGTGGCCCGTCACGACCGACTGAGCAACGCCGGCGAGACCCGGTATGACTGGCAGCATTACATCCCGCTGCTGCAGAGGAAGCCCGGCGCGTTGCGCAACGGCGCGCCGTTCGCCGACATGCCCGAGGCGCTGCAGCGGCTGCGCCGGGGGTTGCTGCGCAACCCGGGTGGCGACCGTGTGATGGCGCAGGTGCTGGCCATCGTGCTGACGGCCGGACTGGACGCGGTGCTGGTAGCGGTGGAACTGGCGCTGGAGACCGGGCCACCAGGCAAGGTCAGTGTGGAACATGTGGTCAACGTGCTCGGGCGATTGAACGCGGCGCCGACGCCGCAGAGCGCGGCGACCTCGCTGCAGGTGTCGGTACCGCCATTGGCCGATACGGCGCGCTACGACAGTTTGCGAGCCGACAGCGTGGACAGCGCCACCGAGGAGGCCGGCCATGTCGACGCGTGACTTGACGGTCGAGCTCAAACAGCTACGCCTGCACGGGATGGCCGGCGCCTGGGCCGATCTGGTTGAGCAAGGCAGTGGTGGGGGAGGAGGTGCGGGCATCGAGTCCTCGCGTTGGTTGGTCGAGCATCTGCTGCAGGCCGAAGGCACGGACCGCGCGATGCGCTCGGTCAGCCACCAGATGCACGCAGCGAAGTTCCCGGTGCACCGCGACATGGCGGGCTTCGACTTCGAGGTCTCGCCAGTGGATCGCAAGCTGGTGGGCACACTGGCCACAGCGGCCTTCACCGACGACGCGCACAACGTCGTGCTGGTGGGTGGACCGGGCACGGGCAAGACGCATCTGGCGACGGCCATCGGCGTGTCGGGCATCACCCGGCATGGCAAGCGGGTGCGGTTCTACTCGACGGTCGACCTGGTCAATGCGCTGGAGCAGGAGAAGGCGCAAGGCAAGGCCGGACGCATTGCGTTGAGCTTGCTGCGCATGGACCTGGTCATCCTCGATGAGTTGGGCTACCTGCCGTTCAGCCAGGCCGGTGGGGCGTTGCTGTTCCACCTGCTCAGCCGCTTGTACGAACACACCAGCGTGATGATCACGACGAATCTGGACTTCGCCGAGTGGTCCAGCGTGTTCGGCGACGCGAAGATGACCACGGCGCTGCTGGACCGGCTCACGCATCACTGCCACATCGTCGAGACGGGCAACGAGTCGATCCGCTTCAGCCGCAGCACGGCCGAGGCAAAGAAGCGCATCAAGGCGCGCGAGCAGGCTCGCAAGGGCAGCAAACCGGAGCCACCGACAGAGCCCTTCTGATCTGCGCCGGCGCGGGGGAATCCGCTACGGGCTACGCCCTGCGCGTCTTCCCCCGCCCGAACATCAACTCATCGAGGAGGTCAACGAACAAGGCAAAGACCTACACTTATCCACAGCCGACCATCCCAAAGTCGGCTTCCACCCCTGGCTCATTGTTCAGTCGGCGCGGTGGCTCAGTAGTGACTTGGCGCCGACAACGCACGTCCACTGAACGCGTCACCTTCGAGCACCGCTACAGACACCATGTAGTCGATTCAGGCAGGGCGCGACGGTTGTCGCGCCCTGCTCCGTCGTCGACCGCCTCGGCAACAAGCGGCGCCAGCCATTGACCGTCTCTCGCCAATCTGCCGAGTTCCGCGAAGAGCGCCCCGACCTCGCGATGGGACACGTTGCCGCAGGGGCGCACGTCGCGTTCAAGCGCCACCGGCGCGCCGTTCAGCGGCGGATACGAGCCGGTCGCACTGCGCACGAGCTCGGTCGCAAATCGCTCCAGGCAGCGCGCCAGGATGGCGTGGCTCTCGGGAACCGCCACGATGGCGATGTCGAATGCGCCGTCAGCGATGAGGTCGGCGGCGCGTTCGCGGTCGCCATCGAGTCCACCCGGCTGAGCCAACCATCGGTTGCGTGACCACAGCGCGCGTCGCAGCACCCTGTCCGCGTCCTCCTCGCACTCGAAGCCCAGTTTTCCCAGGCGCTCGAACGCGTACCGGAACGCTCGCTGGGCGCTGTACATGCGTCCGTCGGCATACAGGTGGGTGATGAGCCGGCTGCGCACGCTGTTGCCGACGCTGCTGCCCACATAGAGCATGCGCTGGTCAGGACTGGTGTCGGTGATGACGTACATGCCGGGCACCAGCAGGTCCCTCTGTTGCCCACCGAATGGCAGCTTCGCGATGTGCGGGTAGAAGCCGGTCGAAAGTTGCAACGCCTGCGGCAGCCCGACGACGCGCTGACCAATCCATGGTCGAAGTCGGTCGATGGCCTGGGCCAGGTTGGAAAGGGGCAACCAGGCGTCGACGGTGTCGCCGACCTCTTCGGGCTCGAGCGGAACGAGTCGCCCGAGGAGACGCATGTCCAAGGGGACACGGTCGGCGCGCAGGCTGCGGCTGTCACCCGGCCGCCAGAACACGGCGCCGCTCATGCACGCCCCCGCATCATCTCCGGCGTCCACTTCGGCACGTCGGCCCGGGCCGGGAACGACAACTTGCTCAGCTCCGCCAGCACTGTCTTCGGCGGAAAGCGTCCATATTCCTGCGATGCGCGCTTCGGGGTGTGGCCCTGGAGGTAGTCCTGGACATCCGGTGGGACTTGCGCATCTCGCATCCAGGTCTTGAGCGTGTGCCGAAACGAAATCCAGTCCACGCCGCGCGCCTTGACGCGCACGCGCTTCAGGTAGCGGTTGAACCACTTCGAGTAGTTGCCGGCGATGTTGCCCTTGTCGTCGGGCCTCATGTCCGGGAACAGCGCGAACGAACCGCTCCGGCGCACGCACTCCACGTAGTCCATGAAGCCCAGCTCGAGGACCCGTGGGTGCACGGGAATGATGCGTCTGGAGGCACCTGTCTTGAGCGAAGACTCGAAGAGCTCCTCGCGCGCTTCTGTGGACAACTGGTGCAGGGCGGCCTGTTCGTTGTTGTCGCGAGCCGTGACCCACAGACAGACGATGCCGTCGCGTACGACGACCTCGTGCACGCTGAGCTGCGCCAGTTCGGCCATGCGCGCGCCGGTGATATGAGCGAGGGTCGGCAGCCAGTACGCGGCCTCACCGGCGCCACCAATCGGGCGCTCACCCTGCGCATGCACGGGCCCACGGAAGAAGGTCCTGAGCTGTTCCTGCGACAGGTCCTGCTTCTCCGTGATATCACCGGGCTTGACCTTGTCTTTGCGCATTTGCTCCAGCGGACTGACGATGCGACGCTCGCACAACAGGTCATCGACCGCCAGTGCGAAGATGGCGCGCAAGAGTCCCATCAACTTGTTGACGGTTTGCGGCCGAATCGGCTTGCCACGTACCATGCGCTTGCCCTCGTTGGACTGGAAGCCAAGCATGTCGCTGCGTGTCAGCGTGCTCACGCGCGACTTGCCGGTGAACGACTTGAGTCGGGCCCAGACGGCTTTCGCTTCGATGACCGTCTTTGCGGCGGGTCGGTTCTTCGTCAGCCAGTGTTCGAAGGCGCGGTCCAGGTCGTCGAGGTCGTCCTCGCTGCGCAGGGGCGCAGGAGCCTTGGCGGACTTCTCCGACGGGGTGGTTTCGCCGTCGAGCCGGTCGGCGATGCCGCGCAGCGCGCGCAACTGGGCGAGCATCATTTCCTTGAGCAGGCTTTTCCAGGTGTCGGAACCCTCGTCGCATTTGAGCTTCTCGGCCTCCAGGAAGCCGCGCGCGTCCTCGGCGACAGCGTCGTAGTCACCCCTTGCGTTGGCCGCACGCAGTTGGGTCCGCTGGGTGTCGAGGTCGCCGCTGTACTCTTCGAACTCGGATGCACTGAGCTTCTCGCCGCGGTCCAGGTCGTCCGAGTACAGCAGCAAGGCCTCGAAGCGACGGGCAACGACGGGCACGTCGTCGGCGAGGACCTCGGCCGCATCGACGACCCGCTGCGGTTTAGCGTGAGGGAGTTCGCACTTGCGGTCCAGCTCCTCGACCAGCCGGTCGAAACGGTAGGCCTCTCTTCGGGCCAGTCGCTCGGCGCAAAGCCGGTCGGCGGTCTTCAGGCTGACCCGGTACACCGGCCCGGTGACGCAGCCGCGACGGCACAGTCTCACCGGATAGCGGCGCATGAAGTAGTAGCGGCCCTCCCGCAGGGTGAGGTAAGGCACCTTGCGAGCCTCCTTGCGAGCCCCCTTTCGAGCGGTCTTGGACGCCGCCTGGCGGCGCTCGCTGCGGTTGGGACGACGGGCGTCGTTGGACCCGGTGTCGGGCGCCTGGCCCTCGTGCGGGAGCTCTGGGCTGGAGTGCTCCGCGGACTCGACCTTCATGGACATGGCGTGCTGGCCTCGTTTGATTGAACAAGCGAGCAGACCAGCCGTGCCACATGAAGGGGTCTTGTCGACCCCGCAAAAGCAAAACGGCGCACGAGGCGCCGGTTGCTGTATCACACTGCCCGGCCAATCTGCTACACGTCATGTAGCCCGGGTGTTTATTCCTTGTCCCACAGGGCTGCGATTCCTATAAGAATCAACAGCTTGCTGTGTTACATGGCGTCCCCTAGGGGATTCGAACCCCTGTAGCCACCGTGAAAGGGTGGTGTCCTAGGCCTCTAGACGAAGGGGACTTAGACGCTCATTCAGCCTGAGCAACATGTGGCCAACGCAACGGTGGTGGAGGTAAGCGGGATCGAACCGCTGACCTCTTGCATGCCATGCAAGCGCTCTCCCAGCTGAGCTATACCCCCGCGTTGCGTCGGGCCCGACTCGCGCCGGGCACCGCTCAAGCGAAGCTTAAATTATAGCCAGCATTTCGACTCACTTTCAGTCACGCAAGCACAGTCGCGCAAGCACGACATCTTTGTCGAACAGCGCGAGCACGGCGTCGAGCGACGGCGTCTGCGCCCGCCCGCAAACCAGCACGCGCACCGCCATCGCGAGTTGCGGCATCTTGAGGCCGTGCGCGGCGAGCGTGTCCTTCACGCACTGCTGAATCGACTCCCGATGCCAGCTGGCAGCAGCCAGCGCCGCGCGCAAGGTTTCGATGGCCGGTGCCACGGCGGGTGTCAGATGTGCCTCGAGTTCGGCCTGCGACGGCGTGACGGGTGCGAAGTACATCGCCAGCCAGTCGGCGATCTCGCGGGTCGTCGAGCAACGGTCCTTGAAGAGCGCGATGGCCGACTCGAGATGCGTGCCCAGCGCGGCAGATATTCCACGCCTGCCGAGCTGCTCCACGACCAGTGGCGCGAGCGTCGCGTCGGGCGTCATCTTGATGTGCTGCGCGCTGACCCAGCGCAGCTTGGCTTCGTCGAACTGCCCCGCGCTCTTGCCCAGATGATCGAGATCGAACCACTGCACGAGTTGCTCGCGCGTGAAGATTTCGTCGTCGCCGTGGCTCCAGCCGAGGCGCGCCAGGTAGTTGACGACGGCATCGGCCAGATAGCCCTCGTCACGATACTGCGTCACGGGCTTGGCGCCGTGGCGCTTGCTCATCTTCTCGCCCTGCTCGTTGAGCACCGTCGGCAGGTGCGCGTAGACGGGCGGCGTGGCGCCGAGCGCACGCAGGATGTTGATCTGGCGCGGCGTGTTGTTGACGTGATCATCGCCGCGGATGACGTGCGTGATCGCCATGTCGATGTCGTCCACGACGACGCAGAAGTTGTAGGTCGGCGTGCCATCGGGACGGGCGATCACCAGATCATCGAGTTCATCGTTCTGGATCTCGATGCGACCCTTGACCTTGTCTTCCCACACGACCGCGCCGCCCACCGGGTTGCGAAATCGCAGCACCGGCTCGATGCCGGCCGGCACCGGCGGCAGCGACTTGCCGGGTTCCGGGCGCCAGGTGCCGTCGTAGCGAGGCTTGGCCTTGGCGGCCAGCTGGCGCTCGCGCAACGCGTCGAGTTCGGCACTCGACATGTAGCAGCGGTAGGCACTGCCCTGCGCCAGCATCTGCGCGAGCACCTCCTTGTAGCGCGCCATGCGCTGCATCTGGTAGTACGGCCCTTCGTCGCAATCGAGCCCGAGCCAGCGCATGCCCTCGAGGATGACCTGCACCGCCTCCTCGCTCGAGCGTTCGACATCCGTGTCCTCGATCCGCAGCACGAAACTGCCGCCCTTCGCGCGCGCGTAGGCCCAGGGGTAGAGCGCCGAGCGGATGTTGCCGAGGTGGATGAAGCCGGTGGGCGACGGCGCAAAGCGCGTGCGCACCGAGGGCGCGCCGGGGGTCATGTGCCGAGCGACGCGAGGCCGCGTTCCAGATCGATCTGCAGATCGCGCACATCCTCGAGCCCCACGGCGAGGCGGATCAGGCCCTGCGTGATGCCCGCCGCCTGCCGCTGCTCCTCCTTCAAGCGTCCATGCGAGGTGCTGGCCGGATGCGTGATGCTCGTCTTGGTATCGCCGAGGTTGGCCGTGATCGAGCACAGCCGTGTGCTGTCGATGACGTGGAACGCCTGGCGCCGCGCAAGGTCGGCGCCGCCTTGTTCGGCGCCGCGCACGATGAACGACACCACGGCACCGCCGCAGCCGGACTGCTGCGCCATCGCGAGCGTGTGCTGCGGGTGCGACGCAAGCCCGGGATAGAAGACGCGTTCGACTTGCGGCTGCTGCTGCAGCCACTGCGCCAGTTCGAGCGCGCTCGCCGACTGCGCGCGCATGCGGATCGACAGCGTCTCGAGCCCCTTGAGCACGACCCAGGCGTTGAAGGGCGACAGCGTGATGCCGGTGCTGCGCATCACCGGCACGAACTTCTCCTCGAGCAACTGCTCTGCGCCGCAGACGGCACCGGCGATCACGCGGCCCTGTCCATCGAGGTACTTGGTGCCCGAGTGGATGACGAGATCGGCGCCGAAGTCGACCGGACGCTGCAGCGCCGGCGTGCAAAAGCAGTTGTCGACCGCGAGCAGCGCGCCATGCTCATGCGCGATCGTTGCCAGCGCGCGCAGGTCGCACACCTCGGTGAGCGGATTGCTCGGCGTTTCGGCGAAGAGCAGCTTCGTCTCGGGCCGGATCGCCTTGCGCCAGGCGTCGACGTCGGTCTGCGAGACGAACGTGGTCGAGATGCCGAACTTCGCGAACTCACGCGCGAACAGCACGATCGTCGAACCGAACAGGCTTTGCGAACAGACGACATGGTCACCGGCCTGGAGCAGACTCAGCCCGAGCAAGGTGATGGCCCCCATGCCGCTGGCCGTCGCGACGCACGCCTGCATGCCCTCCATCGCGGCCAGGCGCCGCTCGAGCATCATCACCGTCGGGTTCGAAAAGCGCGAGTAGACGAACGCCTCTTCCTCGTTGGCGAACCGCGCCGCGGCCGTCGCCGCATCCGGGTGGACGAAGCTGCTCGTCAGGAACAGCGCCTCCGAGTTCTCGCCCCACTGACTGCGCGGCAAGCCGACGCGCACGGCGAGCGTATCGGGCCGGGCGTCGTGCGGCAGGTCCGCGCGCGGTATCTTCTTGTCCGTCATCACGCTTGCTCCGTCGCGCGCTGCAGTGCGAGGCGCGTGCGATCGTCGTCCTCTTCGTCGTCCTGGCCTGCGCGGTCGCTCGCCATTGCGTCGAACTCGGCAGCCGTGATGTCGCCGGTGACGTAATGGCCATCGAAGCACGACGCCTCGAAGCCGTCGAGCTTCGGGTTGAGCGCCGCGACGACCCTCTTCATCGCGTCGACATCCTGGTAGATCAGGGCGTCGGCACCGATGAACTGGCGGATCTCCTCGGTGCTGCGGTCGTGCGCGATCAACTCGGCCTTGGTCGGCATGTCGATGCCGTAGACGTTCGGAAAGCGCACCGGCGGCGCCGCGCTCGCCATGTAGACCTTGCGCGCGCCGGCCTCGCGCGCCATCTGCACGATCTCCTTGCTCGTCGTGCCGCGCACGATCGAATCGTCCACGAGCAGCACGTTGCGGCCCTTGAACTCGGAGGCGATCGCGTTGAGTTTCTGCCGCACCGATTTCTTTCGCATGCCCTGCCCCGGCATGATGAACGTGCGGCCGACATAGCGGTTCTTCACGAAGCCCTCGCGATAAGGCTTGCCGATCTTCTGCGCGAGCTGCATCGCCGACGGCCGGCTCGATTCGGGGATCGGAATCACGACGTCGATCTGGCTCGGCGGGATGGTCGAGATCAGCCGCTGCGCCAGCGTCTCCCCCAGGTTCAGCCGCGCCTGGTAGACCGACACGCCGTCCATGACGGAATCAGGCCGCGCCAGGTAGACGTACTCGAACATGCAGGGGTAGAGCCTTGGATGCTCGGCGCATTGCTCGGTGTGAATGCGGCCGCCGAGATCGACGAAGATCGCCTCGCCCGGTGCAACGTCGCGCACGAGCTTGTGCCCTGTCCCTTCGAGCGCGACCGATTCGCTTGCGACGACGATTTCGCGTCCGTCCTCGCCTTCGCTCTCGCCGAAGCACAGCGGGCGGATGCCGAACGGATCCCGAAACGCGAGCAAGCCGTGACCCGCGATCAACGCAATCACCGCATACGACCCGCGCACGCGTTTGTGGACGGCGCGCACCGCCTCGAACACGGCCTCGGGCGACAGGGCCCGATCACGCGCCGCGGCCTCGAGCTCGTGCGCGAGCACGTTGATCAACACTTCGGTGTCGCTCTCGGTGTTGATGTGTCGGCGGTCGACGTCGATCAACTCCTGCTTCAGCGCATGCGCGTTCACGAGATTGCCGTTGTGGACGAGGACGATGCCAAAGGGCGCGTTGACGTAGAAGGGCTGCGCCTCTTCCTCGCTGTAGGCGTTGCCCGCCGTCGGGTAGCGCACCTGCCCGAGACCCACGACCCCGGGCAGCGCCCGCATGTTGCGGGTGCGAAACACGTCGCGCACCATGCCGCGCGCCTTGTGCATGAAGCACTTGGTGCCCAGCATCGTCACGATGCCGGCCGCGTCCTGCCCGCGGTGCTGCAGGAGCAGCAGGCTGTCGTAGATGAGCTGATTGACGGGAGCCTTCGAGATCACGCCGACGATGCCGCACATGGTGAGACGTCCTTAACTCAGGAGCCGTAAACGGCGACCGGAAGGTGCCGCGCGAGTTTGGGCGGCAACAACGGATTGAGGCCCTGCAAGGCCTCATTCAACCATGGCGCGAAGCGCGAGCGCTGCCACGCGTGCGAAGTCTCGATCGGCGTCAACCCCACCACCGTCGCCACGAGCAGCAGCACGACGACGCCGCGCGCCAGCCCGAAGCCGGCGCCCAGCACCCGGTCCGGCGCGCGCAGCGGCGTCGCGTGCAGCATCAGGCGCACGAGCCGGGCCGCCAGCCCCCACACGATCCAGATGGCGATGAATGCGCACAGGAACGACGAGGTCTCGTTCAGTACCGAACCAGCCTCCCCGATCGGCAGCAACGGTGCCAGCCACGGCGCCAGCCAGAACGCGCCGAAAAACGCCACGCCCCAGCCGATCAGCGAGACGACTTCGAACACCAGCCCGCGCACGATGCCGACGAACACCGACAGCACGAGCCAGGCCAGCATGGCGAGGTCGACACCGCTGATCTGCACGCCGCCGAAGTTCGATGCGTCCATGGTGCGCCGAGCAACGCTCACAGTGTGAGGATGACGGTGGGCAGATCGGCGGCCTTGATCCGCGCCGCGGCACGTTCGGCCTCGGCGCGCGTCGAGAACGGGCCGACGCGCACGCGGGTTCTCGCCCCGGCCGGGGTCTCGGCGACCTGCGTGTACGTGACGAGCCCGAGTCGCTCGACCTTCGCCCGCGTCGCCTTCACCGCCGCCGCGTCCGCGAACGCCCCCACCTGCACGACGAATCGCGCCGTGCCGGCCGCCGCCGGTGCTGGCGGTGACGCTGGGCCCGATGCGACCGTCTTGCCCTCCAGCAACGACTTCGCGCGCGCGCCATCGTCGGCGGCGGTGTCCATTGTCTTGGGAACGGCCGCCGAAGTCGCGGTGGCGCCAGACGGCTTCGGCTTCGACGCCGCTTCGGCCGGAGAACGCGCCGCGGCGTGAGCCGCTTGCGACGCCGACGCGCCCTGGCCTGCGGCGGCGGCCGTGCTCGCGGCGGGTGCAAGCTCGCGGCCGGCATCCGCAGAAGTCTCGTCGATCACACGGTCACCGACGCGATCTGATTTCGCCGCCGGAAGCGATTCGCTCCTCGCTGCGGACGCCGGGCCCGGTGACAGCACCAGTGGCGCCGCGCTGTCCTGGCGCGGAATGTCGATCGGCAGGTCGACCGGGATCGGACGCGGCTGGGTTTCGAACAGCAGCGGGAAGCCGACGATGCCGGCGACCACGAGGACCGCCGCACCGATCAGACGCTGGCGCGCCCGCGTACGCGCCTGACGCACATCGTCCGCCGCGTCGGGTGCGGCCGGCTTCTTGCGTTTGAATGCTGACAGCAGATCCATCAGGAGCGGCGCTGGGGAGAGTGCAATACGTGGGCGAACCGCGAGCCGATGGACGTAGAAGCGTTGCAAAGGCGCCCGGTCCGCGCGCCTGAACCGGCTGGCCCGACCAGCCCGGATCACGAAACCACGCCGGGCTCAGACAGGCTGCTTCGCGGCCAATGCAGGCAAGCCTTGCGCGATGACGCCGCCCACGGTGTAGAAGGAGCCGAAGACGACGATTCTATCAGCGGGGTCTGCCTGCCCGAGGGCGGTGCGCAGCGCGTCCGGGGGTGACGCGTGGCATTCGACGGCGACGCCCGCGCGGGCGTCGTGTCCATCGTCGTTCGCGAGACCGGCATGCAGGTCACGGAGTGCCTGCGCGCTCATCGCGCGCGGCGTCGGCAGGTCCGCCATGTGCCAGGCATCGACAAGAGGCGCCATGCGGCTCAGCATCTGCGCAATGTCCTTGTCCTTCATCGCGCCGAAGACGGCATGCGTGCGAGGAAAGTACCCCATCTGGTCGAGGTTGTGCGCCAGCGTCGCGACCGCGTGCGGGTTGTGCGCAACGTCGAGCACGATCGTGGGCTGGCCTGGGACGATCTGAAAGCGGCCCGGCAGCTCCACGCGTGCGAGTCCGTTGCGCACGGCCTGCGCCATCACGGGCAATCGCTCTCGCAGTGCCTCGAATGTGGCCAGCACGCCCGCCGCGTTGAGCAGTTGGTTGGCGCCGCGCAACGCAGGATGCGCGAGCCCGGCGTAGCGCCGCTCGCGCCCGAACCAGTTCCACTGCTGGCGGTCGCCTTCGTAGCCGAAGTCACGCCCGGACAGCCACAGATCCGCACCGAGCGCCGCCGCCTGGTCGAGCACACTCTGCGGCGGCATCGGGTCACTCAGGACAACCGGCCGGCCGGCGCGCATGATGCCGGCCTTCTCGAACCCGATCGCCTCGCGCGTGTCGCCAAGGTAGTCCATGTGATCGAGCGCGATGCTCGTGATCAGCGCGCAGTCGGCGTCGAAGACGTTCACCGCGTCGAAGCGGCCGCCAAGGCCGACCTCGAGGATGATCAAGTCCAAGGGTTGGGCCGCGAACAGGCGGGCGATCACGAGCAGCGTGAACTCGAAGAAGGTCAGCGCGAGGTCGCCGCGCGCGCGTTCGACCGCTTCGAAGTGCGGCAGCAGGGCCTCCGCATCGACCGCTGCACCGCCGATTCGGCAGCGCTCCTCGAAATGCACCAGGTGCGGTGACGTGTGCAGCGCCACGCGATAACCCGCCTGCAAGGCGACAGCTTCTAGCATCGCGCAACTCGAGCCTTTGCCGTTCGTGCCACCCACCATGATGATCGGCGCCTCGAAACTCAGCGCCAGCCGCTCGCACATGCGTTCGACCCGGTCCAGCGTGAGGTCGATGGTTCGCGGATGCAGGCGCTCGCAATGGGACAGCCAGTCATCCAGCGTCGCAGGCATGGCGGGAAGCTCGGGCAATGTCATGTCGAGATCGTATCGCTCCCAATCGACGACCAAGATGGCGGCCACGAAAAAGGGCGGCCGAAGCCGCCCTTGAGGCAAACGCAGTCGAGTGCCGCTTCAGGACCTGCGTGAGCGACGACGCGCGATGAAGCCGATGCCGGCCAGACCGGCAGCAAACAGCGCGTAGGTCGAGGGCTCAGGAACTGGTGTTGTGACCAAGAAGTCCTGGTGCTCGCGGCTGAAGAGCTGGTTGACGTGCAGCGTCACCGCAAAACTGGGAAGACCTGCCCAGTTCACTGCGTTCAGGTACCCCTGGGTTGCAGCGTCCGCACTTGTCGCCTGAAACGTACCTGAGGCCAGATCGTAGCTACCACTGGTCTCGTACAGAATCTCCCAGACAGCAGATTGAGCAGCGGCTGACATCGCTGCATCTATTGGGAAGCCATCGGTGTTGAGCTGTGAGATCCAGCGGTCCAGATCAAGCGATTTCTCGGCTCCCCAGGCCGTCACCCCGTCGACAACCGAATAGTCGGTGTATGTGGTGTTGAAAGCAAAGGTCTGCAGCACATCCGTGCAATAGGTCAGAAACGAATCTCCGTTCAGGAAACCTGTGAACTGTCCGGCCCGACCACTGTAGTTGGGGCTGCTTACCGAGACCGAAGTTGCCGGCGAGAAGGTGAAGTCGGTCAGTTTGACGGTGTCGGCAAACGCCGGCGCCGCGACGGCCAGCGCGGCGGCAAGTGCAATGGTCTTGAACTTCATGGTGAGACGCTCCTTCAGGGTAAGCAACTGCGGACCACTGGGTGAATTCAACCAGTCGTCGCAACACATCCTGATAGGAGGTGTTGATGAAGATGAAGAAGTTGAAGTCGGATCGATCGCTGAGAGCGAAGCTGCGATCACCAGGCAGGCCGCCGGTGTTGCATCGCGCCGAGCGATGGCCGTTCTGGAAGGCGATCGGGCAAGGACGCTCCAGCGAGGACGCTGCCGCAATAGCCGGCGTGTCGCCGGCTGTCGGCAACCGCTGGTTCCGACAATGTGGCGGTATGCCTCCGTCCAATCTCGCACCGTCCGCGCCAGAGCCAACAGGCCGATACCTCGTCTTCGCTGAGCGCGAACAGATCGCGCTGGCGCGTGCCCGTGGCGAAGGCGTTCGAGAGATTGCCAGGCAGCTCGGTCGATCGCCATCGACGATCTCGCGCGAGCTGCGGCGCAATGCCGCGACGCGTGGAGGCGGCCTCGAGTACCGAGCTCACACGGCGCAGTGGCATGCCGACCGCGCTGCAATGCGTCCGAAGCCTGCCAAACTGCTGACGAACCCCGCATTGCGCGAGTACGTGCAGGATCGGTTGGCCGGCAACATCGTGACGCCTGGTGGCAAATTGATCGCAGGACCGCAGGTTGAGTGGAAGGGCCGCCGGCATGGGCCAAGACAAGCCCGCCGATGGTCGCAGGCTTGGAGCCCAGAGCAGATCGCCAATCGTCTGTTTATGGATTTCCCCGAAGACACTTCGATGCGCATCAGCCATGAAGCGATCTACCAGGCGCTTTACGTGCAGGGCCGCGGAGCATTGCGCCGGGAGCTGACCTCTTGCCTGCGAACCGGCCGCGCCCTGCGGGTGCCGAGGGAGCGCGTTCGCAATCGCGGCAAGTCGTTCGTGACGCCCGAGATTTTGATCAGCGAACGACCAGCCTCCGTCGAGGACCGGGCTGTACCCGGCCACTGGGAGGGCGATCTGATCCTGGGACTCGCAAGCTCGGCCATCGGGACCTTGGTCGAGAGGTCGACGCGCTTCACTATGCTACTGCACCTTCCGCCGCACCCCGGCCACCGCCAGCAGCCCCGCGATAAGCACGGTCCTGCATTGGCCGGCCACGGTGCCGAGGCCGTGCGTGACGGGATCATGAAGGCAATGGCTTCGCTGCCCGAACAATTCCGTAAGTCGCTGACCTGGGACCAGGGCGCCGAGATGAGCCAGCATGCCAAGCTCTCGATCGACACGGGCTTGGAGGTGTACTTCTGCGATCCCCAGAGCCCATGGCAGCGGGGAACCAACGAGAACACCAACGGACTGCTGCGGCAATACTTCCCGAAGGGAACAGACCTCAGCGCGCACAGGGCCAGCGAACTGAACGCAGTGGCACTTGCCTTGAACACGAGACCACGCAAGACACTCGGCTGGCGTACGCCGGCAGAAGCCTTCAACGAACTGATACGCTCGGGCGAGCAAAGCAGTGTTGCGACGACCAGTTGAGTCCGGGCTGTGATCCGCCTGCGTTAACTTCAATGTAGGAGCGCGATTGAAGCCACGCCATCCCCTATCTCGGGGGTCACCGCAATCTGACCGCGCCGCCCCGAACGCGTCGCCTCACTCCCGCTTCAGGCGGCAAT
>JAMLIM010000070.1 GCA_023954175.1 Rhizobacter sp.
ACTCGCCGAAGAGATCCTGAAGCTCGTGCCGAGCATGGAGCAGATCCGCCTCGTCAGCTCGGGCACCGAGGCGGCGATGAGCGCGATCCGCCTCGCGCGCGGCGCGACCGGGCGCGCGAAGCTGATCAAGTTCGAGGGCTGCTATCACGGCCACGCCGATGCGCTGCTGGTGAAGGCGGGCTCGGGCCTCGCGACGCACGGCCACCCGACGAGCGCCGGCGTGCCGCCCGAGGTCGTGCAGCACACGGTCGTGCTCGAGTACAACAACGTCGCCCAGCTCGAAGAGGCCTTCGCGCTCCAGGGCAGCGAGATCGCCTGCGTCATCATCGAGCCGATCGCCGGCAACATGAACTTCGTGCGCGCGAGCCTGCCCTTCATGCAGCGCCTGCGCGAGCTGTGCAGCGCGCACGGCGCGCTGCTCGTGTTCGACGAGGTGATGACGGGCTTTCGGGTTGCGCTCGGCGGCGCGCAAAGTCTCTACGCCCAGGCGCTGCCGGGCTTCGCGCCCGACATGAGCGTGTTCGGCAAGGTCATCGGCGGCGGCATGCCGCTCGCCGCATTCGGGGCGTCGCGCGCGATCATGGAACAGCTCGCGCCGCTCGGCCCCGTCTATCAGGCGGGGACGCTGTCGGGCAACCCGGTCGCGACCGCCTGCGGGCTGGCGACGCTGCGCGAGATCCAGCGCCCGGGCTTCTTCGACACGCTCGCCGGCAACACGCGCGCGCTCGTCGCCGGGCTGCTCGCCGCCGCGCGCGATGCCGGCGTGCCGATGTGCGGCGACAGCCTGGGCGGCATGTTCGGCTTCTTCTTCACCCGCGCTTTGAACGATCCGCTGCCGCAGAACTACGGCGAGGTGATGGCGACCGACAAGGCGCGCTTCAATACCTTCTTTCACGCGATGCTCGATCGCGGCGTGTACCTGGCGCCGGCGCTCTACGAAGCCGGCTTCGTCAGCGCCGCCCACGGCGACGCCGATTTCGCCGCGAGCATCGCGGCGGCGCGCGCGGCATTCGGCGCGGCGGCAGGCTGAGCACCAACGCAACGAAGCCTTCGCGCCGCCCGCGCGTTGCCCCTGCGGCGCGGCGGCCCGGCCCGATCGCAACCCGATTCGAACCCATGCACATCCACATCCTCGGCATCTGCGGCACCTTCATGGGCGGGCTTGCCGCGCTCGCGCGCGAGGCCGGCCACAGAGTCACCGGCTGCGACGCCAACGTCTACCCGCCGATGAGCGATCAGCTCGGCGCGCTAGGCATCGAGTTGATCGAAGGCTACGGTGCCGATCAGCTCGCGGTCGCGCCGGACCAGTTCGTCGTCGGCAACGTCGTCACGCGCGGCAACCCGCTGATGGAGGCGATCCTCGATGCCGGCGCGCCCTACACGAGCGGCCCGCAGTGGCTCGCCGAACACGTCCTGCACGGACGCCACGTACTGGCCGTCGCCGGCACCCACGGCAAGACGACGACGACTTCGATGCTCGCCTGGGTGCTGGAGGCGGCCGGCCTCGCGCCGGGCTTTCTGGTCGGCGGCGTGCCGCTGAATTTCGGCGTCTCCGCCCGGCTCGGCGGCGCGGGCCCGGACGCGCGTCCACTGTTCGTGATCGAGGCCGACGAATACGACACCGCGTTCTTCGACAAGCGCAGCAAGTTCATCCACTACCGGCCGCGCACGGCGGTGCTCAACAACCTGGAGTTCGACCACGCCGACATCTTCGACGACCTCGATGCGATCGAGCGCCAGTTCCATCACCTGGTGCGCACCGTGCCGGCCAGTGGCCGGCTGGTCGTCAATGCGCGCGAGGACAGCCTCGAGCGCGTGCTCGCGCGCGGCTGCTGGAGCGAAGTCGTGCGCTTCGGCAACCGCAAGGAAGAGCCCGGCGCTCTGCGCGCCCGCGGCGATCCGCATGACTTCGACGTGCTGCGCGGCAGCATGAAGATCGCGCACGTCGAGTGGGCGCTGCTCGGCGAACACAACCAGCTGAACGCGCTCGCCGCGATCGCCGCCGCCGAGCACGTGGGCGTCGCGCCCGAGCTTGCGGCCGAAGCGCTCGCGGGCTTCCAGAACGTGCGGCGGCGCCTGGAGCTGCGCGGCGAGGCGGGCGGCGTCAAGGTCTACGACGACTTCGCGCACCACCCGACCGCGATGCGCACGACGGTCAACGGCCTGCGGCGCAGCCTGGATGCCGATCTGCTGGCCGGCGCCGAGATCCGCCCGCGCATCCTCGCCGTGTTCGAGCCGCGTTCGAACACGATGAAGCTCGGTTCGATGAAGGCGCAACTGCCATGGTCGCTCGAAGAGACCGACCTCGCGTTCTGCCACAGCGCCGGGCTGGGCTGGGACGCCGCCGAAGCGCTCGCACCGATGGGCAAACAGGCACGCGTCTGCGACAGCATCGAAGCACTCGTCACCGCCGTCGTGCGCGAGGCACGCCCCGGAGACCATGTGCTGTGCATGAGCAACGGCGGCTTCGGCGGCGTCCACGCGAAGCTGCTCAAGGCGCTCGCCGCGCGCAAATGACGGCTGCGCCGCCGTCGCGGCCCCTAGCGCCGCCACCCATGTCGTCGCCACCCATGTCGCCACCGATCACGTCGCGCGCGACCGTCCTGCAGCCGTCAAGCGCACAGGCAACCTGCCCCCGGCCACCCATCACCCATCTGCTCTACCTGCACGGCTTTCGCTCATCGCCGCAATCGTTCAAGGCGCGCCGCATGGCCGCCTGGCTCGCCGCGCAACGCCCGGACGTCGAGTGGTTCTGCCCGCAACTCGCACCGTCGCCCCGGGCGGCGATGCGCGACGTGTTCGAACGGGTCGCGCACTGGCCGCGGGAGACGACCGGCGTCGTCGGCAGTTCGCTCGGCGGCTTCTACGCGACGGTCGTTGCCGAGCGGCTCGGGCCCGCCTGCCGCGCGGTGCTGCTCAACCCGGCAGTGCACCCGGCGCGCGACCTGGCGGGCTACGTCGGCGAGCTCGAAGCCTGGCACAGCGATGAGCGCTTCGAGTTCCGGGCCGAGGACGTCGAGGCCCTGCGCGAACTCGAACCTGCAGACCTCACCGCGCGCGACCGCTACTTCGCCGTCATCGCAAAGGGCGACGAAGTGCTCGATTGGCGCGAGATGACGGCGCGCGTCGCCGGTTGCCGCGTCAAGTTGCTGGACGGCGGCGATCATGCGCTGTCCGACTTCGACGATCACCTGCCGGACGTGCTCGCGTTTCTCGGGCTTGAGCAGACCGGATCCAAGGGATAGCCGCGACGCTCAAGCGACAATCAAAACATGACAGCCCCCAAGCTCACTTCGTTCGCGCTCCCCCAAGGGGGAGCTCAGGCCGCTTGGGAGCGGCCCGGCGCGGCCTGACATGTTTGCCCTCTACGAAGACGGTGGGCGGTTCTACGCCGGGCGCGTGCTCGCGGCGAGCGACGCTTCGCTGCAGGTCGAGCTCGAATCGGGCAAGCGCGTCAAGGTCAAGGCGGCGAGCGTGATGCTGCGCTTCGAACGGCCGACACCGGCCGAACTGACCGGCGCGGCACAGGAACTCGCGGCGGAGGTCGATCTCGACCTCGCGTGGGAGTTCGCGCCGGCCGAGGACTTCGGCTTCGCCGAACTGGCGCGCGAGTACTTCAGCGCAAACGCCAGCACCGAGCAACAGGCCGCGATGCTGTTCGCGCTCTTCGGCGCGCCGCACTACTTCCGGCGCCTGGGCCGCGGCAATTTCAGGAAGGCGCCGGAGGACATCGTCAAGGCGGCGCTGCTCGGCATCGAGAGGAAGCGCCAGCAGGCGCTGCAGGTCGACGCCTGGGCGGGCGAGATCGTCGCCGGCCAGTGCCCGGCGCCGGTGCGCGAGCAGCTCTACAAGATCCTCTTCAAGCCGGACAAGAACGCGCCCGAGACGAAGGCCGTTCTCGAGGCCGCGCGGCGCGCGCAGAAGTCGCCCCTCGATCTGCTGACCGCGGCCGGCGCGATCGAGAGCCCCTACCAGTTCCACTGGCGGCGCTTCCTGTTCGAGAACTTCGCCAAGGGCACCGACTTCCCGGCGGTCGAGGCGCCCTCGATCAAGGAAGAACTGCCGCTGGCCGCGGTCGCGGCGTTCTCGATCGACGACTCGGCGACGACCGAGATCGACGACGCGCTGTCGGTGCAGGGGCTGGGGACGGGCAGCGTCACGCTCGGCATCCACATCGCCGCGCCGGGGCTTGCGTTCGCGCCCGAGTCCGCGCTCGACCAGATCGCGCGCGAGCGGCTCTCGACCGTCTACATGCCGGGCTGGAAGCTGACGATGCTGCCCGACGAGGTGGTCGCCGCCTACACGCTGACGGCGGGCCAGGACTGCCCGGCCGTGTCGCTCTACGTCGCCTTCGACGAGGCGACGCTCGAGGTGCTGAGCACCGAAACCCGGCTCGAGCGCGTGCCGGTCGCGGCCAACCTGCGCCACGATCAGCTCGACGACGTGATCACCGAGGCGTCGCTCACCGGCGCGGCGCCGGCCGACTATGCGCATGCAGAGGCGCTCGCCTTCGGGTTTCGGCTTGCGCGCCACCTGAAGGCGCAGCGCGAGGTCGTGCGCGGCAAGCCGGAGCTCTTCAACCGCCCGGACTACAGCTTCAGCCTGGTGCGCGAAGCTGCCGACGCCGACGAACCGCGCGGCAACGAACAGGTGCGGATCGTCACGCGCAAGCGCGGCGCGCCGCTCGACCTCATCGTCTCCGAAGCGATGATCCTCGCCAACAGCACCTGGGGCGGCTGGCTCGCGAGTTGCGGCGTGCCCGGCATCTACCGCAGCCAGGCGAGCATGGCGCCGGGCGTGAAGGTGCGCCTGGGCACCCGGCCGGCGCCGCACGCCGGCATGGGCGTGGCGCAATACACCTGGGCGACGTCGCCGCTGCGCCGCTATGTCGATCTGGTCAACCAGTGGCAGATCATCGCCTGCGCGCGGCACGGGCGCACCGCAGCGCTCGCCGCGCCGTTCAAGCCGCGCGACGCGCAGCTGTTCTCGATCATCTCCGGCTTCGACGCCGCCTATGCGGCCTACAACGGCTTCCAGTCGGCGATCGAGCGCTACTGGGCGCTGCGCTCGCTGGCGCAGGACGGTGTGAGCGAACTCGACGCGAGCGTGATGAAGGATGGCCTGGTGCGCGCCGACACGCTGCCGCTCGTGTTTCGCGCTGCCGGCGCCGAGAGCCTGCCGCGCGGCGCGCATGTGCGCGTGCGCGTCGGCGAGGCCGACCTGCTGACGCTCGACCTGCACGCAAGCGTCGTCGCACGCCTCGACGCCGCACTGCCGGCGGCCGGCGAAGCGCCCGCGGACGAAGCCGATGCGGAAGATGAAGAACTTGACGAAGGCGAAGGCGACAGCGCCGGGCCGTTGACGCTCGCCATCGGCTTGAAGGATGACGAGGACGGCGCCGCGCCCGAGCCGGCCGCCGCCGCCTGAGTGGAATGAGACGGCCCCCGGCTCGCTTCGTTCGCGCCCCCCAAGGGGAAGGTCAGCGCCTTCGGGCGGCCGGGCGGCGCTGACATGTCGCTGCGGCTGTCGAGCCTCCAGATCGCGCTGCTCATTTCGGTGGGCGTGCACGCCGCGCTGCTGACGCTGCGCTTCGTCGACCCCGAGGGCTTCAACCGCGTGTTCCAGGACACGCCGCTCGAGGTCATCCTCGTCAATGCGCGCTCGGGCGAGGCGCCGACCAAGGCGCAGGCGATCGCGCAATCCAACCTTGCCGGCGGCGGCGACGCGCAGCAGGGCCGGGCGACCTCGCCGCTGCCGCCCTCGGCGCTGCTCGAGACCGGCAACGCAAGCGAGGAAGCGCAGCGCCAGATCGAGCAGTTGCAGCAGGCGCAACAGCAGCTGCTCGCGCACCTGCGACGCGAGATGGCCCTGCTGCCGCAGCCCGAACCCAAGCGCGATGCCGGCACGCCCGAAGCGCGTGCACAGGAGGAGCGGCGGCGCCAGTTGATCCAGCTGCTCGCCGAGATCGAGAAGCGCATCAACGAGGAGAACGCACGGCCGAAGAAGCGCTACATCAGCCCGGCGACGCGCGAAGAGGTCTATGCACAGTACTACGACCGGTTGCGGCGCAAGATCGAGGAGCGCGGCACACGCAACTTCCCCGAGCAGCAGGGCAGGAAGCTCTACGGCGAGCTGACGATGAACGTGACGATCGACGCCGAGGGCCGCGTCGTCGAAACCGAGATCCTGCGCCGCTCGCAATCGGCCGTGCTCGACAAGCGGGCGGTCGCGATCGTGCGTGCCGCGGCGCCGTTCGGGCCGTTCACGAGCGCGATGCGGCGCAAGGCGGACCAGCTCGTCATCACCTCGCGCTTTCGCTTCACGCGCGACGAGGGCCTCGAGACCAGCCTGAGCGCGACGCCATGACGCACGACGCCCCGGATCGTTACGCGGTGATCGGCCACCCGGTCGCCCACAGCCGCTCGCCGTTCATTCACCGCGAATTCGCGCGTGCGACGGGGCAGGCGATGACGTACACGCGGCTCGAATGCCCGATCGACGGCTTCGAGGGTGTGCTGCGCGGCTTCGCCGCAAGCGGCGCGCGCGGCTGCAACGTCACGCTGCCGTTCAAGTTCGACACGCCCCGGCTCGCCGCACGCATCAGTGCGCGCGCAGCGCTCGCCGCTGCCGCCAACACCCTGCGCTTCGACGCCGACGGCTGGCTCGCCGACAACACCGACGGCATCGGCCTCGTGCGCGACATCGAACGCAACGCGGGCGTCGGGATCGGCGGACGGCGGGTGCTGCTGGTCGGCGCCGGTGGTGGCGCGGCAGGCGCGCTCGGCGCCTTGCTCGCGGCGGCGCCTTGCGAGCTCGTCGTCGCCAATCGAACCCTGGAGAAGGCGCGCGAACTGGTCGCCCGTCACCGCGACTTCGCGCAGCGCTTTGGTGTCGCGCTCGGCGCCGCATCGCTCTCGGACTGCGGCGAAGCCTTCGACATCGTCGTCAACGCGAGCGCGAGCAGCCTGCAGGGCGCGGTGTCGCCGGTTCCGCCGACAGTGCTGCGACCGGGCGCGCTCGCACTCGACATGATGTACGGCCCGGCCGCAGCGCCCTTCCTCGCCTGGGCCCGCGCGCAGGGCGCGAACGCGCGCGACGGGCTCGGCATGCTCGTCGAGCAGGCGTCGCAGGCGTTTGCGCTCTGGCGCGGCGTCGTGCCCGACACGGCGCCCGTGCTCGCCGCCCTGCGCGAACGCTGGGACGACACGGCGTGAGCCGGGCCGCTCTCGCCATTGCCGCGGTCGCGTCGTCGCCGAGACCGGCCCGAGCCTGAAGCCATGAAAGGCATGGCCGCAGCCCTCGCGCGCATGGTCGCACTCGTGCTGCTCTGCGGCCTCGCGCTGCAACTCTATTTCCTCGCCCGCATTGCGCTGATGATCGCGGTCGACCCGCAGTCCACGACCTTCCAGCGCTCCGAGATCTGGCGTCTGCTGGTCGAGCGCCAGTCCGTCGCCTGGAGCCAGCAGTGGCGGCCCTACGCGCAGCTCGGTGCGCCGATCAAGCGCGCGGTGATCGCCTCCGAGGACGCGCGCTTTGCCGACCACAGTGGCGTCGAATGGGACGCGCTCGAGGCCGCGTGGGAGCGCAACCAGCGCGCCCAGGCGCGCGCCGACAAGCTCAACGAACAACTGGCCCGGCGGCGCGACGCAGGCAAGGCTGCGGCGCCCGGCCGAGGGCCACAGAAGACGGTACCGATCAAGATCGTCGGCGGTTCGACCATCACGCAGCAACTGGCGAAGAACCTGTTCCTCTCGGGCGAACGCAACTTCGTGCGCAAGGGGCAGGAGGTCGTGATCACGCTGATGCTCGAAGGCCTGCTGCCCAAGCAGCGCATCCTTGAGATCTACCTCAACAATGTCGAATGGGGCGAAGGCCTGTTCGGCGCGCAGGCCGCGGCGCGGCACTACTTCCACGTCGACGCCGATCGCCTCGGCGCGCTGCAGGCGGCGCGCCTGGCGGTGATGCTGCCGGCGCCCAAGCGGTTCGAGAAGCGCGCCGATTCGCCCTACGTGCTCGACCGCGCGGCAACGATCGCCGCGCGCATGGGCGATGTCGAGTTGCCGTGAAGTACCAACTGCTCGCGGCGCCTCCTAGAATGAGTCGGTGAACCCGCCCAGCTTTTCCGCAGAAATTGCTGCCGCCGCCGCGCGCCTGGTGGTTGAAGACGGCATGGAGTACGGCCCCGCCAAGCGCAAGGCGGCACAGCTGCTCGGCCGCCGCACGACGCGCAGCACTGCGCTGCCCGACAACGAGGCGGTCGAAGACGAAGTGCGGGCTTACCTGGAGCTTTTTCACGCCGACACGCAGCCGGTCGAGCTCGCCGCGCTGCGCGAGGTCGCGGCGCAATGGATGGAGCGGCTCGCCGAGTACCGGCCGCACCTGACGGGTGCGGTGTGGCGCGGCACCGCAACCCGGCTGGACCCGGTGCATTTGCAGCTCTTCTGCGACGACTCGAAGGCGGCGGAGATCACGCTCATCGACCGCGGCATTTCCTACGAAGTCGATTCCGGGCACGGGCCGCGCGGCGAGCCGGTGGACAGGTTGATTCTCACGACAAGCTGCGCCGTGCTGGGCGAGCGGGTGACGCTGTGTCTGACCATCCTCGACCACGACGACCTGCGCGGCCTGCTGCGCCCGGACGCGCGCGGGCGCACGCAGCGCGGCGACCTCGCTGCGCTGCGCCGGCTGATGCAGGCAGCGCCATGACGCGCCGCCGTGTCCTGTTGATCGGCGCCGGCGTCGGCCTCGCCAGCGTCGGCCTGGGGTGGACGATGCGCTGGTTCGCCGAACGCGGGTCGGCCGCCGATGCCGCCGCCAGCAGCGCCGGCCCGATGCAGGTCGAAGGCCCGGGCCCGCCGGTCGACATCTGGCCACTGCGCTTCGAGCGGCCCGAGGGCGGCGAACTCGCGCTGGCCGATCTGCGCGGCCGCCCGCTCGTGCTCAACTTCTGGGCCACCTGGTGCCCGCCCTGCGTCGAGGAAATGCCGATGCTCGATCGCTTCCATCGAGCCCAAGGCGCAGACGGCTGGCAGGTGGCCGGCCTCGCGATCGACAGCGCCGAGCCGGTACGGGAGTTCCTCGGCCGCCACCCGGTCGGCTTCCCGATCGGGCTCGCCGGCGTGAAGGGCGTGACGCTCGCGCGATCGCTCGGCAACCAGCGCGGCGCACTGCCGTTCAGCGTGGTCTACGACGCGACCGGCAAGGCCATCGCACGCAAGCTCGGCGCCCTCACGCCCGAAGAGCTCGCCGGCTGGGCGAAGGGGGGTTGAGACACCGCGACGCTGGATGGAGCATTAAATGCTCTAAACTGCCGGCAACGTGAGTTAACTCTCAACTTTTTGCTGTCGGCATGACGGGTCAGATGCTTTCCCTGACGCGCGCAGGCCGCCCCGGCAGACCCCGCCCCAATCACCCCGAAAGTCGCTCGCAAGCGAACCGCCAGGCACTATAGTTCGACGGTTCATGAATTCGATCGCCGCTGATTGGCGCGCGATGAAGGGCGTAGGCGCCCGGATCAGGTTCTTGTCGCGACGATGCCTGCGCGACCCGCCCCGATTCGGCACTTCCGCTTACAACGAAGAATATCCCGGAGACCTGCATGGACCTTCGCAAACTCAAGACCTTGATCGATCTGGTTTCGGAATCGAACATCTCGGAGCTCGAGATCACCGAGGCCGAAGGCAAGGTGCGCATCGTCAAGGCCGATCCGCAGCGCCCGGTGCAGCCAGCGGTTGCCGCGCCGGCGGCGCCTGCAGCGGAGGCGGCGCCGCCGGCTGCGGTCGCAGCGCCGGCCATCGCCGAGCCGGAAGCCGAAAAGGGGCACACCGTCACATCGCCCATGGTCGGCACGTTCTATCGCTCGGCCAGCCCGGGCGCCAAGCCCTTTGTCGAGGTCGGCGACGCGATCAAGGAGGGCGAGCCGATCTGCATCATCGAGGCGATGAAGATCATGAACGAGATCGAAGCCGACAAGTCCGGCACCGTCGTGCGCATCCTGTGCGAGAACGGGCAGGCGGTCGAATTCGGTCAGCCGCTGTTCATCCTCGAATGAAGCGCACCGTCGCGGGACTGCGCCGAGGCGGCCATGTTTAAGAAGGTACTGATCGCGAACCGGGGGGAGATCGCCCTGCGCATCCAGCGCGCGTGTCGCGAAATGGGCGTCAAGGCGGTGGTCGTCTACTCGTCGGCCGACCGCGATGCCAAGTACGTCAGGCTCGCCGACGAAGCGGTCTGCATCGGCCCGGCGGCCTCTGGCGCGAGTTACCTCAACATGCCGGCGATCATCGCGACGGCCGAGGTGACCGACGCCGAGGCGATCCACCCGGGCTACGGCTTCCTGTCCGAGAACGCCGACTTCGCCGAGCGCGTCGAACGCAGCGGCTTCACCTTCATCGGCCCGACGCCCGAATCGATCCGCACCATGGGCGACAAGGTCGCTGCCAAGCAGGCGATGATCAAGTCGGGCGTGCCTTGTGTCCCGGGATCGGAGGGCGCCCTGCCGGACGAGCCGAAGGAGATCATCCGCCAGGCGCGCGCGGTGGGCTACCCGGTGATCATCAAGGCCGCTGGCGGCGGCGGTGGACGCGGCATGCGCGTCGTGCACACCGAGGCGGCCCTGCTGCACGCGGTGCAGACGACGCGCGCCGAGGCAGGTGCGGCCTTCGGCAATCCCGAGGTCTACATGGAGAAGTTCCTCGAGAACCCGCGCCACATCGAGATCCAGGTGCTTGCGGACCAGCACAAGAACGCCGTCTGGCTCGGCGAGCGCGACTGCTCGATGCAGCGGCGCCACCAGAAGATCATCGAGGAAGCGCCGGCCCCCGGCATCGCGCGGCGCGTGATCGAGCGCATCGGCGACCGCTGCGTCGCCGCCTGCAAGAAGATCGGCTATCGCGGCGCCGGCACCTTCGAGTTCCTCTACGAGAACGGCGAGTTCTTCTTCATCGAGATGAACACGCGCGTGCAGGTCGAGCACCCGGTGACGGAGATGGTGACCGGCATCGACATCGTGCAGATGCAGATCCGCGTTGCCGCCGGCGAGAAGCTGCCCTTCACGCAACGCGCGGTGCAGATGCGCGGACACGCGATCGAGTGCCGCATCAACGCCGAGGATCCGTACAAGTTCACGCCCTCGCCCGGGCGCATCACGATGTGGCACCCGCCGGGCGGGCCGGGCGTGCGGGTCGATTCGCACGCCTACACGAACTACTTCGTGCCGCCCAACTACGACTCGATGATCGGCAAGATCATCACCCACGGCGACACGCGCGAGCAGGCGCTGGCGCGCATGCGCATCGCACTGTCGGAGACCGTCATCGAAGGCATCTCGACCAACATCCCACTGCACCGCGAGTTGATGGTCGACGCCAAGTTCGTCGAAGGTGGCGCCAGCATCCACTACCTCGAAGGCTGGATCAACAGCCACCGGCGCTAGTTTCGCGAGGGCGCGGCGCGTGATGGTCGAACTCGCCCTGCTCGTGCCGGAGGATCGCGTCGAGTGGGCGTCCGACGCGCTGATCGACGAATTGGGCGCGCTTTCGGTCTCGGTCGAGGATGCCGACGCCGGCACCGAAGACGAGCGCGCGCTGTTTGGCGAACCCGGCCTGCCCGCACCGGGCGGCGCGTGGCAGCACTCGCGCTTGAAGGCCTTGTTCGACGACGACCAGGCCGCTGCCGAGGCGATCGCGCACCTCCGCGCGCAGGATGAATCCGCTGGCCTCGGGGCGCACTCGATCACACCGGTGGCAGAACAGGACTGGGTGCGCCTGACGCAATCGCAGTTCGAGCCGGTCGCGATCACGCCCGACTTCTGGATCGTGCCCTCCTGGCATGCGCCGCCGTCAGCGGCAAGGCGCGTGATCCGCCTCGACCCCGGCCTGGCGTTCGGCACCGGCACGCATCCGACGACGCGCATGTGTCTGCGCTGGGTCGCGCAACAAGCTGCGCAGCGCCCGGCGCCCTGGCCGCGCGTGCTCGACTACGGCTGCGGCTCCGGCATCCTCGCGATCGCCGCCGCACTGCATGGGGCGGAGCAGGTGGACGCGGTGGACATCGACGCTGCCGCGGTCGAGTCCACCCGCGCGAATGCGGCGGCCAACGGCGTCGAAGTCAACGCCGCCGCGCCCGATGCCGCGCACGGGCGCTACGGGCTCGTCCTCGCCAACATCCTCGCAACGCCGCTCAAGCTGCTGGCGCCGTTGCTGTGCCGGCATGTGCAGCCGGGCGGCGACCTGGTGCTCGCCGGCATCCTCGAACGCCAGGCCGACGAACTCCGCGCCGCCTATGCGCCGTGGTGCGGGTTGGCCGTCGGGGACCGTGACGACGGCTGGATCCTGATGACGGGCCGGATGGCATGATTTCGCGCATGAACGGCAGACACCCCTGCGGCGCCGCCCGCCCCAACCGCCGGCGTTGCGCACCCGCGCGCCGCGGCGAGGAGCTGTGAGCCTCGCGACGCGCTGCACGTCGTGCAACACGGTGTTCCGTGTTGTGCAGGATCAGCTCAAGGTCTCCGAGGGCTGGGTGCGTTGCGGGCGCTGCCACGAAGTCTTCAATGCGCTCGAAAGCCTGTTCGACCTCGAACCCGCAGCTTCCGCGGCGACGGATTCGCCAGCTCAGACCGAAGAGGGCGAAGTAGCTTCGTACGCACGCGCCGAGCCTGGCCCGTCAGCCGAGCCCTCCGCAGCCTCCCAGACCTCCCAGCAGTCTTCACCCACCCCGCCCGAAGCCGACACGCCATGGGACGAGAGCACCGCACCCGCGCCGGAGCCGCAGGCGATCGATCAGACGCCCGCCGCCTCGCCCGACAGCCCGGCAGCCGCCCCGCCCTACCCGCCGTGGCCCTCGGCGCCGGTGCCCGCCCCTCACGCGCCGGCCGAGGCGCTTGCCGAAGCGGGCTTTCACGCGCTGTCACGCGTCGCGGCGCCTGCCGCCACGCCATCCCAGCCTCCGAACCTTGCACCGGTCGATGAGGACGATGACGACGCCGAACCGCCCGCGTGGGCGGTCGCCGACGACACCCCTGCCGCGCGCCTGGACGCCCGCGACCGCCACGACTTCGCCGATGCACGCTTCTTCAGCAGCGACTTGCCCGCCGAAGAAGGCGTCGCCGCGCCTGACGCAATGCGTGTCGACGGACCCGACGAGGCGATCGAGCCCGAACGCCCGGCGGACCTCGCCACCGATGGCCCGCCGCAAGCCCCGGCGACGCCCGAGTTCCTGCGCCGCGCCGAACGGCGTGCGCGCTGGAACCGGCCGGGGGTCGTCGCCGCGATGGCCGTCGTCTGCGCCGCGCTGCTGCTCGGTCTGGCGGCACAGGCGGCGCTTCACTTCCGCGACCTTGCCGCGGCCACCTGGCCCGCCGCGCGGCCGGCGCTCGAAGCGCTGTGCGAAACGGCGGGGTGCCGCATCGAGCCGGTGCGCCGCATCGACGACATCGTGATCGAGAGCAGCGCGCTCACCGGCGCGCCATCGGGGGACGCCGTGCGCCTTTCGGTCGTGCTGCGCAACCGCGGCACGCTGCCGCTTGCCATGCCCTCGATCGAGCTGACCCTGACCGACGTCGGCGGCCAGATGCTGGCCCGGCGTGCGCTGACGCCGGCCGAGTTCGGCAACAAGGGTGCGACACTGCCGGCGGCGTCCGAGACGCCATTGCAGCTCGTGCTCGCCGTCAGCGGGCGGCGCCCGTCCGGCTACACCGTCGAGCCCTTCTATCCCTGAACCTACCCTGACCGCGCTGCCCTCAGTTCGTCGGCGCCACAACCACCGGAGCCCTGCATGCCCGCCCTGATTTGCGGATCCCTCGCGTTCGACACCATCACCGTCTTCCCCGGCCGCTTCGCGCAGCAGATCCTGCCGGACCAGCTGCACATCCTGAACGTGTCGTTTCTGGTGCCGACCCTGAGGCGCGAGTTCGGCGGCTGCGCCGGCAACATCGCCTACACGCTGCGCCACCTCGGTGGCGAGCCGCTCGTCATGGCGGCCGTCGGTGCCGACGGCGCCGAGTACGCCGAACGCCTGCGCGGCTGGGGCGTCAGCACCGAGTTCGTGCGCACGGTGGACGACAGCTACACCGCGCAGGCGATCATCATCACCGACACCGACAACAACCAGATCACCGCGTTCCACCCGGGCGCGATGCAGCAGGCGCACCAGACGGCAATCCGCGCGCGCGCCGACATCGCGCTTGCGATCATCGCCCCGGACGGGCGCGACGCGATGCTCAGCCATGCCGCGCAACTCAGTGCGGCCGGCATCCCGTTCGTGTTCGATCCCGGCCAGGGGCTGCCGATGTTCGACGGCAGCGAGCTGAAGCAGTTCATCGCGCAGGCGAGCTGGGTCACGCTCAACGACTACGAGGCGCGCATGCTGTGCGAGCGCACCGGCGAGACGCTCGACTCGCTGTCACGCTCGCATCTGCGCGGCGTCGTCGTCACGCTCGGCGCCGAAGGCTGCGACATCTGGCGCGACGGCGTCCGCACGCACGTGCCGGGCGTCGCCGCCACCGCGGTCGTCGACCCCACCGGCTGCGGCGACGCCTTTCGCGGCGCGCTGCTCTACGGGCTCGAGCGCGACTGGCCGCTCGAGCGCTGCGTCGCCCTCGGCAACCAGATCGGTGCGCTCAAGATCGCCTGCCGGGGCGGGCAAAACCACACGATCGACCGCGCGGCGCTCGGCCTGTGACGACGGTCGCGGCGCTTGAACCCGGCGCGCGCCGATGCAGGCTCGCGGCCAGCTGATCCGCTCCGGCACCCGATGATCCGACGTGCCGTCGTCTTGCTGCTGTGGCGCACGCTCGCGCTCGTCTGCGTCGCGCTCGCAATCGTCGGTGTCGTGCTGCCGGGCCTGCCGACCGTGCCGTTCCTGCTCGTCGCCGCCTGGGCCGGCGGCCACGGCTGGCCGGCTCTCGAAGCGCGCGTGCTCGCGCATGCGCGCTACGGCCCGATCGTGCGCCAGTGGCGCGAACGCGGCAGCGTGCCGCGGCGGGCGAAATGGGCCGCGAGCGTGATGATGGTCTTGAGCGCCGGCGTGATGTGGTTCACCGGCACGCCGCGCTGGGTGATTGCCGTGGTCTGCTCGATCATGCTCGGCGTCGCGATCTGGTTGTGGCGGCGGCCGGAGAGTTGAAGCCGGCTCGCGACAACCCCGGTCAGGCGTCGCCCCAGGGCAGCATCAGCGTCACGAGCAGCAGCTTCTCGAACTCGGGCGCGAAGCGGTCGATGATCTGCTGCGGATGCGGGCACAGCCGTTCGTCGGTGATGAGGCCGAACTGCACGCCACCGCCATAGGACAGGATGCTGATGCCGATGCCGAGGTCGCCCGACGCCGGCACCCAGAAGATCGTCTGGCGCACCGTCGACCCGCACAGCCTGAGCGGCACGGCCGGGCCCGGCACGTTCGTCATCACGGCGGTGGACTTCTTGGCGAAGAGGCCGAGCAGCGCGTCCTGCAAGGGCTTGACGAGCAGGCCGGCAACCGCGAGCACGCCGAACGCGAGCAGCGGCTGATAGCTGCCCTTCATTTCGCTCATCCGCGCGCGCACGGCGTAGACCCGCTCGATCGGATTCTCGATGCCGATCGGCAGCGTCAGCGGCGCCAGGCCGAAGCGGTTGCCGAGCTGCCAGGCCTGATCGAGCGGGCGCAGGTTGACCGGCACCATCGCGCGGATCTCCTTGCCCGTCGGGTCGTCGCCGAGGTCGCGCAGATAGTCGCCGATCGCGCCCGCGGCGCAGGCGAGCAGCACGTCGTTGATCGAGCAGTTGAGCGCCTTGCCGATCGTCTTGACCTGATCGAGCGGCAGCGGCTCGTTCCAGGCGACGACCTTGCGGCCGACGGGTTTGCCCTTGAGCCGCGTCGGCGAGTCATCCGACATCAGCGCGAGCGCGGCCAGATCGCGGGCGACCTGGGCGCCAGTGCGCGCCAGGTCGAGCGAGCCGAGCACCTGCCGCGGCTGCGACAGCACTTCCATCGTCTTCACGACACCGCCGCCGTACATGCCGATCGCCTTGACGGCGACGTCGGTGAGCGGCTTGATCACCGCGTCCGACAGCCAGTCGCCCTCGTCGTGTTCCGCCGCGGCGCGGCGCTTGCGGCGCGGCGGTTCGCCGCCACCGTCGGTGATCGAAAGCATCACCGAGATGAGCGCGATGCCGTCGCCGATGCAATGGTGGATGCGCGCGATCACCGCGCTGCCGCCTTCGTAGCGCTCGATCAGCTCGAACTGCCACAGCGGGTGCTCGGGGTCGAGCGGCGTGGTCGCGAGTGCGCCCGCGCGCGCCTGGAGCGCATCGCGCTCGCTCTGCCCGCGCTTGCGGGTGAGCTTGGTGGCGACGACATGGCGCTCGATGTCGAAGTCCTCGTCCTCGACCCAGTTCGCGCCGAGCGCGTCGTGCACGACCTTCTGCCTGAAGCGCGGGTACTTGAGCAGCTTGGTGGCGATGCGTTCGCGCAGCGCGTCGAGCTCGAGCGCCGGCTCGACCAGCCAGACGCCGACGATCATCATCAGATTGACGTCGTTGTCCATGCGCAGCCAGGCGGTGTCCACGCGCGACATGCGCTCTGTGGTTTCAGACATCGAATGACTCCTCTTTTGACTTCTCTGCTGGCTGCTCGGGCGGCCGCAGCGTGCTGGGTAACATAGCGGCGGCAGTTGCCATTTTCACCCAGAGATCAAATTCACCGGAGCGCATCACCATGGCCGACCTGAAATCGAAGTTCGAACAAGCCGTCAAGGACTCCAAGGAGTTGCCCGAAAAGCCCGACAACATGACGCTGCTGAAGATCTACGCGCTGTACAAGCAAGCCTCGAGCGGCGACGTCGACGGCAAGCGCCCCGGCTTCACCGACATGATCGGGCGCGCCAAGTGGGACGCGTGGAACGAGCAAAAGGGCAAGGCCGGCGAAGCCGCGATGCAGGAGTACGTCGACCTGATCGAATCGCTCAAGTAGGCACCGGGCGATAAGCGCCGTGCGCGCGGGCGGCGCGCCGCGCGGCCGCCTGCAAGGCTACTTGCGCGCTTTCTTCGCTGCCGGCTTGGCAGCACTCTTGGCCGCCGAGACGCCCGCCTCGCTCTTGGCGAGCAGCGTGTCGAGGTTGGCGAGGACTTCGTTCTCGATCGTCTTCGCGAACGCGCCGAGCAGAAAGCCCAGGCGCGCGTGCAGGTCGAAGTGATCGGCGGCGACGATCAGCTCACCGTTCACGCCCGAGCGGGTGAACGACACCGTGTCCGAGAACTCGCCCTCGAGCACGCCGCATTCCATGCCGAACTTCTCCTCGACCTCCTCGGCCCACTTCCAGGCGATCTTGCGTGCCTTGGCGAGGCCGAGTGTGTGTTCGCGGCGGATGCGGATGTCGGCCATGGATGCTTGTCTTTCTAGGGGGCGAGGGTTGCGAGTTTGGCCCGTCGCGCGTCCTTGGGCAAGTCGGCAAGGCGCTTGACTTCGGCGTAGAAGCGCGCCGGGTCGCGACCCTGCTGCTCGAACAGCTTGTCGAACGCGGGCACCAGTTCGGTGTAGGCGGCGAGCACGCCGAGCGACGCGTTGTTCGCGTTCGCGATCCAGGGGTCGTAGCCGGCGTAGCCCTTCCACGGGCCGTCGCGCAGCGCGGCGTAGTCCTCGCGCAGGCGCTGCATCAGTGCCGCCTTGGCGGCACGCTTGTCGGCGTCGCTCGCATCGCTCTTGTAGAGCGCGTCCAGCGCGTCGCGCGTGCCTGCGGTCAGCGCGCGAAAGTCCCTCCGCCGCGTGTCGAAGGCGAGGTAGTCGGCACGCGCCTGCGGGCTCGCGTGAGCGTCCATCCAGCGCCGGCTGCCGAAGCGCTCGACGGTCGTCGCGAACGACTCGTTGAACATCGTGTCCCCGCTCGCGAATGCGACCTGGTGCGACAGCTCGTGGAACATCAGCCGCGCCAGCTCGACTTCGGGGTAGTCGATGAAGGTGCTGAGCAGCGGGTCGGCGAAGTACGCGCCCGGCAGCCGGCCGAGCGTCGAGTACGCCGGCACGCCGTAGACGCGGACTTCCATGCCCTGTTCGCCCAAGGTCGCGGCGAATGCCTCGGCCTCGGCGCGGTCGAAGTAGCCGCGATAGGCGACGCAGCCGACGACCGGAAAGCACCAAGTCTGCAGTTTCAGGCTGAGCTCGGGCGCGGCGACGACGTTCCACACCGCAGCGCTGCGCTTCAGGTCCGCGTAGCGGCGGTAGCTGTCGTTGTCGGGCAGCGCGAGATCGGTGACGGCGAAGGCGCGCATCTGCTGGCTCAGCTCGAGGCGCGCGCGCAGCTTCTCGGGCGTCGCCGGGTCCGCTTCCCACTCGGCGACCGGCTTCGCCGCATTCAGGATCGCCAGATGCCCGCCGACGGATTGCGCGAGATAGCCGGCCGAGCTGCAGCCGCTCGTCAGGCACAGCGTGGCGCTCGCGATCACGACGACGGCAAGGGTGACGAGGCCGGCCATCCACAGGGCTTTCTTCGCACGACCGGCGCGCATCGCTTCAGCGCGCGCAGCCCGGCAGGCACCGCGTCAGGCGCAAGCCTCGACCTCGACCAGGCAGTCGTAGAAGGTCGGCCCGCGGCCGATGTCGGTCAGCCGCTGGTGCGTCAGCTGGTTCACGTTCGTGCCATCGAAGCCGAGCTTGCGCCACCACACGCCCAGGCCATTGACGACGCCGGCGCGCGCCCGGCCGCTCGTGACGCGCAAGCGGCAGGTGCTGCGCCCGCGGTCGTTGAAGACCTGGACCAGCTCCCCGTCGACCAGGCCGCGCGCCGCGGCATCGTCGGCGTGCATTTCGAGCACCGGTTCGCCCTCGATGTCGCGCAGGCTCTTGACGTTGACGAAGCTCGAATTCAGGAAGTTGCGAGCCGGTGGCGAGATCATCGCGAGCGGATAGCGCGCCGCCAGCTCGGGCGCCGACGCCGCCGACTCGTACGGCGCGACAAAGTCCGGCACGCCGAGACCCGGCGCGTCGATCATGCAGCGGCCGCTCGGCGTCAGGAAGCCGCCCTCGGCGAACGGTGCCTCCTTGCGCGGCCGCTGCGCCCAGCCGCGCTCACGCAGCTCGTCGTAGGACACGGCGTCGCCGAAGGCGGCGCGGGTGAGCGTCTCGTCGCTGTCGGCAAAGCAGGGCTCGGCAAAGCCCATGCGCACCGCGAGCTCGCGAAAGACCTGCGTGTTCGGCTTGGATTCGCCGAGCGGGGCGATCGCCGGCTCGTTGAGCAGCACCGAGGTGTGACCGTAGCTGCCGTGGACGTCCCGGTGCTCGAGCTGGGTGGTGGCCGGCAGCACATAGTCGGCGAGGTCGGCGGTGTCGGTCATGAAGTGCTCGAGCACGACCGTGAACAGATCCTCGCGCGCGAAGCCCTGCGCCACTTTC
>JAMLIM010000071.1 GCA_023954175.1 Rhizobacter sp.
TCACCGAACGCCAGCGCAACGAGGTGATGCTGCGCATTGCCACGATGGAGGGTATCCAGCCCACGGCGCTCAAGGATCTCAACGAGGTGTTGTTCCAGGTGCTGCAAGGCACGGACAAGGTGCGCAAGTCCTCGCTCGGCGGCGTCAAGGCCGCCGCCGAGATGATCAACCTGATGGGCGCCAACGTGGAGGGCACGGTGATCGAGTCGATCCGCGGTCACGATCCGGACCTGGCGCAGAAGATCATGGACAAGATGTTCGTGTTCGACGACCTGATCAAGCTCGACAACAAGGCGATCCAGACGGTTCTCAAGGAGGTCGCCTCCGACACCCTGATCTCCGCGCTCAAGGGCGCACAGCCCGAGCTCAAGGAGAAGATCCTGTCCAACATGTCGTCGCGGGCCGCCGAGACGCTGCGCGAGGACCTGGAGTCGCGCGGGCCCATGCGCCTGTCCGAGGTCGAGGCGCAGCAGAAGGAGATCCTCAAGACGGTGCGGCGCCTGGCCGACGAAGGCCAGATCGTCGTCGGCGGCGGTGGTGCCGACGACGCCATGGTCTGAGGCGCGGGTTTCGCATGCGCCACCTGTCCCGCTTCATTCCCGGCGAAGAGATCGATGCCGTCGCGCGCTGGGATTTCGGCGATGTCGATGCCGACCTGCTGCAGATCGAGGCCGATGACCGGGCTCGTGCCGAGGCCGAGGCGCAGCAGCGCCAGGCCGAACGCGATGCGCAGCGGGACGAGCAGGTGCGCCAGCAGGCCTATGCGGAGGGGTTCGCACAGGGCCAGGCGACAGCCACCCTGCGTGCGCAGCAGCAACACGAGGAATATGTCGAGAACCAGGGCCGCGACGCCGCCCGTCGTTACGGGCAGTTGCTCGAGGCCGCGCGCGACCAGCTGGCGGCGTCCGAACAGGTGATGGCCCAGGGCGTGCTCGAACTGGCCTGTGTGCTCGCGCGCCAGGTGCTGCGCCATGAGTTGTCCGTCAACCCCAATGCCTTGCAGCCGGTGATCCGCGAAGGCCTTCAGATGCTGGCCGACGACACCAAGGCGGCCGTGGTACGGCTGCATCCGGTCGACCTGGACATGTTGCAGGACGTGGTGCAGTCAGAGTTTGCGGCACTGCAGCTGACCTTGACCGCCGACGCGTCGATCGAGCCGGGCGGATGCGTGATCACCGCGGCCGGCGCCGTCGTCGATGCCAGTCTGGAGACCCGCTGGCGTCGCGCCATTGCCAAGCTCGGCCTGGAGGTGCAGTGGGATGACTGACGACACCGACACCGACACCGACACCGCCACCGCCACCGCCACCGCCACCGCCACCGCCACCGTCGACGCACCGGATGGGCCCGATGCGCCCGGCGCGGCCTGGGAGCGGATGTTCGGCGACGCCTGTGAACGCCTGCGCGCCGGCACCTGCCTGGAGCGGCGCGGGACCTTGACGCGACTGACCGGGCTGGTGCTCGAGGCCAGCGGCCTGCGTGTTCCGGTGGGCAGCCAATGCCTGGTCAAGTCCGCGGAAATGAAACCGGTGCTGGCCGAGGTGGTCGGATTCTCCGATGACCGGGCCTTTCTGATGCCCGCCGGCGACATGCATGGACTCTCCAGTGGCGCCAGCGTGGTGCCGTCACTGGCCTTCGTTCCGGCACCGCAACTGGGCCGGGCGACGCAACTGCCGTCGGAATTCGACGCCGGCCGCCTGCGCCTGCCGCTGGGGGACGGCCTGCTGGGACGGGTCGTCGATGCGCAGGGCCACCCGATGGACCGCATGGGGCCGATATCCGACGTGGTCTCGCGCACGCTGGACCGCGAGCCGGTCAACGCGATGGATCGCGCGCCGGTGCGGGACGTGCTCGACACCGGCGTACGGGCCATCAATGCCCTGCTGACGATCGGACGCGGCCAGCGCATCGGATTGTTCTCCGGCTCCGGTGTCGGCAAGAGCGTGTTGCTGGGCATGATGGCGCGTTACACCACGGCCGACGTGATCGTGGTGGGCCTGATCGGCGAGCGTGGACGGGAGGTCAAGGAGTTCATCGAGGACATCCTCGGCGCGGAGGGCCTCGCGCGCAGCGTCGTCGTCGCCGCGCCGGCCGACGCCCCTCCGCTCACCCGCATGCAGGGGGCGAACTACGCGACCGCGATCGCCGAGCACTTCCGCGACCGCGGCCAGCACGTGCTGCTGCTGATGGATTCGCTGACGCGCTATGCGATGGCGCAGCGCGAGATCGCACTCGCGATCGGCGAACCGCCCGCCACCAAGGGCTACCCGCCGTCGTGCTTCGCGAAGCTGCCGCAGCTCGTCGAGCGCAGCGGCAACGGCATCCACGGCGTCGGCTCGATCACGGCCTTCTACACCGTGCTGACCGAAGGCGACGACCCGCAGGACCCGATCGCCGACGCCGCGCGCGGCATCCTCGACGGCCACATCGTCCTGTCGCGCGAGCTGGCCGAGGCCGGGCACTTTCCGGCGATCGACATCGAGCGCTCGATCTCGCGCGTGATGACGAACGTCATTGCGCCCGCGCACGGCGAGGCGGCGCGGCGCTTTCGGCACCTGCACTCGCGCCACGCGAAGGCGCGCGACCTGATCCAGCTCGGCGCCTATGCGCCCGGCCACGACGCCGACCTCGACACCGCGGTGGCCCTTGCGCCGCAGATGGGCGCGCTGCTGCAGCAGGACATGCACAGCCGCGCGACGCTTGCCGACAGCGTGCAGGGCCTGCACGCCAGCCTGAATCCCTCCTGATCACCCAGCGCAGAAAGCCCTTCATGGACGCGATGCAATCCCTCCTCACCCTGCTCGCCCACGCCGAACGCGAGCGCGACGCGGCGCTCGCCGAGCTGCGACGCCGCCAGATCGACGCCCGCAATGCGCAGACGCAGGCCGAGCAGCTGCAGACCTACCGTCGCGAATACGAGCAACGCTGGAGCGGCGAGTTCAGCCGCAGCGGCGGCATCGCGATCGTGCAGTGCTACCAGGGCTTCGTCACCCGCCTCGGCGAGGCGATCGACCAGCAGACGCGCATCGCGCTGACCGCCGCCCAACGCCTCGAACACGCCGAACGGATCTGGCGCGAAAGCGAACTGCGCGTCGCCTCGGTCGGCAAGCTGATCGGCCGGCGCAACGTCGCGCTGCGCGCGCTCGAAGGCCGGCGTGAGCAGAAGCTGCTCGACGAGCAGGCCACGCGCATCGCGTGGGAGCGCCGCGGCGACCGCCTCGCACCGGCCTGACGCGCAGCGCGCACGCCCACTATTCCATCCGCGACCCGAAAGGCCAAGCCATGCTGACGAACCTGATGACCATCGCGCCCGAAACGCCGGCCGGCAAGACGACGGGCCCGAACCGCTACCCGCCGCAGCCCGAGGGCACGGCCACGGATCGCTTCGCGGCACTGCTGCAGCAGCGGCGGCAATCATCTCCCGAATCCTCACCTGAATCGTCACAGAAGGCGCCGCCCCAATCCCAGCCGCCCGTGAAGGCCTCGCAGCCGCAACCTGAACCGAAACAGGCGCCGAAGACCGCCGCCCCGCGCGACGCCGAAGGCAACACCGGCACCGACGGCACGAAGGCGGATGCCGCAGGGAACGCGCCCGAGACCGACGCGGCGCCGCAGGCTTCGACCGGCTGTGAGACGGCTCACCCGAAAGGACTCCTGGGCCGACCGCCGCTGCCGCCCGACATCTCGGTCGAACAGCCGATCGTCGACGCCCCGCCGCTGCCGCCGCAGGCCGCGGACGAGGTTCTCGCCGCGTCGACAAACACGACCGGCAAACCCGACGCGAGCGACGACGCTGCCGGCGCGGGCGACGCCGCCACGGCGACGCCCGAAATGCCGGTCGCCGCGGTGCCGTTCTGGCCCGGCATGCCACACGCTGCGGGCCTCGCGCCGGCGGCGAACGCGACCGACCCGCTCGCCTCCGCCGGCGGCACCGACGCCCGCGCCGGATCGGCCACCGGCCTGGCGGGCTCGACCATCGGCCGTGGCGCCGCCGGTGAGAGCGGCGCCGGCAGCCAGGGCGGGCGCGACGCCGGCGGCAGCGCGGACGACAACGCCAGGGACACGCAGGCCGCCGGGCTGCTCGCGGCTGCGGCGCACGGCGATGCGGACAAGGCGGCGAAGGCGACCGACGGTCGCTTCGCGCTGCCGCCGCGCGCGCCGACGCCGATCGAGGCATCGCCTGGCTTCATCGGCCACGCGGGCGGCATCGCGGCGCGCGGCGCGGAAGCGGCCGCGACGGCGTCGGTCGCGCTGCCGACACCGCTGCACGCACCCGACTTCGCCAAGGCGCTCGGCGCCCAGGTCAGCCTGTTCGCGCGCAACGGCCTGGCGCAGGCCGAGCTGCAGCTCAACCCGGCCGACATGGGGCCGATACGCGTGCAGATCGCGATCGAGGGCGCACATGCGCGGGTCGATTTCGCAGCGGACGCCGCCGTCACGCGCCAGGTGATCGAACGCGGCCTGCCCGAACTCGCCAGCGCCTTGCGCGAGCAGGGCCTGACGCTGTCCGGCGGCGGGGTCTTCCAGCGCGCGCCGGACCAGCGCGGCGACGCCGACACACCCGCGGCACGAGCGACGCGCGGCGCTTCTCGACGCGTCGGCGAGGCGGTCCCGGCGGACACCGTTGCGCCGGCGGCGCACGCGCGCGCGAGCGCGGCGCTGCGGGGCGGGGTCGACCTCTACGCCTGAGGTCGGGACGAGACGGCGCGGCTTTGCCCCGCTTATCGCCGCTTCGCGATCGCGGTCCGCTTTTCATAATTTGCTCCACGCCCCGAGGTGCAGCGCGGCCCGCCATGTGCGCCGCGCCACCGATCAAGCCCTAGGAGCCTTGCTGCATGTCCGCCGCCGCCGCCAAGCCTGTTGCCGCCACCCCGGAGATCGAAGAGATCCCGGTGCCCGCGCGCGGCAAGAAGAAGCTGTTGATCCTGATCGCGATCGTGCTCGTCGTCGTGCTGCTGCTCGCGGGCGGCGCAATCTGGTTCTTCAAGCACCGCGCCGCGGCCGAAGCCGCCGTCGACGAGGACGGTCAGCCGGTAGCGCATGCGGCCGTCGAGAAGGAGAAGCCGCACGGGCCGCCAACCTACGTCCCGCTCGATCCCTTCGTCGTCAATCTCGCCGACAAGGACGCCGAACGCTACGCGCAGATCGGGCTCACGCTGGAAGTGGACGACGCGAAGTTCGCGGAGGAGATGAAGGTCTACATGCCGGCCATCCGCAACGCGATCCTGATGATCCTCGCGCACAAGACGGCGAACGAACTGCTCGACCGCGCCGGCAAGGAGGCGCTCGCCGCCGAGATCATGCGCGAATCGGTGCGGCCGATGGGGATCGAGTTCGAACCGACGCTCGGCAGCAACGGCAAGCCGGTCAGCCCGCAGCCGCCGCCCGAGCACAACCCGGTGCGCCGCGTGCTGTTCGCGAGTTTCATCGTCCAGTAGCGCCATGAACGAACACATCCTGTCGCAGGACGAAGTCGACGCGCTGTTGCAGGGCATCACCGGCGAGAGCCAGAAGCTCGAGCCCGAACAGCAGAACGCCAGCGGCGGCGTGCACGACTACGACCTGGCGAGCCAGGAGCGCATCGTGCGCGGGCGCATGCCGACGATGGAGATCATCAACGAGCGCTTCGCCCGCAACATCCGCGTCGGCCTGTTCAACTTCGTGCGCCGCAGCCCGGAGATCGCGATCGGCGCGATCAAGGTGCAGAAGTACAGCGCCTTCCTGCGCGAGATCGTCGTGCCGACGAACTTCAACATCGTCTCGGTGCGCCCGCTGCGCGGCAACGGCCTGATCGTGTGCGACCCGACGCTCGTCTTCGCCGTCATCGACGCCCTCTTCGGCGGCGCCGGCAAATACCACACGCGCATCGAGGGGCGCGACTTCTCGCCGACCGAGCTGCGCGTGATCCAGCGCCTGGTCGACGTCATCACCGCCGAATACGGCAAGGCATGGCAGGGCGTGTATCCGCTCGCGCTCGAGTACCAACGCTCGGAGATGCAGCCGCAGTTCGCCAACATCGCGACGCCGAGCGAAGTCGTCGTCGCGACCTCGTTCACGATCGAGATCGGCGACACCTCGGGCACGATCCACTTCTGCATCCCGTACGCGACGCTCGAGCCGATCCGCGACGTGCTCTATTCGAGCGCGCAGGGCGACGCCAACGAGCCCGACCGGCGCTGGGTGAACCTGATGAAGTCGCAGATCCAGGCGGCCAACGTCGAGCTCGTCGCCGCGCTGGCGCACGCGCCCGCCACCGTCGAGCAGCTGCTGTCGTTCAAGCCGGGCGACTTCATCGAGCTCGATCTGCAGCACGCGATACAGGCGACGGTGGACGGGGTGCCGGTGCTCGAGTGCCACTACGGCACGTCCAACGGCAAGTACGCATTGAAAGTCGATCAACTGTTGACCAGCTCGACCACGGGCTGGCTGGGGGAATCACATGTCTGAACCGGAAAGCGTGGGCGCGAGCGACGACGACGCGATGGCCGCCGAATGGGCCGCCGCGCTGGCCGAGGCCAAGCCCGAATCGGCCAGCGAGCTGCAAAACGGCGGCGACCAGGTCGCACCGGCGGAGTTCACGAACTTCCCCGCGGGCACCGGCCCGGCCGCGGCGAACGACATCAACATGATCCTGGACATCCCGGTCCAGTTGACTGTCGAGCTCGGCCGCACGCGCATCCCGATCAAGCACATCCTGCAGCTTGCGCAGGGCTCGGTCGTCGAGCTCGACGCGCTCGCCGGCGAGCCGATGGACGTGCTCGTCAACGGCTACCTGATCGCGCAGGGCGAAGTCGTCGTCGTCAACGAGAAGTTCGGCATCCGGCTGACCGACATCGTCACGCCGTCCGAGCGCATGCGCCGGCTCAGCAAGAGCGGCTGAGCGAACGCTCGCGCCGCCGGCACTTCCCCGCACGCCCATGACGTCGAGCCTTGCCCCGCTGCTGTGGTTCGCGGCCATCATCGCGCTGATCCCGGTCGCGCTCTGGCTGCTCAAGCGCACGCCGGTCGGTGCGATGGCCGCGCAGGGCGGGCTGCGCAGCGTGGCGACGCTCGCGCTGTCGCCCAATCAACGCGTCGTGACGGTCGAGGTCGGCAGCGGCGACGACCGGCGCTGGCTCGTGCTCGGCGTGTCGCCGCAAAGCGTGACGCTGCTGCGCGACATGGCGGCGCAAGGCGATGCACCGACGCTTGCCGCCGCATCCGGATCGCCGTTCGCCCAGCTCCTCGGCCGCACGCGCAGCACCCCCGGTGATGGCGCGCGCGATGCCAAGGCCTGAGCGCGGCACCGCTCGCACGATGCGCGTCTGTCTCCGGGGGCTCTCGTTCGCGGGCGTCGCGGGCGCTGCGTCTGTCGCTGCCGCCCTCGCGCTGCCGCAGTCCGCGTTTGCACAGGCCGGCGCGAGCCTGCCGCTCATGGTCGGTCAGGGTGCGGCAGGCACGAGCTATTCGGTGCCGATCCAGACGCTGCTGTTCTTCACCGCGCTGTCGTTCCTGCCCGCGGTGCTGCTGCTGATGACGGGCTTCACGCGCATCGTCATCGTGCTCTCGCTGCTGCGCCAGGCACTCGGCACCCAGGCCGCACCGCCGAACCAGGTGATCGTCGGCCTCAGCCTGTTCCTCACCTTCTTCGTGATGGGGCCGACCTTCGACAAGGTCTATGCCGAGGCCTACCAGCCCTTCAACGAAAACCGCATCGCCTTCGACGAGGCCCTCAAGCGCGGCGAACTGCCGATGCGGGAATTCATGCTCAAGCAGACGCGGCAGTCGGACGTGATGCTGTTCGCCAGGCTGGCGAAGGTCGACCCGGCGGTCAAGACCGCGGACGTGCCGTTCAAGGTGCTGGTGCCGGCGTTCGTCACGAGCGAATTGAAGAGCGCATTCCAGATCGGCTTCCTGATCTTCATCCCCTTCCTCGTCATCGACATGATCGTCGCCAGCGTGCTGATGAGCCTGGGCATGATGATGTTGAGCCCGGTGCTCGTTGCCCTGCCCTTCAAGCTGATGCTGTTCGTGCTCGCCGACGGCTGGAACCTGCTGCTCGGTTCGCTCGCCGCGAGTTTCGCGAGCTGAGGCCAGCACGCTTCGCCAGCCGAGAGCTTCGCCCACCCCTCGCTTCAGACCGTCAGACCCATGGACTCGCAACAAGTCTTCACCTTCGGCCAGCAGGGCCTGACGCTCTTGCTGATGGTCGCCGCGCCGGTGCTGCTGACGGTACTCGTCGTCGGCCTCGTCGTGAGCATCTTCCAGGCCGCGACGCAGATCAACGAGGTGACGCTGTCGTTCGTGCCGAAGATGGTCGCCGCGGTGGCCGTCCTCACGCTGGCCGGGCCGTGGATGCTCTCGACGCTCGTCGAATACCTGCAACGCACGCTGCAGGCGATACCGACCGTCGTCGGTTGAGCCTGCCCGCCGCGGCCGGGCCATGCTGACCTTCACCGAAGCCCAGGTCCTGGCCTGGATCACGCCGCTGCTGTGGCCCTTCCTGCGCGTGCTCGCGCTGTTCGGCGCGATGCCTTTGATCGCGCAGCGCAGCGTGCCGATGCGGCTGCGCGTCGGCCTCGCGTTCCTGATCGCGCTCGCCGCGCAGGCCTCGCTGCCGGAGATGCCCGTGATCGCGCTCGACTCGGCCGCCGGCGTGCTCGCGATCGTCCAGCAGGTGCTGATCGGCGTCTCGCTCGGCTTCGCGGTGCGCATCGTGTTCGCCGCGATCGAGCTCGCGGGCGAAGTCATCGGCCTGCAGATGGGCCTGAACTTCGCCGGCTTCTTCGACCCGAGCTCGGGCGGCCAGGGCACGGCCGCGAGCCGCTTCTTCGGCGTCACCATTTCGTGGCTGTTCATCGTCATCAACGGCCACCTGTTGCTGATCGCCGCCGTCGTGCAGAGCTTCGAGGCGTTCCCGGTCGGGCCCGACCCGTTCGCCTTCCTGCGCAGTGTTCAGCCGCAGGTCTGGGGCGCCGAGATCTTTGCGCTCGGCCTGTGGATCGCGCTGCCGCTGGTCGCGATGCTGCTGTTCGTCAACTTCGTGCTCGGCATCGTCTCGCGCGTGGCGCAGCAGATGAACGTGTTCGCGATCGGCTTCCCGATCTCACTCTCGGTCGGCCTGATCGGCATGCTGCTGACGTTGCCGATGATGGGCACACCGTTCACGATGGCCCTCGAGAGGATGCTCGACTACTTCCGCTAGCGAGTGATCGACTGCTTCCGCCAGCGGATGCTCGACTACTTCCGACAGGCGGGCGCCGGACGGGCCGGCGGCGCGGGCGATTGCCTGCCCGGGTTCTGCGGCCTGGCGTCGGCCCGGCGCGCCCTGCGTGCCTCCGCACGCTGCGGCAGGATCAGGATGCAGCCGACGATGAACGCGAGCAGGACGGCCGACGCGACGTAGCGGCTGAGCGCAAAGCCGCCGCTGGTGAGCGGCTTGTCGAGCAGGTCGCCCACCGTCGCACCGAGCGGCCGCGTGAGGACGAAGGCGGCCCAGAAGAGCGCGGTGCGCGACACCTGCGTCCAGAAGTAGGCCGCCGCAACGACGGCCAGCGCCGCGCCGAACACCAGCGCGCCGCCGCTGTAGCCCAGGCCGAGCCCACCCTTGCTGTCCGCCATCCAGTCGCCGAGCGCGGTGCCGAGCGTCTGCGAGAAGAGGATCGTCACCCAATAGAACACCTCGGCCTTGCGCGTCTCGATGTCCGACACCGACACCGACCCGAGCGTGCGTTGCCACAGCGCGAGCGTGCCGAGCAGCAACGCGATCAGGATCGTCGTCCCGCCCGCGTAGCCGATGCCGAGCGAACGGTCGAGCAGATCGGCCAGCGTGGTGCCGACCGTCGTCGTCGCCACGATGACGGTCCAGAACAGGAAGGGATGGAACTTCTTCGCCGCGATCTGCGCGGCCACGGCGATGGCGAAGAACACCGCAAAGATCAGGGTCCCGTCCGCGTAGCCGAGGTTCATCGACATCGTGACCGCATCACCTGCGGTCTCGCCCAGGGTCGTCGCGGCGATCTTGATGATCCAGAAGCCGAGGGTGACCGCGGCCACCTTGGTCAGTTGCTGCTTCAGGGGCTCGCGCCCTTCCTGCCTGTTTTCGAGGTTCATGCCGGCGCGCCCTCCTTCGGCGTATCGATCGCATCGAATCGTGTGAGAGACATGTAGCCTACCGCGGCGAGGATCGCGAGCAGAAAGACCACGCTCGTCCAGACGGTTCCGAGGCCGAGGCCGCCGTTCGCGGCCGGCTGCGAAAGAAAGTCGCCGATCGAGGCGCCGAACGGCCGCGTCAGCACGTAGGCGAGCCAGAACGCAAGCACGGCGTTCAGCTTCCACGCCAGAAAGGCAAGCGTGACCAGCGCGATCAGGCCGCCGTAGATCAGTGCCGACACCGCGTAGCCGAGGTCCAGGCCCTCCGCGACGAGATCGCCGGCGGCGGTACCGAGCGCGAAGGTGAACAAGATCGCGAGCCAGTAGAAGCCCTCGCGCCGTCGTGTGACGATGCCGTGGATCGACAGGCTGCGCTCGCTCGCGTACCAAAGCGCGAAGACGGCGACCAGCGCGATGCCGAAGGCGGCGCTCGTCGTCGTCAACGCGACCCCGTAGAGGTCGACCAGCGCGTCGGTGATCAGGGTCCCGACGGTGCTGATCAGGACGACGGCGAGCCAGTAGACACCCGGCGTGTAGCGCCGCGTCCGGAACTGCGCGGCCAGCGCCGCGATCAGCAACAGGCTCATCAGCGCCGTCGTCAGGGCAAGGCCCAGTTTCAGGTCCGACGTCAGAAAGTCAGCCGCCGTTTCGCCGACGCTGGTCGACATCATCTTGACGATCCAGAAGATCAGCGTGACTTGTGGAACCTTGTTCAGCGTCTGCGCGCCAGAGGTTTCGATGCGTGTGTCCATGGGGGTCCTGTGCTCGGTTCATGCCGCTTCGTCGATCCGAAACGGCGTGACACGAGTGTGGACGCGTGGTGCTTAACGCACACTTAGCGCCGGCCGACACACGCCCCGCGCCGCGCGAGGCGGCTCAGGCCGGTGCCGCGGCGAACACGACCCGGACCTCCAGCCCCCGACCGGATACCGGGGTGTGCAGGCTGACCTGCGCGCCATGTCGTTGCGCGATCGCCTTCACGATCGCCAGACCCAGGCCGCTGCCGCTGTCGCCGCCGCTTCCATCGCCTGCGCCCGACGCCCGATCGGCGCCGCGGTAGAAGCGGTCGAAGACGCGTGGCCGTTCGGCCTCGGGAATGCCCGGCCCGTCGTCAACCACGTAGAGCACGGCATGCCCGTCGCGCAGCGCCGCACCGACGTCGACGGTTCCCCCCGCCGGGGTGTAGCGCAATGCGTTTTCGACCAGGTTGTTGAGCAGCACCAGCAGCGCCTGCGGGTCGGCGTCGACGCGCAGCGCCTTGCCGGTCTGCGCGCCGAGGTCGATGTGCTTGGCGTCCGCCTTCGCACTCATGCGCCCCACCACCGAGCGCACCAGCTCGCCGAGGTCGACCGGCTCGATCCGCACCGGCTGGCCGTCCGGCCCCGAGCGCGCGACCTGCAGCAACTGCTCGATCAGATGCGCGGAGCGTGCCACGCCGTACTCCAGCTCGGCGACGGCTTCCCGCCGCGACGCTTCGTCCTGCGCGCGCTCGAGGAGCTGCACCTGCAGCCGCAGCGCCGTCATCGGGGTGCGCAGTTCGTGCGCGGCGTCGGCCAGGAAGCGCCGCTGCACGGACATCGATTCGGCCAGCTTGCCCATCAGCGAATTGATTGCCCGCACCAGTGGCGAAACTTCCGCCGGGACGGCCTCGGTGGGCATCGGTTCGAGCGAGACGGCGCTGCGCGCGGCGACGTCGCGCGCGGCCTGATCGAGCGGCCGCAGGCCACGGCGCAACGCGAACACCATCATCGCCCCGACCAGCGCCGACATCGCGATGATCGGCAGCAGGATCTTGCCCACCGCCTCCAGCGCGGCGTCGCGGCGGGCGGCCGAGCGCTGCGCCGCCTGCGCAATGCCGTTCGGGCTGACATCGGTGTACACGACCCATCGCTCGCTGCCGACGTCGACCTCGGTCAGCGCCTCGGTGCGCAGGAACGGCAGTTGCACCCTCGGGTCGGACGAGTACGCCAGGACGCCCTCCTCGGTCCACGTGACGGTGACGATTTCGTCGAGGTCGGGTTCATCCGTGCGCGTCGGGAGACGCGCCGCCGTGTCCGCGCCGAGCGTCACGCCGACATGGTGGTAGCCGCCCAGGGACTCGGCGACGTGTCTCAGATCGCGATCGAAGACTTCGTTCATCTCGTCGAGCGTCACCAGATAGGTGACGGCCATCACGACGAGCGTGCCCAGGCTCAGGGCACCGAGCAGCCAGGCCAGCATGTAGCGCTCGATCGAGCGCATTCAGCCCTCGGCCACCCGATAGCCCACCCCGCGCACGTTCTTGATCAGGTGGCTGCCCAGCTTCTTGCGCAGGTTGTGCAGATGCACCTCGATCGCATTGCTGCTGACCTCCTGCCCCCAACCGTAGACCGACTCCTCAAGCTTCTCGCGCGAGAGCACGGCGCCGGGGCGCTGCATCAGCGCTTCGAGCACCGCGAACTCCATCGCGGAGAGCTCGACCGCTTGCGCGTCCTTCGTCACCGTCTTGCGTGCCGGGTCGAGCGTGAGCGCGCCGCATTTCAACAGCGGAATCCCGCTCCCGGCATGGCGCCTGAGCAGCGCGCGCACGCGCGCGATCAGCTCATCGAGGTCGAACGGCTTGAGCACGTAGTCGTCGGCGCCGGCCTCGAGCCCCGCGATGCGGTCGCCGACGGTGTCACGCGCGGACGCGATCAGCACCGGCATCGAATCGCCCCTGGCGCGCAGCGTCGCGAGCAGCGCCATGCCGTCCTTCTTCGGCAGCCCGAGGTCGAGCACGGCGAGGTCGTAGACGCCATTGGCCAGCGCCAGTTCGGCGTCGCGCCCATCGCGCGCCCAGTCCACCGTGAACCCGGCCTGCGCCAGGCCGCGGCGCACCGCCTTGGCGATCATCTCGTCATCTTCGATGAGCAGTATTCGCATGCGAATCGACCTGTTTCGACGCCTGCGCGTCGATCGTCAAGTATGGCGCGCGGTCATCAACCCGGCCACGATCCATTTGTCCAGGCGGCGGTAGCCATGCAGGATCGGCGAGTAAAGCAGCATCGCCGGCCTGCGCATCCGGCGCGCGACGACGGCGCCGGCGAGTGCCACCGGCGCGGCCGCCAGCACGTCGAGTGGGAAGTGCACGCCGAGGAAGACCCGGCTCCAGCCCACGACCAGCCCCGTCACGAACAAGGGCAGCGCGAACGCCTTCAGGCGTCGCGTACCCCAGGCCGTGAACGCCAGTGCCCACAGGAAGGTGACGTGGTGACTCGGCAGGCCAGGCGTCGCCCGATGCTGGAGGTACTGGGTACCCAGATTCAACATGAACGGCCGCGGCTGCGGCCAGAAGTGCAGCACGAGCTGCGCCAGGCCCGATGCCAGCGCGCAACCGATCAACATCTCCAGCACGTCGCGCCGGACCGCATGCCCGCCACGCACCCATGCGAAGCCCAGCACCAGGAGGACGACGGAAGTGAGCTGCGTCGCCATGAAGTGCGCGATCGCGAGGGGCGCCGGGCCGAGATCGGGCCCCGCGTTCAGGATTTCGAAGAGGACATGATTGTTCATGGCGGGCCGGTCGGGTTGCGTGCCGCATCGGCACGGGGCAGATCGCAACGGACTGTCGGGCCGCGCGACTTAAGGCCGACTTAGGCCGCGCCACGGGCGCATTTCGAGTGTCTTCCGGCTTAAGTCGGAACTAAGTTCGCGGCGGTCACCATGAGCCGTGGCCTCCTCCGCAACCTCCCGCTCAGCCTCCACCCCCACCTCCGCCGCAACCGCGGCACGGCACGCCCCGTGGCTGGCGGCGTTGGCGCTCGTCGCCTTGCCCTGCGGCGCGCAGACCTGCGGCTGGTCGCGCGTTGACCATGTCGTGAACTACAACGCATCGGGCATGTGGAACCCGAACGTGTATCGCAGCATCGTCGGCGGCTTGAGCATCGCCGGGCTCGGCGGCGCGATCTGGGAGGGTTCCGAAAACCGCCTCGGCAAGACGATGTGGCAAGGCGCGGAGGCCGAGGTCATCGGCGGCGCGAGTGCGGCCGTCGGCAAATACATCTTCACGCGCGCCCGTCCGAACGAGGGCGCCAACCCCTGTCTGTGGTTCCAGGGCGGCTCGAACTACAGCTTCCCGAGCGGCGAGGCGGCGGTCGCCGCCGCCCTCGTCACGCCCTACGTTCTGGAGTACGGGTCCGACCAGCCGGCGGTCTATGCGCTGTTGCTGCTGCCGCTCTACGTCGGCGTCGGGCGCGTCAAGAACCAGGACCACTGGCAGACGGACGTGCTCGCCGGCTGGGCCGTCGGCGGCCTGTCGGGCTGGCTCTCGCACAGCCTCGACACGCCGATCACGATCCAGTTGCTTCCGCACGGGGTTGCCGTGGGGCTGAAGGCGAAGTTCTAGACGGCGGCAAACAAGTCGCGCGCGGCCTGCCAACCGGCGCCGCCTTCGGGAGCCCTCAGCTTCTGCCGCCGCCGAACGCTGCAGCACCCGCGAAACGCGCCCGCGCGCCGAGGCGCTCTTCGATGCGCAGCGCCTCGTTCCACTTCGCCATGCGCTCACTGCGCGCGAAGGAGCCGACCTTCAACTGACCGACCTGCCAGCCGATTGCGAGATGCACGATCGTCGTGTCCTCCGTCTCGCCGGAACGCGCCGAGACGATGGCCCGGTAGCCGAGGGCGCGCGCCGCGTCCCAGCATTGCCGCGTCTCGGTCAGCGTGCCGCGCTGGTTCGGCTTGAGCAGCACGGTGTTGGCCGCGCCCGCTGCGGCGGCCTCGCGCAGCAGATCGGCGCTCGAAACGAGAAAGTCGTCGCCGACGATCTGCAGCCTGCGCGGCGCGGCGCGGGTGAAGCGCGCGAAACCCTGCGCGTCGTCCTCGCCGAGCGGGTCCTCGATGCTGAGGACGGGAAAGCGCTCGCACCAGCGCAGCAGCAGTTCGATCAGGCCGTCGCTGTCGAGTTCGCGCTGCTCCAGCCCGAGCCGGTAGCGCCCCTCGCGGCCGAAGTCGCTCGCCGCGATGTCGAGCGCGATGCCGACCTGCTCCCCCGGCACGAAGCCGGCGTTCTCGATCGCGCCGACGAGCGTCTCGAGCGCCTCCTCGTTGGTGTCGAATGCCGGCCACCAGCCGCCTTCGTCGGCGACGCCGGCGAGCGCGCCGCGCGCACGCATCAACGCGCCGGCCTGGGCGTAGACCTCGGCCGTCCACTCGAGCGCCTGCGCAAAGTTCGCCGCGCCCGGGCAGACGATCATGAAGTCCTGAATGTCGACACGCCGGCCGGCGTGCGCGCCACCGCCGAAGATCTGGATCTGCGGCATCGGCAGCAGCGTCGCGTCTGCGCCGCCGAGCGATGCGTAGAGCGGCAGGCCACGCGCCGCGGCGACTGCGTGCGCCGCGGCCATCGACACCGCGAGCGTCGCGTTCGCGCCCAGGCGCGCCTTGTTCGGCGTGCCGTCGAGCGCGATCAGGCGGGCGTCGAGCGCAGCCTGGTCGTCGGCGGCGAGCCCGACCACCGCGCGGGCGATCTCGCCGTTCACATGGGCGACGGCCTGTCGAACGTCGAGGCCGCCGAAGGCAGCGCCGCCGTCGCGCAACTCGAGCGCCTCGCGCGTGCCCTTGCTCGCGCCAGCCGGCACGATGGCGCGGCCGAGGGCGCCGCCGTGGAGCGCCACCTCGGCTTCGACCGTCGGCCGGCCACGGCTGTCCCACACGCGGCGTGCGTGCACCGAGCGGATGTCGAAATCACTGTCCTTCATGCGTCAACTTCCCCTGCGTCGAGTTCCCTGCGCCAGGCAGCGCGTATGTCAGCGAGTCGCTCGGCCGGCTGTTGCAGCAGCGCGCGCGACACACGTCGCACGGCCGCGCGTTGATCTTCGCTCGTGATGTACTCGACCGGCGATTTGCCGTCGACGCGCGCGAGCAGCAGGCCCGGCAGCAGCGCCGCTGCGCGTCGCTCGATCGCGGCGCGCGGCTCCCAGTCGACGCCCGCGAGATAGGCCGATGTGAGCGCATCGAAGCCGGCGAGCAGCGCGCCACGCGCAGCAGGATTCCACAGGCACTTGAGCAGCAGATGATTGGCGCAGAACGCAATGTCGAACGCCGGGTCGCCCCACCAGGCGCATTCGGCGTCGAGCAGCACCGGCCCGCGCGGGCCGATGAGGATGTTCTTCGGGCTCACGTCGCCGTGCACGAGCGCACGCTTGTTCGCCTGCGTCTGCGCGACGAGCGCGCGCAGCCGCGGCGCCAGGTCCGCATGCCGGGCGGCGGTCGCCAGCAGATAGGGCTCGAGCCGGATGTCGAAGAAGATGGCGTCGGTGTCGAACTGCGCCGCGAGCGCGGGACGCGCGGCGGAATGGGCGTGGATGCGCGCCAGCGTCTCGCCCACCGCGCCTGCCGTCGCGGCATCGGTGTGGCCGTCGCGCAGCAGGCCTTTCCAGCCCGGATGATCGGCCGCCGACAGGTAGGTCATCACGAGCACGCCGAGCGCGGGGTGCTGGCCGAGGACCTCGGGCGTGCAACCGGGCACGGCCGCGGCGGCAGCCTGCATCCAGCGCGCCTCGTACAAATTGCGCGCGATGGGCGCCTGCCAGTCGGCCGCGACGCGCAGCTTGGCAAGCGCGCGCTTGGCGCAGACCGGGCCGCGCAAGCTGTTGTCGATGCGCCAGATGTCGGACGAGACGCCACCGGTGAGCGCGACGCCGGTGAGCGTGCGCTCGTCGGCGAGGCCGAGTTCGCGCAGCGCTTGCGCGAACGCTGCGGGCACCGCCTGCGGCTGCTCGCTCATCGATCGGCCGCCGCCGAACGCGCGCGACGCGCTCGCGGCGTCATGGCGCCGTCCGGGCCGACTCGGCCAGCTTGACGAGCGCGTGCAGCGTCTGGTTCACAGGCGTTGCGATGCCGTGCGCCGCGCCGCGCCGCGCGACGAAGCCGTTCAGGTGATCGATCTCGGTCGGCTTGCCACGCGCCAGATCCTGCGCGGTGGACGACAGCTGCGCCGGCATCGCCACCGCGATGCCCTCCATCGCCGCCGTCGATGCGGCCGCGCCGAGCGGATGGCCATCGGCCTGCGCGACCGCGAGCACCTCGCGCACCACGGCGGCCTGCGTCTCGCGGATCTCGGGCATCGCGGCAAGGCGTCCGTACGGCAATTGTGTCAGCGCGGAGATCGCGTTGTAGGCGCAGTTGACGAGCAGCTTGCTCCAGAGTTCGCCGATCACGTCGTCCGAGATGCGCACCGGCACCTCGGCCGCTGCGAACAGATCGACCACCTGCTGCATGCTGGCGGCGAGCCCATCTTGTTGTGGCTGTGGTGCGCCGTCGGCGCCGGCCCTCTTCACCGTCCGCGCGCCGATCACCAGATCGCCGCGCCCGTAGTGCATGACGACCCCCGGCTCGGGCATCGCCACCGCGACGTAGACGACCGCGGGCAGCACCGTCTGGCCGACATGGCGCGCGATCGTGTCGGCGTTGTCGACGCCGTTTTGCAGGCTCAGCACGAGCGCGCCCGGCGCGAGCAGCGGCGCGATCGCGCGCGCCGTGGCTTCGGTGTCGGCAGACTTGACGCTGACGAGCACCAGATCGGCGTCGCGCAGCGCGTCGAGCCCGGTCGTCGCGGCGACCCGCACCGCCTCGACACGACCCGCCCGGTGCAGTTGCAGGCCGTCGCGCGTGATCGCATCCACGTGCGCCGCGCGGCCGACGAGCGTGGCCTTGTGCCCGCCGCGCGCGAGCATCGCGCCGAAAAAGCTGCCAACCGCACCCGCACCGACGACGGCGGTTGATTGAAGGGACGACTTCATGACGGGCAAGCGCTTCGGCGTGGAGTGGTGAAGTTGCCAGTATGCAATGCCCCGTCAAGCCACCGAGCGGATACATGATTCGCCCCCGCTCCCCGCGGCACACAGCAGAAACACCCTTGCCGAGGGCAGACGCTCAAGGCAAAGTCAGACCTCGCAAACACTATCGGCGCTGTCCATGAGCCTGACGAGAAGCATTGAGGATGTCCGCGCTGGCATCAAGGCCGGTAGGTATGGCAATGAAGCGGCGGTCTCGCAGGGCATCGTGTTGCGCTTGCTCCAAGCACTCGGGTGGCCAACATACGACACACAGGTTGTGTGCCCCGAGTTCTCGCTCAGTGGGCGGAGGGTCGACTACGCGCTATGCCACCCCTCAAACAGGCCCGTCGCGTTCATTGAAGTCAAGCAAATTGGCCAGAGCGACGGTGCGGAGCGACAACTCTTCGAGTTGAACCGCCCCGGGAAATGAGGAGGCTCCTTCGTTTGAGAAGATGGAGCCATGATGAGGAAGTCCCCGAAGTATTCCCCCGAGGTCATCGAGCGCGCGGTGCGCATGGTGTTCGAAGCCAAGGATCAGTACGCGTCGCAATGGGCGGCGATCGAGTCCATCGCTGGCAAGATCGGTTGCACTGCCGAGACACTGCGCCGCTGGGTGCGCCGCGCCGAGCGTGATCGAGGTCTGCGCGAAGGTCCGACGACGGCCGAGCAGCAACGCGTCAAGGAGCTCGAGCGCGAGGTTCGCGAACTGCGCAAGGCCAACGAGATCTTGAAGCTGGCGAGCGCGTTTTTCGCCCAGGCGGAGCTCGACCGCCGCTTCAAGTCGTGAGCGAGTTCGTCGGGCGCTATCGCGACCGCTTCGGGGTCGAGCCGATCTGCCAGGCGTTGCAGGTCGCCCCGTCGGCGGTATGGCGCGAGGCGGCGCGGCATCGCAATCCAGAGATCCGACCGGCACGGCAGCGGCGCGACGCCGAACTGCTGCCCGAGATCGAGCGCGTGTGGACGAGCAACCTGCGCGTGTACGGTGCCGACAAGGTCTGGAAGCAACTGCACCGCGAAGGCCAGTCGGTGGCGCGCTGCACCGTCGAGCGGCTGATGCGCGCCAATGGCTGGCGTGGCGTCATGCGCGGCAAGACCGTTCGCACGACAGTACCGGATGCCAAGGCGCCATGCCCACTGGACCGTGTCAACCGCGCGTTCAAGGCCCAACGACCGAATCAGCTCTGGGTATCGGACTTCACGTACGTCTCGACGTGGCAAGGCTTCGTCTACGTCGCCTTCGTCATCGACGTCTATGCCCGGTTCATCGTCGGCTGGCGCGTCAGCAGCTCGATGCACACCGACTTCGTGCTCGACGCGCTGGAGCAGGCGCTGTACGCGCGCCAATCGCAGCGCAACGGCGCGCTCGTGCATCATTCGGATCGCGGGTCGCAATATGTGTCTATTCGGTACTCCGAGCGGCTGGCCGAGGC